>JANRIZ010000174.1:0-21669 GCA_033764445.1 Verrucomicrobiia bacterium | reverse complement strand
CTACCACTTCTTCCGCTTCTCCAACGCGTGCCGGTAGACTTTCTCGTACTGGGCGGCGGGTTTGTGCCAGCCGAAATCCTGTGCCATGGCCGCCGCCCGCATCCGGTCGATGTGCTGGGGACGGTCAAACCAGGTCGACACGGCCCAGCCCATGGTATAATACACGGCCATTCCGCTGGGCTCGTAAAACTTGAATCCGGTTCCCTCACCGGTGCTTTCGTTGTAATTGACCACCGTGTCCTCGAGCCCGCCGGTGGCCCGCACCACGGGCAGCGTGCCGTATTTGAGGGAATACATCTGATTGAGACCACAGGGCTCGTACAGGGAGGGCATGAGAAAAAAGTCCGACCCCGCCTCGATCAGATGCGCGGTTTCGTTGCTGAACCCGATCTGCGCCCCGGCCTTCCCCGGATAGGTCTGCACGAGCCATCGGAAAAAATCCTCCGTCGCCGGATCCCCCTGTCCCAGGACCACCACCTGGCAATGCATGTCCTGCAGGGCCCGCGGCAGGGCCTCCTTGAGCAGATCAAATCCCTTCTGCCGGGCAAACCGCGACACCACGCCGAAAATCGGGGCCTCCGCGTCCCGGGCCAGACCCATGCGCTCCTGAAGCGCAAATTTGCACCGCGCCTTGCCCCTCAAATCCTCCCCGGAATACCGCGCCGGCAGCAGCGGATCAGTCGCGGGGTCCCAATGTTCATAGTCCACCCCGTTCAGGACCCCAAAAAAATCCTCGTGGCGGCCATTCAAAAACGGGGCCAGGCCCTGCCCGCCCAGCGGGGTTTTGATTTCCTCCTTGTACGTGGGGGAGACGGTGGTGATGGCATCGGCAAAAAAGACGCCGGCCTTCAGGAGGTTGACCTTTCCATGGTCTTCGATGACCCCCGGATGGAAATAATCCCCGCCCAGACCCAGGTACGGGAACACGCTCGCGTGGTAAACGCCCTGGTGGCCGATGTTGTGGATGGTCAAGACACTGGCCGTTTGTGAGAGGGGGGAAAGCACCCGGTCCCAGGTCTTTAAAAAGGCGCCGCATAATGCGCCGGGCCAGTCGTGGCCATGGAGCACATGCGGGATGAAATCCAAATCCTTGCACACCTGCAGGGCACTCTTGCAGAGCAGGGCAAAACGGAAGGCATTGTCCCCGTATTCCCCCCATTCCCAGTCGTCATAGATTCCCGCGCGCCCATAAAAACGGTCATGTTCAATGAAATAGACGGGCACGGTGTCCTCCAGGAGCGTCTCGTGCAGGCCCACCCAGTTCTCCTCCCCCTGTCCCATGTGCACACACACACTGGACCGGAACCGGATCCGGTGTTTTTCCCGGTCCACCCCCCGGTACAACGGCATCAAAATCCGCACGTCGTGCCCGAGACGGATCAGGGCCTTGGGCAATGCGGCCACGGCGTCGGCCAGCCCGCCGATCTTCGCAAAGGGGGTGCACTCGCTGGCGACAAAAAGAATCCGCAGGGCTCCCCCCGCCTTTGCGGGTGCCGATGCCGTTTTGGCCCTGGGACGCGTCCCCTTGCGCGTCACGGGCGAGACCGGACGCGGACTTTCCAGGTCCGGCTCCGCCTGTTTCCGCATTTTGCGGGAGGGTTTGGCGGGCTTGGAGACGGTCTTTCCCGCGGGTTTGCGGGATTTCCCCCCCGCCTGGCGCGCCTTTTTGGCCGCCTTGTCGCCGTCCTCCTTCTTGTGTTTTTTCTTTTTGCCCATGGCGGAAGACTTTCTATAAGAGGTCCCCGGATTTTCCGAGCTAAATTTTTCCGGCCGAATCGACCCGAAAGTCATGGCACCGGAAGACAGGCACTCTTCGGGCCCGTGGCGCTTCTCATCGTCCTGTGCGGACCCTTGCAGCAACCAAAGGTGTCAGACCCGATTTTGCAACGCCTTCGGTGTCGTTTGCCTTTGAGGCAATGCGCAAGGGAGGAAGTTTTGCCTGGCCCGCGGATCCTGTCCTGCAGACAAAGGCCGCAGGCCGCCCAGAATCCGGGACATGGATCAGGCCCGGCTCATGTAGTCGCCTGTCCGTGTATCGACCTTGATGGATTCACCTTCCTTGATGAACAGGGGAACATTGATGGTAATGCCCGTTTCCAGCACGGCCGGCTTCATGACATTGTTGGCCGAGTCGCCCTTGACGCCATCGGCGGATTCGGTGACTTTCAAGGTGACGGTGGAGGGAAGCTCCACGACGGCCGGGATGCCCTCGACGAAGGTGATGTCACAATTCTGGTTGTCGGTCAGATAATTTTTGGCATCGCCGACCAGGGAGGGCTGCAGGGTGATGGTTTCAAAGGAGGTCGGTTCGGTGAAAACGAAGGCATCCCCGTCCTTGTAGCTGAACTCGTATTTGGCCCGCTGGACGTCAACAGTCTCGACCTTCTCATTGGAACCGAAGCGGACATCCGAGGATTTCCCGGTTTTGAGGCTGCGGAGGGTGGCCTGGACAAAGGCCCGCAGGTTGCCGGGGGTGCGGTGGGTGGTTTCCAAAACGATGCAGACATCGGTATTGTATTTGATGGCCATGCCTTTGCGGACGTCGTTTGCGTTGATTGCCATAATGTTCCTTGTGAGACTTTTTTTAAGTTGATTCTCGTGTGCGTGCAGGTCTCGGGACGGTTTTTCCGCGGAAAGTCCAGGCGTTCAGACAACCTTCAGCTTGGGCAGATCCTGGGAGTCCACGAGACCGACAGGACGATTGAGCCTATCGACAACAACCAAATCGTCAATAGCGTGCGTGTTGAAAATTTGCAGGGCCTCGGCGGCCAGACAGTCCTCCCGGAGGGTGATCGGTTTGCGCGTCATGACGTCATCGACCCTCATTTTCAAAAGGTTTGGGTCGGCAAAATGTCTCCGCAGATCGCCATCTGTAAAAATGCCCGCCAGTTTTCCGCGGGCATCCACAATGCACACGGAGCCGGATTTGGCCCGCATCATGGCCGCAATGGCCACGCGCAAAGGAACGCCGGATTTCACACGGGCCAGGCGTTTGCCTGTGCGCATGATGTCCGAGGCCTTCACCAGCAAGGATTGGCCGATGGCCCCCGAGGGATGAAACCGGGCAAAGTCCTTGCGGGTGAATCCGCGGGCCTCGAGGATGCACATGGCCAGGGCGTCTCCGGCCACCAGCATGGCCGTGGTGCTGGAGGTGGGGGCCAGATTGAAGGGGCAGGCCTCCTTGGGTACACGCACATTCAAAACCAGGTCACTGTGCCGGGCGAGGGTGGAGGAGCCATTGCCCGTCAGGGAGATGATTTTTGCGTTAAAACGGCGCAAGGGGGGAAGCAGACGGATCAATTCCTCGGTTTCCCCGCTGTAACTGAGCGCCAGAATGATGTCCCCGTCGGAGACCAATCCGAGATCCCCGTGCAGGGCATCGGTCGAATTGAGGACCACACAGGTCGAACCCGTGCTCGTGAGCGTGGCCGCGATTTTGGCCCCGACGTTTCCCGATTTTCCCACACCCACCAGCACGATTTTCCCGCGTCGATTGAGGGTGGAGACCAGGGCCTCGACGGCCTGGCGGAAGCTGGGGGTCAGGAGATGACGGCGCACCGCGTGAAGGGCATCCATCTCCACGTCAAATACCCTGCGGGCACGGGCAAGAATATCCATATCGGCCCGGATGTTGCCGTGTTCCTGGCCCTCCGGCAACAAGATGTTTGGCGAAAAGCAAAACTGTCCGAATCCGTTTCCGGTGTTCGGACAGTCCCGCCTTTGCCCCGCCAAACTAACCCTTGGTATCGGCCCCGGCCTTTTTGACCCGGGAATCCCGCAGTTTTTTCATGTGTTCCTGACGCGCGGTTTTCTGTTCGGGCGACAGAAGGGCATTCCGCTTGGCCTTGTATTCGGCCTTGAGGGTGGCGGACTTGCTGCGCACTTCGCCTTTGGAAAGCGAGGAATCCGCCTTGAGGGCCGCCAGGGCCTGCTTTTCCTCGGACTTCAGCACTTTCATCTGTGCCTTCTGGTCCTCTGTCAGTGCCAGGGCACTCTTTTGGGTTTCCGCCGCAGGAGCGGGTTCCGCCGCCTGTCCCGGAACGGTCAGGGCCAGCGCCGCCATCAGAAGGGTGGCGCGAATGAGGTGTGTGAACTTGTTTTTCATGTGAACGACTCCATTTTGTTTTATTGTTGTTTTGTCCCCCCCAGCAACGCTGGTGTTGTGAACAAGACAGAAGACGCATCAGAGAGGGATTTGGTTACAAAAAAATCCCCGGATGTCCCAAATGCCGGAAGGGACCGGTCACAGAACCCCCGTCCGCCGACAAAAAGGAGCGGGGTCAATCGTACGGATTGCCCGTAAACATCGGCCTCAAATGAAGGGCGATTTCACGGGGCGGAAGTCCCTGCATGCCGCCGGAATGAAGGCGGTACACAAAGTAGGTTTCGTCCGAACTGATTCCCGCCGGGATCGAAAAGAGGAATTCGACGGATTCGGGCAGGGGCTGCGTGGGGTGGTAGCTCCAGACAAGCAGCTGGTCCCCGGCCCCCGCCGAGAGGGCGACGGCCAGGGGCATGAGAATCACCTGCTGACGGTCCCGGCGCCACAGGCAAAAATCGCCCCGGCGTCCGCCCCGCGCGTAGTAAAATTCCTTTCCCAATCCCCCGGCCACGGGTGAACTGATATTGTCGGTTTCCCCCACCACGGGCATTTGGTCCAGATGTCGCCGCCGAATTTCGCGGATCGTGGAATCGCTGGCCGAAAAGACATGCTGCCAATCCGCCAGACAGGCCCCCACCCCCACGACGCCGTGGAGACACAGCAGGGAGACAAGGAGGGTTCGGGAGTTGCGGTGCCAGACGGAGAAAAAATCCACGGGGGGGCCGGGATCCGAGGGGCGGGAAAAAACATGTCCCAGCCACAGACAGACGATCAGCCACAGGAAGAGATGTCCATGGTGCCGGGTGTACCCAAAATAACGGGTGTAAAAGAAAGCCAGAACGCAGAGGGTTCCCGCGGTGAAAAGCAACAGAAGCTTTTTCCGTTTCAGAAAGGTTCCGGCCAGAAAAATCCAGAGCAGCACCCCCAGCATTGCCTTGAGCCAGATTGTCGAAAGGATGTTGGTGTTCCAGAACCCGACGGCGGGTTCTGGAACCGGGACATAGGCGTTCCACAGGGCGGAAAGGGTCTGGAGCATCCATTCGACACTCAGAAAATATTGTTCCTTCCCCGCCCAGATATGGTCCGGGGGGGGGCTGACCCAATGAATCGCCCCCAGGAGGCTTGTTCCCCAGAGCAGCCCCCCTCCGAAGAGAATCCACAGGTCTCTCCTCCGCCGCATTTTGCCCGTTTCCGGAGACTCCATCCAGGTGCCGACCAGGTAGGCCATGAGCAAAATGCTGAAGATCATCCCGAACACGTTGGTGTGCGGGAGCAGCGCCAGGAGAACCAGTCGCGCCGCCAGGGTGGAGGGTTTCCGGCTCTCCCCCACGGCGCAAAATGCAAAAAGCAGGAGCACACTCCAGGCATAGTTGCGGCTGATGATCCCGTACTCGAAGAGCGGGAAGTATCCGAAGAGGAGCAGGGTTTTGGCCCACAGAGGGAAGGGCCCCCGGGCAAGCATCAGCGCGGCGGACGTGAGCATCAGTCCCCAGTGAAAAAGCTGCATGGCCAGCGGGTTTTCCGAGAGACGGGTCAGACCCTGGAGACAGACAAACCAGAGGGCGGGGTGTCCTTCATAACGGGTATTCTTGTAAAGGTCCCAAAAAGTGGGGCTGGCCTTGGCGATCATCCAGGCCTGCCATTCATCCCTCCACAATTCGTGGTGCAGCAGTGTGGTCAGCGAAAGAAATGCCAGGAGGGCAAAGACCAGCAGGGGCGCCAGGCGTTCGTGCAGATCAACCGGTCGGGACATTGCCGAAAAAGTAAACTCCCAAACCCCCGTTGAGTAAACAGCAAACTCCCGGAATCATCGGTGACGGGTCATCAAAAACGCCGACCCTGCAGGGGGTCGGCGTGATGGTTTTTCTGTGTCGGAAAGATCAGCTGTTGGGCGGGGTGGAGGCACTCGCGTTTTTCTTCTGGTTATATTGATCCTTCCTTTTTTTCATGTGTTCGGCCCGTTTGGCTTCGAACTTGGCGAACTGCTCGGGTGTGAGGATTTGCTTCATCTGACCGTCGTATTTGGCGCGAAGCGCCTCGAATTTGGCCTTTTTATCCTCCTTGGCGAGGGACTTGTCCTCCTTGAGTGCTTTCATTTCCTCTTTGCGGGAATTCCTGAGGGTCTTCAACTGGGACATTTGATCCTCGGTCAGACCCATTTCCTTTTGGAACTGTTCGCGTTTTGCCTTCATTTCCGCTTTTTTGGCGGGGTCGATTTTGCAGGCCGGACCCTCTTTCGGGGTGGTTTTGGGGGATTCCTCGGCCATCAGCACGGGAAGACCGGCGGTCACGGCCACAAAGGTGGCCATCAGAAGAAGGTTTTTTGGGGATTTTTTCATATTTTTGGGGTGTTGGGGGTTTGGGTGGAAAAATCATTTTTTATCGACTGTGGTGCTGGAGGAGTGGGATTTGGTGTCTCCCGTGGGGGTGGTGGTAGTCACGGTTTTGTTGATGGTGTTTCCCTCTTTGGAGAGATCCGTCTCGCGGGTCCATGTCCCCCCGCTGGAAGTGGTGGTGGTCTGGGTCCGGTTGACTCCATCCTCAGTGCGGGTGACCGTGTTGTTGTAGGTTCCCGAGTTTCCGGTGCTGGAGGTCCAGGTGCCCGAGCCCGTGCGTCCATCCTCGGTTTTTTGGACCGTGCCTTCGCTGCTGATGGTGGTGCCGTCGCGGCGGGTGCGGGAGCCGGTACGGGTGGCGGTGCCTTCACCGGTTTTCTGGAGGGTCGCGGAGCTTGAGGAGGTGGACCCGTCCCCGTAGGTGGTACTGCTGTTGCGGTTGTAAGTGCCGGTTTCCCGGTCAACGGTTTGACTGGTGGTGTGCGAGCCCGTCTGGCCGCGGGCATTGGTCCAGGTGGTGTTGGCATCGCGCTGACCCTTTTCGCGGTTTACATTTTGCTGGTAGGTGGTCTGACCCCCCTTGGAATTGGTGCGGGTGCCGCTCCGGTTTCGTTCTCTGGCAAAGGAATCCGGGGTGGAAACGGCCAGACAGAGGGAGGTGACGACGAGGAGGGACAGGGAGTATTTCATATGTTTCAGAGGTGGGGTTGGTGACAAGTATATAGACGGCATCGAAAGGGAAAGGTTACAAAAAATCGAAACGGCTTTTTTGCTTGAAATAATGAAAAATTCCTTTATTTCATTAAAATTTATTATGCAAATAATTTATTCCAAGTAATATATATACATTTTTTTTAAAAAAATATAAAAATTGCCATTGATTCATATGTACTATTTTAGGAAATTTTCTCAATGGATAGCTTTCATGAGCCTGCTGGCGGGGACAACCATCATGGGCCTGCAAGCCCAGAATCTGACGTACAACCGTTTTCTGAACTGGAGTTCCAATACATGGTCACCGCCGGGAATCCTGACCAACAACTTCAAGTTCGACACCACGAATCCGGCCAGCTACGACATCTCCTTCAGCCTGACGACCAACAATCTGGATTTGCGCACGGCCGCAAATCCCTCACCGTTTGTGACCAACCAAAACGACGGGGGCCTGGGAAACAATGCCTTGCTCATGTCCTTCAATGCGCCCAATAACAACACCAACACCACGTTTGCGGCGGTGACCTTTGAGTTTAATTATACCAACATCAATTCCATTGTGGGCGTTTCAAATGTGAGCTTCCAGATTTACGACATCGACAATGGCGGCACATTTCAGGACCGGCTTTTCAATATCAGCGGCACCAACAATGCGGGACAGGTGATTTATGCGAATCTTTCCGCTGTCACCAGTGCTCCGTCATTCTCGATTACGGGCAGCGGCGCCATCGACAACCAGGTTCTGGGAACCAACGCCGCCCCCAACCAGGGCACGGGTGCTTTTGCGGGAAGTTTGCAGGTGGATTTCGGCACAAATGTCATGGTGGGGATTTATTTCATTTATGGTCCCGGACCTGCCGGGCCGGTGGATCCGGGAAACCAATCCATCAGCCTGGGCCCCATTTATTACTACATTGAACCCATTCCCGAGCCGGGAACGGTGAACCTGCTGGGGTTGGCCCTCATGGCGGTCCTCTTCGGATGGTTCCTCAAAAGGAGGCCGCCGGCCCCTGAGAAGCAGTGTTTGAAGTGATGGGGCACGATGTGATAGTGTCGCCATGGTTATGGCCAAGGTCTTCATCAAAACGTATGGTTGCCAGATGAATGAGCGTGACTCCGAACAGGTCGGTGCCTCGCTCGTGGCGCGGGGCCATGTCCTGACCCCGGAGGAAAACGAGGCGGATGTCATCCTTTACAATACATGCAGCGTCCGCGATATGGCCGAGCAGAAGGCGCTCGCCCGCATGGGCAATGTCGTCCACCGCAAACGGGAGTCCGGACGGGGGGAGCGCATTGTCCTGGGTTTCCTCGGGTGCATGGCCCAGAGCCGGGGGGAGGACCTTTTCAAAACGATGCCCGAGCTTGATCTGGTGGTTGGGACCCAGAAATTCCATCGCGTGGCCGACCATATCGAGGCACTGCTGAAGGCCCGGGAACTCAAACGCATCTGCGATACCGAGGAGGAACTCGACTCGCAAAACACGATCCGTGACCATCTTTCTGTGCAAAAGGCCGCACCCTGCGCCTTTGTCTCGATCATGCAGGGATGCAACATGAATTGCACCTACTGCATTGTGCCCTTCACGCGCGGGGGGGAACGCGGACGTCCGATCCCCGAGATTGTCGCCGAGGTCGGTGGGCTGGCGGCACGCGGGGTCCGGGACGTCACGTTGCTCGGGCAGATTGTCAATCTGTACGGGCGCCACGAATTTCCCGAGCGGGACGGCAAATCCCCCTTCGTCCAGTTGTTGGAGGCCGTTCACGGGGTCGAGGGCATTGACCGGATCCGCTTCACCTCGCCACACCCCATCGGGTTCAGGGAGGATTTGATCGGCTGCTACGGACGTCTCGCCAAATTGTGCGAACATGTCCACCTGCCCGTCCAATCGGGTTCCAACCGCATTCTGAAGGCCATGCACCGGGCCTACACGCGGGAGCGTTACCTCACACTGATTGCGAATATCCGTGAGCGGGTGCCCGATGTGGCGGTCACCGGGGACATCATTGTCGGTTTTCCCGGGGAGACGGAGGAGGATTTTGAGGAGACGCGTTCACTCGCCCGCGAGGTCGATTTTGACAATGTGTATGTGTTCCGTTACTCGCCCCGCAAGGACACACCGGCCTCGGAGATGGCCGAACAGGTGGAGGAGTCCGTGAAGGAGCGCCGCAACCAGGTTCTGCTGGCCGATCTCAAGGAAATTGCCCTGCGCAAAAGCCGGGGCCTGGTCGGGCAGGAGGTTGAAATCCTCGTTGACGGTCCGAGCAAAACCAATCCCGACCGTCTCTCGGGCCGCACCCGCAAAAACCAACTGGTGGTCTTTGACGGCGGCAGTCCGCGCCACATCGGCCAGATCATGAGGGTGCGCATCAACGAAACCACCGGGTACACCCTCTACGGTCAGGCGGATATTTTGAATGACTAGCCGTCAAATGCCGAGGGGACCGCAAATGACAAGGATCAAATGTCAGCGTGCCTCTCCGATCCGTGATACCTGCGGCCCCCATCACGACTTTTGATCACTTGATGAAGTAGGAGAGGTTTTCGAGTTCCATGGCGAGGTTGACATTGTTGACCACGCAGTTTTCGGGAACCTCGAGCATGATGGGGGCGAAGTTGAGAATGGCTTCGATCCCATGGGTGATCAGTTGGTTGGCCACGGCCTGGGCCACGGCTGCCGGCACGGCCAAAATGGCCATCTTGATGTCGTGTTTTTGAACAAACGCCAGGATGTCCTCCATGGGCAGGATCGGCACGTCAAAAATTTTGCTCCTTTTGCGGCGGGGGTCCGCATCAAATCCGGCCAGGACTTCAAAACCCTCTTTCTGAAATCCCCGGTAGGTGAGCAAGGCACTGCCCAAGTCACCCACTCCGACGAGAATGACCGGCTGGAGCTTGTTGGTGCCAAGCAGTTTTGTAATCTTTTCCGAAAGCTCTTTAACGTTGTAACCGACGCCCTTCATTCCAAATTGTCCAAAATAGGCCAAGTCCTTGCGAAGTTGTGAGGATTTGACACCGGCTGCCTTGGCCAGTGCCTCGGAGGATACGGTTTCCACCTGATTTTCCTCAAGCCGGTGCAAACAACGAAGAAATACAGATAGGCGATAGACTGCCTTGCGGGGTATGACCTGTTTCACAAACAAAACTTATATGAAAAGCACGTGAAAAATCAAGAGCAACAATCACTTTTGAGCGTGAACCAGCACTCCCTCATGATATATAAGGACCGGGATGCCACCGATGATCGGATAAAAAACGGTCCCGTCCTCACGCAGCAGACCGCCTTCAAAGGCTTCGGTGGCCACCTTTCCGGAGATGTATCTGATTTTGCCCCGTGCGACATCGGCATTGAGTCCCTCCACAAAGGCCAGGTCCGCCAGTTTCAATTTCTGGCGGGTTTCCGGACAGCACACCACCGGCAGCAAATCCTCATCGAGCATGGGGGAAGCCAACCGAAAAGGGCGTGTGATGAAAAGGCGAAAATCTAAAAACGCAGACACCCGGTCCCCTCCCCCTGTGCCTGGATTCTCAAAAAATATTCTTCCAGAGGGCCAGAATTTCCCCGTTCGTCAGTTTGGACACCTCGTGCATCGTCTCCTCATTGCCGTAAAACTCGGTCCCGGTCAGATGACACTCATCCTTGACCAGACACGCCACCTCCCCGATGGACGAGTGGTAAACCCTTCCGACCTGGTCGTACATTTTCTGTTTGTTTTCCGTATGGCCCAGATGGATGACTCCTGGGTTCAGCAGGGGTTTGACACATTGCTCAAAATAATCCGGTTCCCCGATGTGGCCAAACAGATAGATTGGTTCGCACTGGTCCCTGAGGGCCCTCTGGATCGACACATGCGTCTGTTTTCTTTCCTCAATTGTCCCGATGATGCCTGCCACGTTTTTGACCGGACCCTTTTTGTTTGAAACCAGGTTCTCCTTGGGGTTGGGGATGATCACGGATCCGCCCCGGTAATCCGAATGATACTGCCGGTGTTCCTCGTGCAGGAACACACAGACATCCCAGTATTGTTTGATTCTTCCCACCGGGAACCACCATTTTTCATGCGAGGACAGGATCACCCTCCTGACCGGCGGACGCTCCGGAAGTTCCAGAAAGTGTGTGATGACCACATCGTCCGGTCCGTATTCAAGGTCCCGGGCGATGTTCCCGGACCGGCACCTGTCCCGGTGATAATCCTGGTTCCCGTAAAACGTGCACTCAATGCCATTTTCATTCAGCAGATTGGTCAGGTTGATCAGACAGGTGGTGGAACCACCCTTCTCTGTAAATCCTGACACGATCTTGATCATGCTGTTTTTTGATCACGTTATTCCCTGTGCCAGGCACAAGGAGGTATCAGTATCCCCATCCGCCCGTTCAATTTTGCAGTCATGGATTTTGCCTTGGAGGAGAGACCCGCATTTTTTTGCTGCAGGCATTGCACTCCCAAATGTTTTTTTGAAGGCCGTTTCCACGAATGGAATCACCAGCTTTTCCAAGAAGTTTATGCTCCACCTCCTCAGGGCAATGTCTGGCGATGAGGTCTGCTATCTTGCTCATTTCTTTTTGCCCCTGGGTTTGCCGGGTTTTTGTTCGGTAGTCAGCAGCCTGCTGTTCTCACGTGCGATCATATCCGCCAGCTCGTCCTCGGTCGGCAGAAGGGTCCTGTATTTGCTGGCGAAAATCTGTCTGCTGCCCTTCAGTACCGAGTATTTGACCATTGTCTCGGCCTTGTCCGCGCACAGGATCAGGCCGAGGGTGGGGTTGTCGTCCTCCCTGCGTTTGAGCGCATCGAACATCCGCACATACATGTCCATCTGGCCGATGTCGGCATGGGAAAGGTGCGTGGTTTTCAGGTCAATGATCACGAAACACTTGAGCAGGTAATTGTAAAACACCAGATCGATGTAAAAATGGTCGGTTTCCGTGCTGATACGTTGCTGGCGGGCGACAAAGGAGAAGCCCTTGCCAAGTTCCAGCAGGAATTTTTGCAGATTATTGATCAGCGCGTTTTCAAGCAGACTTTCCCTGCCCTGCAAATCATCGGGAACATCAAGGAACTCCAAAACATACGGGTCTTTGACAAATTCTGACGCATGAGGGGTGGCGGGCCGGGTGGTTTTTTTTGATTCCGCCCTGCGGTGCGAAGACAGCAGGCGGTGGTAATAGCCGCTTTTGATATTGCGTTCCAGCACGCGGGACGACCAGTTTTCAGAAGAGGCCTCCCGCAGGTAGTAATTCCGCTCCTTTTTGTCATCAAGCCGGATCATCATGCGGATATTCGTCCATGAAAGATTCCGTACGCAGTGCCTACGGAATTGATCGGGACCGGGGTAGCATGCGTAGAACCTGCGCATACTCAACAGATTGGCCTCTGAAAACCCCCGGCCAAAGGTTTCTGTCAGGTACCTGGAAAGTCTGCTGATGAGGGCCTCACCGTAATCAGCGCGGCCTTTGCCACGCTGTTCCTGCTCCACAATCCGGCGGCCAATGTTCCAATAGGTTTCAACCATGATGGAATTGACGGTGTGATACGCCTTGCCGCGTGCCGCATGGAGCAATTCCGCGACGTCGGCAAAAAACTGTCTGTCTGCAATCCTGCTCATGCGGCTTTTTCTTCAAGGTCGGCCACAGTCGCATCAATCTGTGTCCGCAAATCCGCCTGCGGTCCGACACGGACGCGCAGATTGTTGGCGGTACGCCCGATGGTGGCGTTCAGGGCGCTTCGTTCCTGTTCCTTTTTGTTGTGGGTCATTTCAATGGCTCCAATCCCAAAAGCCCCGCTTTCCTGTGGAAGCCTGTCTTCAACCAGGAAAGCGTGGTTTAGATTTAGGCTGAAATCACCCAATAGGGAAGTCAGGATTCAGGGTAACGACAACAGGATTGCCCTGGGGGCGGGGCGGTTGCTAAACTGCCGGTCACATGGCAGCTGACCGCATCCAAAAACTTTACCGCGGCACGGACTTTGAGGCGCATTGGGCGGGTGTGATCGGTCCGTGGTTGCTGCGGGTGGGGCAAAATGCGGGGGGGGGAGGGCCGTTGCCGGTGATCCTCTGTCCGTCGCGCTCCTACCAGAACTTCGTCAAGTCCCGCATGGCCGCCGAAAACATCCAGGCCCTGGGCCTGCGGTTCTGGACCCCCGTGGATGTCCGTCGCTTTCTGCTGACCCGGTTTGCGGGGGCGCCGGCCTCGGCCAAACGCGAGACGCTGCATCTGATGCTGCGTGTGGCGGCCGAAACGGTCCTGCGGCAGGGCACGGTCCCCGCCCCGCTGGCCCGGAGCGTTCTCATCGACCCCGACGCCTTGCTGACCACCGGCGACCAGTTGGCCGCCGCGGGCTGGACCCCCCGGGACATTTTGCCGGCGGAATTGACTCCCCTTGAGGACGAATTTCTTTCGCGCATGGGGCAGGCGGGTCTGTCCACGGTGCAGAAACTGGATTGGTGGCTGCTGGAAAAAACCCGGACCTCTCGGGGAGACTTCCCGCTGGGTGCGGTGCTCATGTGCGGATTCAGCGGACTTCACTGGCCGCAGTGGGCGATCCTTCAGGCCTGTGTCCGGTCCGCCCGGGAGGTCCGACTCTGTCTCTTCGATCCCCGGTACGAGGCCGAGGAACCGGACCAGATCTGGAGCGGGGCCTGGGAGGAGGTTATGGGCGAGGCGGAAATTGTGGGGGAGGTGGAAAATTCCCGATTCCAGATTCAAGATTCCAAAACAGAAGTTGAGGACGGAAGTGAAAATCCACACCCTCAAATTTCACATTTCAAATTTCATCAGATTCATTTTGAGGTGGGCCAGGACACACGGCAGGAGGCGCAGGCGATTGTGCTTCGGGTCTCCCGGTGGCTGGCGGAGGACCGGGCGGGGCGGATCGGCGTGCTTTTTCCCAATGTGTGCGCCCTCGCGCACGAGGTGTCCCTGTTGCTGGACCGCCTGGAAATACCCTATGATGACGGGGTGGGACATTTTGCGCCGGGCCCCTTTGAGGACCCGCCGTGGCAGGCCTGGCTGGCGTTGCAGGAGCGGCCCACCCTTCACACCTTCATCCGCTTTTTGCGCGTGTGTCCGCACCGTCCCGAGGCCCTGGACCAAGTGGAGGAGGTGCGCCGCCATCTCGAATCCGTACAGGGACGGACCCTGTGCACGGACCTCCGCCTGCTCTCCGGATTGCTGATGGCCGGTTCCCAGCCGGGGCCGCGTGCGATGGGCGTGGCATTGGGGGAGTGGATATTTCTGCCCGAGCGCGCCACATTTTCGGACCACCTGGAGCGCAGCCGGGAGGCCCTCAGGACCGCCGGGCTGGGAGACTGGATCGACGGCATCAGTCTGGATATTCCCGTGCTCGTCCGCGGCCTGCGGGTTGAAATGTCGCGCGGGATTTTTCTGCGCTGGCTGCGGGACACGGCCAGTTCCATCGCCAAGACCCGCACCGCCACGGGCAACCATCCCTTCGCAAGGGTGCATCTGGTCACCTATGCCCACGCGGAATTCCAAACCTGGTCCCATCTCATTTTCACGGGTCAGAACGACACCACCTTCCCGCCGCAACTTCAGGAAAACGGATGGCTCGGGGAGGATCAGCTTCTCGAACTCAATGCCCGCATCCGGACGGCCAACCGCCAGGCGGTCATCACCGGCCCCCAGGGGGAGGGCCACGAAACGGTGCGCCACGACCGGGGTTTGTGCATCGCCCTGCGGCATCAGCACGCGTTTGTGGAGCGGCAGATGGCGCATTTGCTGGAGGGGGTGACCCGGGCGGTGTGCATGACCGCCTCCCTGCTGAGCGAGGCGGAACCTTCGCGGGAACTCAAGCCCGGCCAGTTCCTCACCCGGCTGCATCTTCAGGTCCACGGCCGGGCGGTCGATGAGAAATGTTTTCATCAGTGGGCTCGGGCCACGGGGGCGAGGCTTGCCTCCGCGATGGAATTCCGTCCGGCCCTCCTGGAGCCGCTCCACAACACCCCCGACCCTGCCCAGACACTTCTCGCCCACAATGCCCGGCGGGACCCGGAAACCGCATTCGGTCCCTACGATTTTGCCTTCTCCACCCCGCCCTCCCGCCGGGCCCATCTTTCAGTGACCCAATGGGAGAGGGTGCTCACCCAGCCCGCCCTGCGGTGGATGGATTTTTATCTCGGGGTCCGCGGCCCGGACTCCGGCGACGATCCCTACCGGTGGAATCTCACCCGCGGGTCGTGGGTGCACGAATGGATTTCACGGGTGCATCCCGCCCCGGGCAAGGGCCATTTTGCGGAAAGGCCCGCACCGGACGCGATGCTCCAGAACTATCGCGCGGCGGCCGCCACCACCCGCAACGCCGTGCGGGAACAGGCCACCCGCGCGGGGGTGAACCTGCCGGTGTGGTGGGATTGCCTGTGGCGGGAATCGGTCCGGACCGGCGAGGAACTGGTGGACGCCCTCGGACGGGTGGACCCCGCGGCATGGCCGCATTTTGCGGTGGAGTACCGCGTTCCGGAGCCTGTCAGAGTCACCCTGCCCTCGGGTGACGCACTGGAATTGTTCGGCCGCATGGATTTGCTGCTGGCGGCCACTTCCGACCTTGCCGACCGGGTGTGGGTGGTGGATTTCAAGACCGGGGGCGCCAAAAAACTGGAGGCCAAAAAAATCCGCAACGGTGAAAACATCCAGTTGCCGCTCTACGCACTCCTGCTCGGCAGTCTCGGCGCCGGGGAGGTCAGTCTCTCCCTCCTGAGCCGCGGCGAACCGTTGGAAGTCCAGGTGGATTGGACCACGGAACTCCAGGAGGCCGCCCTGTGGCGGGGGCTTGCGGCGATGCAGCAGAGTGGCGTGTTTGGATTCCGGGGTGAAATCTTTGACGAGTTTGCCCCGATCCGCGAGATGTACCCGGTGGCCACCCTGGAAATCGACCGGGAGATTTCGGATCAGCGCTGGCGCCGGAGCCATCCGTTTTTGAACCCCGGGGGAGGCGAGGATGAGTAACCCCCGGCCCTCCCCCTCCGACCAGGCCGAACGCGACCGTTTCATCAGCGAGATCGGGAGGAATTTTTCCGTCATCGCCCCCGCGGGCGTGGGCAAAACGGAGTCGCTGACCCGGCGCATCGTGGCCCTGGCGCTTCAGACGGACCACGCCCGGGCCCTGGAATGGCTGCCGCAGCTGGTGGTGGTCACCTACACCAAACGCGCCGCCGATGAGATGCAGCACCGTGTGCGCAATGCCCTGCTGGAAAAATCCACCGATGGGGAGATTCTGGCGGCCTTCAACCGGGCCTTTTTCGGAACCATCCACAGTTTTTGCGTGAAGCTGCTCAGCCAGCATGGGGCGGTTCTGGGCGTGCCCACCTCCTTTGAGGTGCTCAGCCGGGACACCGACCTGTGGCGGGACTTCATCCAGACGCTCACCGGCTGGCAGCCGCCCATTTCCACAGCGGACTGGGAACGGTTGCTCGCCTATGTGCCCATTCAAACCGTCCTTGAAATGGGCCGGAATTTTGAGCCGCACCGGATCGCCCCGGTCCCTTTCGACGGCCAACCGCAGGCGGACATTGAGCCGATCCTCGCCTTCGAGGCGACGGGCAATGGGAAAAAGAACATTGAGCTCGCCAAGGACCTCGCCCGGCACTGGGTGGCGTGTGAAGCCCAGAAGAATCATCTCCCGCTTCCCGGGATGCCAGGCACGAACAAAAAACTGGAGGCGGTCTGGTACCCGGCCTTTCAGGAATACCGCGACTGGATCGCCCTCCGTCTCCACACGGTGGCACGGAGTCTCTGGGAGGACTTCCGGAAATTCCGTCTGGAACGGGGTCGGCTCACCTTTGACGATCAGGTCCAGCTGGCGAGCGAACTGTTTTCACATCCGGAGACCGCCCGGAAAATCCGCCGGAAAAAATACCGTGTCATTCTCGACGAGGCGCAGGATACGGACCCCCTGCAGTTCGAGGTCCTGCTGGAAATGACCCGTCCGCCCGGGGCGACCGGTCGCTGGCTGGCCCAGAGGGACGGCGAGGGACCCGAGCCCGGACGGTTTTGCATGGTCGGCGATCCGCAGCAGTCAATCTACGGCCAGCGCGCGGATTTGAGCCGGTACCGGTTCGTTGACGACAAAATGGTGGAGGCCGACAGCGGGGCGCGGGTTTGTTTTTCGGTCACCTTCCGCTGCGATCAGGCGGTCATCGACTGCGTGAATGAAATGTTCCCCCGCATTTTGAACACGCAGGATAACGATGTGGCATTTGTCCCGCTCCAGCCCCGGCCCGGGGTCTGGTCCGGCCAGGTGGTCCGGGTGCCGCTGGATTTTCCGCAGGACCTCCGCCGCAGGGTCGAGGCGGGTGAAAAGGTGACGCATTCACAGAAATATGAGGCCCAGGCCCGGGCCATGGCGGCCTGGATCCGGACGACGGGGTTGACGGGGCTGCGGGCGACCCGCTGGTCCCAGGTCGCCATCCTGTGTCCCCGCAAAAAGTGGTTTGCCCCCTATGTGCGGGCGTTGCGGCGGGAGGGCATCGATTGCCAGGTCCAGTCCGAATCGGAAATCCGGGGTCAGTCCCCTGCCTACGCCTGGATGTGTGCGTTGCTCATGGTCATGGCCGATCCCGGGAATTCCTTCGAGCTGACGGGCGTCCTGCGCGAGATTTTCGGGATTTCCGACGAGGCCCTGGCGCATTTTGCGGAAGGCAATGGCGGAAGGTTCGACATCACAAATCCTCAGCCGACTCCCCCCGGGAACGAGGTTGCCGCGGTGTTGGACGGACTGGCCGGATTGCGTCGGCGCATTTTGCGCCAGCCCCTGCGGGAGGCCGTGGAGACGCTGGCCGGGTCGGTCCGTCTGCGGGAACGGCTGGCGCGGCTGCCCGACGGTGACGGACCCGGGCGGGACGGGGAAACGGAGCGGCTGATCACACTCGCGGGCATGGCCGGGGCGCGGGGGAAGACCCTGGCGGAGTTTGCGGAGCAGTTGCGGGACGGATTTTTTCAAACCGCCGACACCCGACGCGTGCAGGCGGATGCAATCCAGTTGATCACCGCCCAGAAGGCCAAGGGGCTCCAGTGGGAGGCGGTCATTGTCCCCTTTCTCTGGCGGGGAATCAGAAATGTGGTCAATTCCGAGTATCCGTTTCTCGTTCCCGGTGTGGGTCCCTCGGGCGAGTGCCTTGTGCTGGCGGATTCCGCTGACAACACCCCCGCCGTGGACGCCTTGCGCAAAATGCGCGCGCGGCGGGAGATGCAGCGTCTGGCGTATGTGGCCGTGACCCGGGCCAGACACACGCTGGTGTTTGTCGATGACCGGGCGATGGGTGAAAAAAAGGGTGGAGCGGCTCCGGAGGATTCGTGGGCGGCCTATCTGAAATGCGCGGGGACGGAGAAAGTGCCGGGTGCGAATGAAGAGGCGTTTTTGAGGCTGACCACGGGCGAGGAGGGGGAATCCAGAATCCAGATTCCAGATTCCAAAGGGGAAAAGAATGAAGATTCCAGATTCCAGGTTCCAGATTCAAAAGGGGAAAGGAATGAAGATTCCGGATTCCAGATTCCGGATTCCAAAGGGGAATCAGATGAGCTGGATTTGCAGGAGGTCCGTGAGGTGTCGGGGCAATTTGTGCGGAAGGTGTCACCGCATACGCTGGCGGTGCATTCCGTCCCGACACGGGAGGAGCCGGAGGTCCGGGCGCAATTTGAGGAAGACTGGCCGTATCCCGCCGAGGAGAATCCCGGCACACAGTACGGGAGCTGGTGGCATGAATTTGTCGAGGAACTGGATTGGCAGGGGAATCCCGCGAAGTGGTCGGAGATTTTTGAAAGGCAATTGGTGCTCTCGCCCGATGCCGCGCGTTCCCGGCGGGAATGGGAACTTTTGCGGACACACCTGGCGGGTCCGACGGGGTTGCAGACGTGGTTGTGCGGGCCCGGAAATGTGGTCCATGCCGAGCTGCCGTTTTTCTGGAAGGTCGATGATGGGCGGGTGGTGGAGGGAATCATGGATATGGCCGTGTTCGATCCCGCGCGGGGCCGGTGGCTGATTCTGGATTGGAAAACCAACCGGGCCGCCTCCGGGGAAGGCCTGCGTGAGGAGTACCGCGGACAGATTGCCGCCTATGTGCAGGCCTTGGCGGAAATGACCGGTCTGGCCGTCGAGGCCGGACTGTATGCGACACATTTGGGCCAGTGGATTCCTTATGCGGAAGGGGATATCTCCCCGCAGACTTGTCGCGGATAGATCGGGATGTCGCGGAGGAATGCAGATTTATTAACCGCGGATATCACGGATTCTTTTTTCTCGCGACCGGCAACCGAGAACCTGTTTCCAACGCTCAACCGATTCCGTTCGCTCTGATATCCGGTTTTACGGAGTCAATAAAACATTGACTTTTCGCATGGGGACTCTTTCCATGTGAAAGAGTCTGTGGTTATGTCTGACGAACAAATTCATATTTCGGTCAATGGAGAGACGCAGGGGCCGTTTCCGATTTTTGAGGTGATCAACCGCTGCCAGAAAGGCGAAATTGATGCGGTGCAGTCGTGGGCGTGGGATGGGGCGGCCTGGGTGCCGCTGCAGGGAGTCATTGACGCGAAATTGGCCGAACTCAAAGTGGCCCCCGCAGAGGCGGTGATCACCAGTGACTTTTCCGATGACAATCCGGATGTGGAGGATGCGCTCAAGAAGATCAGGACCGGGTACATCTTCGGGTATGTCGTGGCGGCTTTTTCGATGATCGGTGGCGTGATCTTCCTGTTTGTGAAAATGGAGGAGATTCAGATTTCACCCATCGGACTCCTCATCAGTGCCGGGCTGGTGGCGGGGCTGAGCACGGGGGTGCTTTTCAAAAGCCGCGTGTGTGCGGGGTTGCTGCTCGCGTATTATGTCGTGGATAAAATTATCATGATGGTCATGACCGGTCAGCCCGGGGGTCTGATCATGATGGCCATTTTTGCGTATGGACTTTTTCTTGGGTTGGTGGGGACGATCAACTATCACCTGATCAAGGCCGGGAAAAAGCCCTTCCGGATGAGCGGGGGCTAGGGAACGTAAAAATTTCCCGCTCCCGCAACTCATCGCGCGTCCAACGCCCAAGTCTCAAGGGATGAATGGTCACCCCTGATCAATCCGGGGCAAAGTCCAATGCACAAAAAACACAAAACGGAATTTGGCAATTTCAAATCGGCAAAACAACGGCTTCGTCGCCTCTGATCTGTCAATTGAAGATAGGAAATGTAAAATGATTACTGGTCCAGCTCCATCTGTTCGCCTTCGTGCAGGGCCTTTTGAAAATCGGGGGCGGGCTGACCCAGTCCCTTGAGGAGGGTGATGCAGGATTGGATGGAAAATCCCTCGTAGTGGTTGTTGAAGTAGCAGAAGACCCGTCTGACCGTCGGGGCCATGATCCGGAATTTGGAGGCCCACTGTTCGATGGCCGAGGCGCGGGGCCAGAGGATTCTGCCGTAGGTGTGGATGGTCGAACCGTCGCGTCGGTATTTTTTGGTGATGTCCCCGAGCAGGCGCACATAGAGGTCCGGGGAGGTGACCGGTGTGGGCAGGAAGGCGGCGAAGTCCTTGGAATCGGGCCCGGTCAGATCGTTCCAGGCATGGACGACACCGTGTTCCTGCAAAAAGTGTTCGAGTCGCGGCAGCCGCCAGCTGGGGTGGCGGAACTCGACAGCCAGCGGGAATTCGCGCGGCCAGGCGAGGATGAACTTTTTGAGGGCGTGTTCGTCGCGTGTGGAAAAGGACGGGGGGAGCTGGAGCAGGATGCGTCCGAGTTTCCCGCCAAAATTTTCCATGACCGAAAGGAAGGACGTGACCTCCGCCTGACAATCCTTCAGACGCGCCTCGTGGGAGATCATCTTGGGCAATTTGCAGGAGAAGATAAAATGGTCCGGGGTTTTGCGGACCCAGGCGCGGACGTAGTGCGGGGGTGGAATGTTGTAGAAGGTGGAATCAATTTCAACCGTGTTAAAAAAGCGTGCGTACCAGGGGAGGTAATCGGTGGGTTTGAGTTTGGCGGGGTAAAAGACGCCCTTCCACGCATCAAAACTCCAGGCGCAGGTGCCGATCAGGTATTGGGGCTGTGATTCCACGGCTTGAGGGAAGTCAACCGTGAATTGTGAACCGTGAACAGGTAAAAGGGGGAGTTTAACCGCAGAGGTCGCAGAGGACCGCAGAGGGGGGAGGGTTGGCCACAAAAATGCACAAAAAACACAAAAAGGGAACTGTAGGGCGAACGGCCTCGTCGCCACGCCGCCCAACGCCCAACTCCGACATACGTCGCGAGCAGGCGCACAACGCTCAACCGGCAACCGAGAACCGGCAACCACTTCCCCACGCCAAACAGGCAACGAAATCAGTGGTGATTCCCGGGGGAGGGCGGTATTCTGTGAAGAATATGAAAGTGCGCTTGTTCCTTCTTTTGTGTCTGTGTGCGGTGTTGTTGGCGGCGTGTTCGAATTATCCGAGGTTTGATTATTATGGAAAGGGCGGGAAGCAGCGTGGCATCGCCTCGTGGTACGGACCGGGTTTTCACGGAAAAAAAACCGCCAATGGCGAAACCTA
>JANRIZ010000172.1:0-43876 GCA_033764445.1 Verrucomicrobiia bacterium | reverse complement strand
GCAATGGCGGGGACGATGCTGACCGTGTCCCCGTCCTTGACCGGGGTGGCCAGATTGTCGGTGAAACGGATGTCCTCGTCGTTGACAAAAATCAGGATAAACCGGTGCGCTTTTCCCTCGGGGGTCAGGACCCGTTCCTTGATGCCCGCATGGTTTTTTTCAAGGTCGTCAATGACCTCCGCCACGGTGGAGCCGCTGGCGGGAACCTGCTCCTTTTCGGCGGTAAGTTTGCGCAGGGGGGTGGGGATCATCACTTGAACGGGCATGGCTTTTTATCTCCTCGTGGTCCGGTCGGACGGGGGTTGAACGGGGGCGGGCCTAGGCCGCCCTTGAAAAATCGTGTTTGTAAATCTGTTCCTCAAACTCAGCCAGCGAAGGCTTGATCAGACGCGGTTGTCCGCATTGGCCCAAAATGGCCTCCTGGGTCTTGAGACCGTTGCCGGTGATGCACAGGACCGCCTCCTCATCGCGAGGGATCGTGCCCGACTCGATGAGTTTTTTGGCGCAGGCCACCGTGACCCCGCCGGCGGTTTCCGCAAAAATCCCCTCGCACTCGGCCAGCAGGCGGATGCCCTCGACAATCTCGGGATCGGTGGCGTCCTCGCACCCGCCGCCGGTTTCGCGCATGGCGTGGATGGCATAATACCCGTCCGCGGGCGTGCCGATGGCCAGGGACTTGGCGATGGTCTGGGGCGTTTTGACGGGCTTGACAATGTCGCTCCGGCTCTTGAAGGCGGCGGAAATGGGATTGCACCCGGTCGCCTGTGCCCCGTGGATGACATAGGGGGAGGGTTCGACCAGGCCGAGTTTTTCGAACTCGCGGTAACTCTTGTGGATTTTGGTCAGGAGCGATCCCGAGGCCATGCAGACGACCGTGTGGCGTGGTTTGCGCCAGCCGAGCTGCTCCTGGATCTCGTACCCCATGGACTTGGACCCCTCGGCGTAATAGGGACGCAGGTTCACATTCACAAAACCCCAATGGTACTTGCCCGCGATTTCCGAACAGAGGCGGTTGACGTGGTCGTAGGCCCCGTGGATGCCAATGACATTGGTTCCATAGACGAGCGAACCCAATACCTTTCCCTGCTCCAGATCGGCGGGAATGAGGACGTAACTGGTCATTCCGGCTGCGGCGGCGTTGGCGGCCACGGAATTGGCCAGATTGCCCGTGGAGGCACAGGCGACGACCTTGAAATCCAGTTCGCGGGCCCGGCTCAGGGCCACGGAGACCACGCGGTCCTTGAAGGAAAGGGTCGGGTAATTGACGGTGTCGTTTTTGATCCACAGCCGTTTGATCCCCAGGCGCTGGGCCAGGTTTTTTGCATCCACCAGCGGGGTGAACCCCACCTTGGTTCCCACGGTCGGATCCCCGTCGATGGGCAGCAGCTCCCGGTAGCGCCACATGGTGTTGTCCCGGGACTCGATGACTTTGCGGCTGAGGTGCTGGGCAATCAGCTCGTAATCGTAGTCGGCCTCCAGCGGACCAAAGTCAAATTCACACACGTGAATCGCCTTTTTCGGATAGGTCTTTCCGCACTCGCGGCATTTTAACTGGTTAAAAAATGTTCGGCTCATAGGGGGTCGATGGGGGTCTTCTTATTGGATTGGAAATCCGACCAAGAAACTTTGCCTCAGGCCAGGAAGAGGAGGGAGCTTGCCATTGAACCGGGGAACCGGGATTTCAAGACCTCATCTTATCTGCCTTCAGCCAGAAACCCGATGTCTCTGGCCGTTGCCGGATTTGGCACCTGGACGTTTCGAGTTGCCATTCTCGAAACCGGTTGCCGCAGCGTCATCGTGCCGGTCACTCAGCTGCTCTTGATAAGATTTCGCGAGAGGATATAAAAATGGCGGCGGATTGTCAATAGCCGATCTGCCCCCCAAAAAACGCCCCCCGCCGCCGGTTGCCCCGCCCGCTCAGTGCACCACCTGAAAATCGCGGGCCTTGGCTTCAAACTCATCCTTGAATTTGGCGACAAAACTCTGCGTGGGCCAGGCACAGGCCTCGCCAAAGGCGCAAATGGTGCGTCCGGCGATGTTATCAGCCACACTCTTGAGCAACGCCGTATCCTCGGCCCGTGCCCCCCCCTCAAGCATGCGGTGACTGATCTTGCTCATCCACAGGGACCCTTCACGGCACGGAGTGCACTGACCGCAGGATTCGTGGGCGTAAAATTCATTGATATTGGCCAGGACCTCCACCATGTCGCGCGTGTCGTTCATGACCACAATGCCACCGGACCCCGCCATGGAACCGACCGCCGCCAGGGAATCAAAATCCAGACGGATGTCATCAATGCCAATCTCCCGGTCGACCATGGAACCATCCGCGGCCTTTTCCTTGATCTTGTACCGTTCCCCGGCTTTGAGCACCTTTGCGGAGGAACCGCCCGGAATGATGGCCTTGAGAGAACCACCTTTGACACCCCCACAAACCTCATGGATCAGCTCCCCGAGGGTCAGGGCACCGACTTCAAACTCGTAGTAACCGGGCTTGTGGACATCCCCGCTCACACAGAGGACCCGCGTCCCGGTGTTGTTGGGGCGGCCCAGCTTGGCAAACTCCGCCCCGCCCATGGCCAGGATGTGCTTCACATTGCAAAGGGTCTCGACGTTGTTGACAATCGTCGGGCACATGTACAGGCCCAGCACGGCCGGGAAGTACGGGGGCTTGATGCGCGGATAGGGACGTTTGCCCTCCAGGGACTCGATCAGACCCGTTTCCTCGCCGCAAATGTAGGCCCCGGCCCCGCGATGCACGTAAATTTCCAGGTCGTACCCGGTCCCGAGGATGTTTTTTCCGAGAAAATTCCTGGCCCGTGCCTCGGCCAGCGCCGTCTCCAAAATCCGCGCCCCGTATTGGAACTCGCCACGGATGTAGATGTAGGCAAGCTTCACGTTGTTGGCAAAGCAGGCGATGATCATCCCCTCCAGCAGCTGATGCGGTTCCTTGTGGATGATCTGCCGGTCCTTGAAGGTGCCCGGTTCGGACTCGTCCGCATTGCAGATCAGATACACAGGCTTGGTGTTTTTGGAGGGATCGATGAAGCTCCATTTCAAACCGCAGCCAAACCCCGCCCCACCCCGTCCGCGCAGGGCGGAGGTCTTCACCTCGTTGACGATTTCCGCGGGCTTGAGGGTCAGCGCCTTTTTGAGGGATTCATATCCCCCATGGCGGAGATAACACTCCATGTCGGGCGTGTAGCCGGGTTGGTCAAGGTTTCGGAGAATGAGTTTTTTTTCTGCGACAGCCATATTCGGGGGGGTCAGGGATATTGACGGTTGACGGTTGTAAAATAATGTCTATAAATCTCAGTTCCTTCGATGCCGATTGGTGTAACGGTAGCACGAGAGATTCTGGATCTCTTTGTCTAGGTTCGAATCCTAGATCGGCAGCCATTTTTCCGCTACGGGGGCAACCGTAGTGTGTGTGATTTTTTTCACAAGTCCTTTTTCCTGTTTTGACTGTCCCCCGTGGACTGCTACGCTCCCCCGCATGAATGACCCCCGCCGCACCTGGCTTTGGATTCTGCCGGCAGCCCTGATCGTGCTTCTGGCCGCCTGTACAACCCTCAAGGAAACCGGGGAAAGCACGGTCATCCTGGTCAATCCCCAGCAGGAAACACAGCTGGGGGTCAGCGCCTTTGACCAGTACAAAAAGGAAAAGAAAGTCTCCCCCGATCCGCAGCACCAGGAAATGGTCAACCGCGTCGGGCGGAAACTGGCGGCGGTCAGCGGTCTGTCGGATGTCCAATGGGAATTTGTGGTCTTTGAGGACCCCTCCCCCAATGCCTTCGCACTGCCCGGCGGCAAGGTCGGCTTCAATACCGGCATCCTCGACATCTGTCAGGACGAGGAGGGTATCGCGGTGGTCATGTCCCACGAGATCGCCCACGTCTCCCTGCGCCACGGGGCCCAACGCATGTCCCGGGGCATGATGCTCGAAATGGGCCGCAATCTGCTGGGGCTGGCCATGCAGGACAGTGAATACAAAACCCAGCAGCTTTTTGCCATGAGCTACGGACTGGGCAGCCAGATTTTTGTTGAGCTTCCCTACGGAAGGGACGAGGAATTGGAGGCGGACCGCATCGGACTGCGTTACCTGAGCCGGGCCGGATACCGCCCTCAGGCGTCCGTCGAGTTTTGGCAGCGGTTTGCGGCGGCCAAACAAAAATCCGGCGCGGCGGGAGGATCGGATTTTCTGTCCACCCATCCCTCCGATCAAAAAAGAATTGAGCAGTTGCAAAAAGCGGTTTCTTCTGGGCAGTATTAGCGCTTTCAAACACCAAATCTATGGATCCGATCTTCAAACAAGTGCCCATTTTCGCCGGGATGGACGATGCCTCACTGGAATTCATCGCCCAGCATTCCAAGGAACACGTTTTTCCCGCCCATGAGGTCATTGTCCGGGAGGGCGAACAGGGTCACCAGATTTTTATCATCGCCAAAGGATCCGTGCGCGTGGTCAAAAACTATTGCAGCATCAATGAGCTGGATCTGGCCGTGCTCAACGATACGGATTTTTTCGGGGAAATCTGTCTCTTCTACACCGCCCATCGCACGGCCACCGTCGAGGCCAACATCGAAACCCGCGCATTTACCATCCGCCCCCTCGCCTTCCACTCGCTCGGCCAGAAAATGCCCCAGCAATATGCGATCCTGCTTCTGAACATCGCCCGGGACATGGCCCGGCGTCTGCGGAATATCGACGAGGTCTACGCCGCCACACACGGGTAACCAAATCGTCACCGAATGTCACTTGTGGCAAAGTCCACGACCCGCTAGCAAAGGGGGATGGACAACATCTACAATTTCCTTCCCGTATTCCAGGGTCTTGACGAGGACGCCCTGGAATTTCTCGCCCACAACGCCACCTCCCGCGAGTTCAAAGCCGGGGAGGTCATCATCCGGGAAGGTGAATCCGGCAACCTCATCTACATCATCTCCAGCGGATCGGTCCGGGTGGTCAAACACTTCGGCCAGCCCAATGCCACGGAGCTGGACATCCTCCGCGACCGCGATTTTTTCGGGGAAATCTGCCTGCTCGACTCCGCCCCCCGCTCCGCCACCGTCCAGGCGCTCACCGATACAAACCTCTACCTCCTGACCCCCGCGATTTTTGAGGAACTCAACGAACGCATGCCCCGCCAGTTCTGCCTGTGCATCATCAATATCGCCCGCGATCTCTCCCGCCGCCTGCGCCGCATCGACGAGGTGTTCGCCGCCCGGCATTGAGGTCTGCGGTGGCCCGGGGCGAAAGCGGTTGCCGCTGTCTGGAATGGGTGCGCAAACCTAGACCGGGATGCCTTCCACCCATATCGGTGAGCTCCAGGCAAGCCCCCCGTCCTGCATCCGCAGGCGCAGGAGGTACCAGTGCACGCCGGCGGCGGCACGGTCGTCAAAGGTCCACTCAGCGCTGCGCGCCATGTAGTCTTTGCTGTCATCATGGGTCAGTCTCACGAGGGCGATTCCGTCGCGGAGGATCTCCGCATAATCCAGGTGCCCGTCGACAACAGCGGACGCACCAAACGTCACCTCCGCTCCGGCACTGATGCGCACCTCTCCGCCCATGAGCGTCTGACCGCAGTGGAACATCAACGCGGTTTTGCCGCCGGTCGTCGCGAAGCAGCGCCGCGCACGGATCGCCTCCCAGATGCCCGCACGGGTGAACTCCCGTGCATACACGCCCGTCAATCCGCTGCGGGCGGTGAAATAGTGGTCGCGCGCCAGCGGATGCGATTCCCCAAGCGCCCCACGATGGTCGTCCGCACCGCCGAGCAGGCCGAATTTCAACCCGCGGTTCAGGCCGTCAAAAACCTGCCGCTCGTAGGTGCGATGGCACGAGTGAATCTCCACCGCGGGCATCACGTCCGCGTCAAAGAAATCTAGGTTGCAGGCATTCCCGCCGAAGTGCGGCAGAACCAGCGGACGGTGATCCCTCAATTCCCCGATCGCCTCGCTGATGGTTCGCTCCCGGTCGATGGTTCCCGACGCGGGCAGCCACTCGGACGGGGAAATGTAGGCGTTGCTGTGGATGACAGGGCCGTCGTCAAGGAAGAGGATGTTGTGGTCGCCGCCATTGCGCGACCAGCCGGTCCATTCGTACCCGACAAACGTGACAAACTCCCCCGGGCGATGCGCCTGACCGGCGGCCTGCCGCAACACCTCATAGTCCGGGGGAAGGAACTCATTCTCGTGGCTGGTGAGGGCGGCGAAATCAAGCCCGCCGGCGACACAGGCGTGTTCGTAAAGAAACGCCGGATCACCCGCGCCGTCGCAGAGGGCCGAATGCCCGTGCACATCACCCCACAGGAGTCTGAACCCCTCGGCCAGCGACGGGCCAAACGGGTTCGAATGCGACCAGAACCTGCCGGCATCATCCGCCACGGTCAGGCGATGGACCACACCGTCGGCAGGCAGCGGAACGTCCTCGAGAACGACCATCGGTTTTGCCAGTCGCACCCGCGCCAGTTCGCGGTTGTGCTCGGTTCGCCCTGCGCTGATCCGCCCGAGCCGGTCCCAGTCCAGTGCCGTGTCCAGTCTCACGGAAACCTCGATCGGCTCGCGAATCGACGCGGGGTTCCCATACGCATCCTGCACGGCGAGGCACACCCTGCCGGCGGGCTGTCCCCCCGATGCGTTCGGAACGGAAATCTTGATCCGCGCCGGCGCATTCCCGACGACCGCAAACCAGGGCACACTGTCGATGGGCTGCACACACCATGGGGCCGACTCCCGCGGCTGCACCGCGACCCGCCAGAAACATTTCGATTCCACAAAACTCTGGCACCGGAACCCGCGCCCACCGAAACGAAGTTCGATCTGATCCCCCGGCCGGAGTTCCCCGCCTGTCACGCGCAGATCAAACCCGAGATTCCACGGATGGCGATGCCAGTCAATCTCGGTGACCAGCTCCCATCCGATGTCATCGCGCGGAAAAGTGACGGCCAGATGATTCTCCCCGGATGGATCGTGGATTTGGGGCTGGGCCGCGTCGCTGAAATGCCGCCAGCAGATGGCAACACGTCCGCCGGGACAGACCGTTTCAGTGAGTTTTACGATCAGTTTCGCGTGAAAGAGCGAGTTGGCGGAGACCTCGGCCGGGCCGATGTACTGTAAAAAAGGCATCAGTCTAATCCCTGAATTGAGCGATAGAGGAATGAATGAGCATGGAAATTCACGGTAGTTTGCCGGGTTGTGATGTCAAGTCGGAACAATCTGATTGGTGTCGTCGACCTGACCCAAGAGTCATGGCACCGGAACACGGGAGTCATGAAAAGGCGTCCATTCGCTCGCCGACATTGGTTCAGAAATTCCTTGCCTCGCCCGGCCCCTTGCGTTAGCTCTATTGACCAATGGATCAAATCTTTCACTACGTCCCGATCTTCGGCGGCATGCAGGATGAAACCCTCGAATTCATCGCCGCCCATTCCAAGGAGGAGCGGTTTGCCTCCGGCCATGTCATTCTTAAAGAGGGGGAAACGGGCCACAACATGTATGTGATCGCCGAGGGCACTGTCCGTATCGTCAAAAACCATGGCAGCGGCAAGGAAGTGGAGCTCGCCCAGCTCAATGACCGGGATTTTTTCGGGGAAATGTGCATTCTTGACACCGCCCCACGCTCCGCCACGGTCATGGCCACCACCGAGGTCCGAACCTACTCCATTTCCCCCCACGCCTTCAACGAGCTGTACCAGCAAAAACCGGATCAGTATTGTCTTCTGCTCTGGAACATGTCCCGGGATCTCTCGCGTCGCCTGCGCCATATCGACGAAGTCTTCGCCGGACGTCACTAGCCCACTGGGGCCGGCTGGGCCACCGGGCCGCTGCCGCCCCCCGCCAATTTCCTAAAAAAAGCCCTTCAATCTCAGGGACTCCATCGCGTTTTCCTTCTCATGGTCCTGTGCACGTCCGGCCCGTTCCGGAACCCGGGTGGCCCGCAGTTCCTCGATGATTTCATCAATGTTGGAGGCCGGGCTATTGACCGGATGGGTGATGGGATGGCAGCCGAGGGAACGAAACCTTTTGCCCTCCCGTGAAAAATACAGGGAGGGGATGGGAATGTCGTTGGCTTTGATGTACTCCCAGATATTGGTCTCGGTCCAATCCAGCAGTGGCTGCACCCGCATGTGGCCATCCGGGGGCATGTCGGTCGAAAACAGGCCCCACAGTTCGGGGGGCTGATCGGCCACGTCCCACGTGCTTTCCGCATTTCGCGGCGAAAAAAAACGTTCCTTGGCCCGGACCGGGTCCTCGTCCTTGCGGACGCCCGTGATCATGGCCCGCCATTTTCCCTCGGCGATGGCCTGTTTGAGTGCCAGGGTCTTGAGCTGTTCGGTGACCTTGACCGATGAATAGGTTCTGCCGGTTTCCGGATCGACATGTTCGTAGCCCACCTTCCGGGCCAGAGCCTCCTCGTTGCGTTTGACGATGATGTTGAGGTTGTGCTTCTTGGCCATCTCCTCACGAAAGCTGTACATTTCCGGAAACTCATAACTCGTGTCGATGTGCAGCAGCGGGAACGGGACATGACCGAAAAAGGCCTTCTTGGCCAGCCACAGGAGGACGCTGGAATCCTTGCCCATCGAGTAGGGCATCACCAGGGAATCGTGAAAATGATGCCAGGCTTCGCGCATGATGTACATGCTTTGATATTCAAGGTCGCGCAGACTGCTGTTGGAGGTGTTCATCTCACAGGGGACCCTACGGTCTGCCGCCGCATTCCCCACCCGATTTTTTGTCGCACCGGGGGCAATGCAGAGCAGATTGATAGGAATTTAACTTTTGCCTTTTACAGGTCTTCTCCCTACTCTACACCCCAAGTCTGCCGCCATTTGCCCCGTCCCATGAGTGTCCCACAGCCCAGCACGAATCACCGCGACGTCTTCCAGATTCTCAAGCAGAACAAGATCATGCAGGAAATCCTGGAGGCGGGTCTGGCCTGCATCTGCGTCAAGGATCGTCAGGGGCGCTTCATCTATGTCAACCAGGCGGATGCGGATCTCTACAACGCCCGCCCGGAGGATCTCATCGGAAAAACGGTCGAACACCTCGTCGGCCGCAGACAGTTCGAGGAATGGCTCCGCGAGGACAACAGGGTGATGGACGGGGGCACCCCCATCCAATTGCCGCCCTACGAGCGGACGGATCTCTCCGGCAAAAAAAGATGGCTCGATTCGGTCAAGATTCCCCTGGTCGGTTCCAATGGCGCGTGCGAAAGGCTCATTGTCATCCACCGCGATGTCACGAGCCTGGTCCGGGCCGAGGCGGAACGGGAACGTCTCCAAATCCAGCTGCTCCGTTCGCAAAAGATGGAGGCCATGGCCACGATGGCGGGCGGGGTCGCCCACAACTTCAACAATCTGATGATGGTCATCATGACCGTCGTGGACATGATGAAACACAAACACCCGGTCGGCGACATCGCCGAGGACCTCGCCAAAATCGATCTGGCGGTCACCCGCGCCTCGGAAATCACCAAAAAAATGCTGGGGATGGCCCGGACCGATGAGGTCACCGAGGGACCGGTCAATCTCAATGCGGTCGTGCGTCAGGTGCGCCAGCTCGCCCAGACCAGCTTCCCCTCCCGGATCACCCTCACCGTCTCCCTGCACGATCCCCTGCCCGATCTGGTGGGCAATGAGGATGAAATCGAACAGTGCCTGCTCAATCTTCTGATCAATTCCCGCGATGCGCTGGAGGAGGAACCCGGCGAGATTCTCATCGAAACCAGGTTTTATCCGAATGCCCGGGGACTGAATCTTTCACTCATCCGGGAGGAGTCCCCGGTGATCTGTCTGAGTGTGGCCGATGCGGGCTGCGGCATGGACGAAAACACCATCGAACACATCTTCGAGCCGTTTTTCACGACCAAGGAGGACAAGGGCACGGGGCTGGGTCTGTCTTTTGTCTACACCGTGGTGGTCAACCGTCACCGGGGTGAATTGAAATTAAAATCCACTCCGGGAGAAGGCACCCGTTTCGATCTGTTTTTTCCCCTGGCCGATCCCGGCACCACGCCCCCGCCACACCCCCGGTAATTTCAGACTTCCCTCGCCCGGCTTTTCCTTTTTGGATGGGGATCATGAAAACTGTGATCCGCCCCCTGTCCCTTCTCCCTCTGGCCGCACTGGTTCTGACCGCCTGCGGTCCACAAAAACAGCCCCCCCTTCACAAGGCGGAAGGGACGAAACCCTCCCCGACCCGGGAAATCAAAATTGCGGTCATTCCCAAGGGAACCACCCACGAGTTCTGGAAATCCATTCACGCGGGCGCGGTCAAAGCCCAGCGGGAATACGCCGCCAAAGGCACCAAAATCGATCTGATCTGGAAGGGGCCACTCAAGGAGGATGACCGGGAACAGCAGATTCAGGTGGTCGAAAACTTCATCGGTCGCCAGGTCTCGGGCATGGTGTTGGCCCCGCTGGATTCCAAGGCTCTGGTCTCCCCGGTTGAATCCTCTGTCAGCGCCGGCATCCCGGTGGTCATCATCGACTCCGGCCTGGAATCGGACCGTCCGGCCAGCACGGTTTCGACGGATAACTTCCGGGGCGGGGTCACGGCGGCCCGGGAAATGGGACGGCTGCTTTCGGGCAGGGGCAATCTGATTGTCCTCCGGTACGCGGTGGGCTCCGCCAGTACGGAGGCCCGGGAAAAGGGATTTATGGACACGCTCACATCGGAATTTCCGGGCATCAAGGTCCTCTCCTCGGATCAATATGCGGGGCCCACACGGGAAACGTCCTACCAGGCCTCCCAGAATCTGCTCAACAAATTCGGAAAAAACATCCAGGGGGTCTATACTCCCAATGAATCCTCCACTTCGGGAATGACTCTCGCCCTGAAGGATGCGGGCCTGGCGGGAGGGAAGGTCAAACACGTCGGTTTTGATGCCAGTACCATCCTGGTCGAGTCCCTGCGCAAAGGCGACATCCAGGCCCTGGTCATTCAGGATCCCTTCCGCATGGGGTATCAGGGGGTGATCACCCTCATGCATGTGCTCGAAGGCAAACCCGTTGAAAAATCCGTCGATACGGGTGTGGGTCTTGTCACGCGCGAGAATATCGACAAACCGGAGGTCCAGGCCCAGATCAATCCCCCGCTCAGGGAATATCTCGGGGAATAGCCACCGCCTCACTTCCTCTGGCTCCCCGATGGCACATCCCCAAAACCCTCGGTTTCCGATCCCCCGGTCTTCCTCCGGACCATCCCGATCCGTTTCGGCAAAATGCGGACGAGTCCGGGTCTGCCCCCTCGTGCATCCCCTCCCATGAATCCCCTCCTCCACATCCAATCAGTCAAAAAGGCCTTTGGTGCGACTCGGGCCCTCGAGGGGGTTTCCCTCAAACTCCCATCGGGAATGGTCCTGGCAATCATCGGCGAAAACGGGGCGGGCAAAAGCACCCTGATGAAAATCCTCAGCGGGGTTCTCTCACCCGATGACGGACGCATTTTGCTGGAGGGAAAACCCTACTCCCCCCAAAACCCGCACCAGGCCCGTCAGGCCGGTGTGGCCATGGTCTATCAGGAGCTTTCCCTGGCTCCGGACCTGACCGTGGCCGAAAACATCAATCTGGGGTCCGAACCCCATCGTCTGGGTTTTCTGCAAAAAACCGAACTGGAAACACGGGCCCATCGGGCCTTGTCACAAATCGGCCACCCGGATATTCCCCTGCATGCACCGGTCCGCTCGCTCTCCCTCGCCCACCAGCAGGTGGTTGAAATCGCCCGCGCCCTTTCCTGGAACCCCCAGGTGCTTGTTTTGGACGAACCGACCAGCAGTCTGAGTCTCAAGGAGGCGCAAAACCTCTATTCGGTCATTCACCGCCTGAAATCCTCGGGGCTGGGCATCCTGTACATCAGCCACTTTCTGGAGGAATGCCAGGAGCTGGCCGATACATTCCTCGTCCTCAGGGACGGACGGGATGTGGGGGGGGGAGACATCAAATCCACGCCGCTTCCTTCGATCATTTCAATGATGGTCGGGCGCGACGTTGCGGAGGTTTATCCGCGTCACCCCTCCGCCGCTGGGCCGACGGCACTTGAAATCCGGGGGCTGGCGGGTCTGACCAAACCCCGGTCGGTTTCCCTCTCTCTCGCCCGCGGCGAAATCCTGGGGCTGGCGGGTCTGGTCGGTGCGGGTCGCACGGAAACGCTGCGGGCCATTTTCGGTCTCGACCCGGTCGCCGCAGGCGACCTCCGTCTCTCCCCGCGGAGTTCCCCGGACTCCGGCGCCTCCCCCGGGCAGCGGATCCGTCAGGGTTTCGGAATGTTGAGCGAAAATCGCAAGGAGGAGGGACTGATGTTGAACCGGTCCATTCGTGAGAACATGACCCTCTCCCGTCTCGGCCCACTGACCCGGGCGGGCTGTATCCGGTCAGGGAACGAAAAAAAATCCGTGACGGGGCTGATGCAACTTCTTCGCATCCGGGCCCGGGATTCGGAACAGTCCGTGGGGGAACTCTCGGGGGGCAACCAGCAGAAGGTCGCCCTGGCCCGGCTGCTGCATCAGGAGGCAGCGGTGCTGCTGCTGGATGAGCCCACCCGGGGAATCGATGTCGGCAGCAAAGTCGAAATCTACCGGCTTCTGGGCGAACTTTCCGCCCGGGGTGTGGCCATCATTTTTGTCAGCTCCTACATTCCCGAACTGCTCGGGGTCTGTGACTCCATCGCGGTCATGAACCGGGGGGTCCTTTCGGAAAAACGACCGGTCAGGGAGTGGACCGAGGAGGACATCATGCATTTCTGCGTTCAGCCACCCGATTCCTTCCACACTCCAAACCCCTGATCTCCCATGCAAGACCTCCTCCTCAAACTCAAACCTTTCAGTTCCCTGTTGGGTCTCGCCTTTGTTTTCGGGCTTTTTGCACTGGCCCCCGCCTCACGCGAATCGTTTCTGACCCTGGCCAACGGAAAAATCATCCTCACCCAGACGGTCGTGGTGGCCATCGGAGCCATTGGCATGACCCTGATCATTGTCTCAAAGGGCATTGATCTGAGTGTCGGCTCCTCCATCGCCCTGAGCGGAATCGTGGCGGCCGTGATCCTGCGTGCCGGGGCCTCCCCGGTCCTCGCCCTGTTGGCGGCCCTGGGGACCGGGGCACTGGTGGGTCTCCTGAATGGTACCCTGGTGGCCTCACTCAGGATCACCCCCTTCATCGTCACGCTGGGAATGCTCGGAATCGCGCGTGGGACTTCCAAATGGGTGGCGGACAACCAGACCGTGGGGATTCCCGACACCTGGATCAACCAATTGATGCAGCCACCGGCCCATTCAGCCGCCTTCCTCTCCGGCCTGGCTCCGGGGGTCTGGCTGACCCTTTTTCTGACAGGCGCGGTTTTTTTCCTGATGAAACACAGCGTGTTTGGACGATACATCTATGCCATCGGTTCCAATGAGCAAACGGCCCGTCTGTGTGGCATCAATGTCCCGGCCCATAAAATCATGATCTACGGTCTGGCCGGCCTCTTTTTCGGGCTGGCCGGCTTGCTCCAGCTTTCGCGACTGCGTCAGGGTGACCCCACCATTGCCATGGGGCTGGAGCTTGACATCATCGCCGCGGTGATCATCGGGGGGGCCAGTCTGAACGGGGGGATCGGCACCGTATGCGGTTCGGTGATCGGGGCCCTGATGATGGCCGTACTCCGGAACGGGTCCACGCAGATGGAATGGCCCACCTACTTCCAGGAAATAATCATTGGTTTTGTGATCATCATTGCGGTAGGATTGGACAGGTTTCGCAACCGGCAAGCCTGATTGACAAAACACACATGGGTCCCCGATGGCCTCCCTACTCCCACACTTACCCGGACGGAACTCCCCATGGGCGGTCTGGATTTTTGCCGGAGTCGGTTTTTTTGCGGGATGCATCCTGCTGGCGGCCATTGTGATGATGGATCTGAGCAGTTTCGGATATTCCCTGAGCCCTCAGAATGTCCGGTACCTCTTCTGGCATCTGCCCAGTTATTTTCTCTTTGTGTTTCTTCCACCCTTGGGCGCGATCCTGGGAATGCTTCTGGTGGCGGCGGACCGTGGCCGTCTGGTCAAACATTCGGGTGTGGATTCCTCCCATCGTCTGTGGAATTCGTTGGAACCCACGGGCAGCTTTTTTGAGAATATCTTCCGCCACACCTCCGACGGCATGCTCGTCCTGGACGCCACGGGAACGATTCTCCAGGTCAACCCCCGGGCGGAAAAAATCCTTGGTCTGCCCCTGCGCGAACAGAGGGGACGCCCCCTGCGGGAGGTCATTCCACGGCTCGACAATGAGGCGGAAGCCTTTTTCCGGGTCCCGCGGATGGGCGACTATGTCCGGACGGTGAATTTTCGCAACCGGCTTCAGGAGGAAATCACGGCCCGGCTCTGCCTTTCCCTGCTGAGTGTCAACAGTCCGCGCCTGTTCCTGGCCACCCTGCAGGACCGGAGCCAGTCCGAAAAATCCGACCGCGACCTGAAGGCCGCCCGGGACTTTGCCATGGGCCTGATCGAAAGCTCGACGGACATGATCATTTCCGTGGATCTGAACCGCCGGATCACGGAGTTCAACTCGGCGGCGGAAAAAAACTTCGGTTATTCGCGGGATGAAATCCTGGGCCTGCCGGTGGACATCCTGTATGCCGACCGCGAGGAAAGCCGCCAGATCAGCGCCTCTCTGGACCAGTCCCAGACGCTCAACCGCGAAGTCTCGAACCGTCGCAAGGATGGCTCGGTCTTTTTCTCGACTCTCTCCGCCTCGGTCATCAAGGATTCCAGCGGCCACACCATCGGGCACATGGGCATCTCCCGCGACATCAGCGACCGGCGCGAGGTCGAAAATGCCCTGCGCGAAAACGAGGAACGCTTCCGTTCCCTCTGCGCCTCCTCCCCCATGGGCATTTTCCAGACGGACCCCGATGACCAGTGTGTGTATGCCAACGAACGGTGGACCCAGCTGACCGGGCTGACCCTTGAAAACTCCCGCGGACGCGCCTGGCTCAATGCGATCGCCCCGGAGGATCGGACATCCTTCTGGTCCCAGTGGCTGGGCAACAAAAACTCGCGGGGTGAAATCCGGTGTGAAACCACCATCCTCACCCCCGAAGGTCTGCGGCGGACCGTTCTGATCCGTTCCGCGCCGATCACCCCGGTGGGGGGACGTCAGCGGGGTCTGGTCAGCACGGTCGAGGATATCAGCCAGCGCCGCTGGGCGGAGGAAAAAATCACGCACGAACGGCGGCTGCTCAAGCAGATTGTCTCCCACGCCCCGGTGGCCATTGCCATGCTCGACACCCAGATGCGCTTTGTCTCCCACAGCCGCAAATGGCTCCTGGACTACGGATTGAAGGGCGAAATCGTGCAAAAACATTATGACGAGGTTTTTGCCGGGGCCCCGGACCGCTGGCGCACCATCCTCTCGCTGGGGATGAAGGGGGAAAATCTCTCCAGTCCGGAGGACAGTTTCGAGGGGCTCTCCCCTGAAAAACTCTACCTCCGCTGGGCGGTCACTCCCTGGCGGGAACCGGATGGTTCGGTCGGCGGCGTCATCATTGTCACCGACAACATCCGCCAGCTTGTCGAGGCCCGTGAACGCGCCTACGAGGCCTCCAAGATGAAATCCGAGTTTCTGGCCAACATGAGCCATGAAATCCGCACCCCCATGAACGGGGTCATCGGGGTCACGGGTCTGCTGATGAATACAGCCCTTTCCCCCGAACAGGACGAACTGATCCACACCATCCGTTCAAGTGCGGACAGTCTCCTGAAAATCATCGATGACATCCTCGACTTCTCCAAGATCGAGTCCGGCAAGATCGAGTTGGAACTCAAACCCTTCCCCCTCCAGCGGATCATCCGCGAGGTCACCAGCCTTCTCCGGCCCCGGGCCATGGAAAAAAACCTGCCTCTGGAGGTCTGTGTCTCCGAAAAGGTGCCCGAATGGGTGCTGGGGGACCCGATCCGCCTCAAACAGATTCTCATCAATCTCATCGGCAATGCACTGAAATTCACCCAGACGGGCAGCATCACTCTCTCGGCCAACGCCCGCATGATGACCAACCGGTACCACGACATCTCCTTCGAGGTCCGGGACACGGGCATCGGCATCCCGGAATCCAAACGGGACCTGCTCTTCAAATCCTTCAGCCAGGTGGATGCCTCCATCAGCCGACACTACGGCGGAACGGGCCTGGGGCTGGCCATCTGCAAACGGCTCGTCGAAATGATGGGCGGGACCATCCACGTTGAAAGCCGGGAGGGACAGGGCTCGACCTTCGGGTTCAACATCCATCTTCAGGAAACATATCCCGTCCCCGGGGACGATGCCGGGACGGCGGCGGGCTCATTCCCGACGGAGGGTGGCATCACCGAAAGTGACCGGATCAATCCTTCCATGGCCTCCCGTATTCCCCTGCACATCCTGATCGTGGAGGACAACCCCCTCAACCAACGGGTGCTGGCCCAATACCTCCTCAAAATGGGCTACCAGGCCGATCTCGCGGATGGCGGCCTCGCCTGCCTGCAGATGGTCCGTCTCAAAAAATACCATCTGCTCTTCATGGACATCCAGATGCCGGGGTTTGACGGATTGCAAACCACCCGCACGATCCTCAATGATCCGTCGATTTCGCCCAAGCCAAAAATCATCGCCCTGACGGCCAATGCCATGGCCGAGGATCGTGACCGGTGCCTGAAGGTGGGCATGGATGAATACATTGCAAAACCGATCCGCCCCTCGGTCATCCAAAACACCCTGCTCAAGCTCTTCCCCTCCCCCGGTCACGACCCGGTTCCCGCCACGGTCTCCCCCACTCCGGTCATCGACGGGGCCCGGCCCTATGTGGATGTCCATTCGGACTTCTGGAAGGAACTGGTCCACCTGCGGGATGGGGGTCAGCCCGGCATCATTCACGAGGTCGTCGATCTCTATCTGGAACACTCCCAGTCACTCATCTCTCAAATCCCGGCTCTCATCGGGGCATCCGACTTCGCGGAACTGGCCCGGGCGGCCCATTCGCTCAACGGCGGCGCACTCAACTTCGGGTCCAACCGCTTCACCAGCCTCTGCTCCTCCGTGGAACAGAGAATCATCCAGGGCCGCCAAAATGAGGAGACGCTGGATCTGTGCCGACAGATTCCCCCGGAGTACGACCGCCTGAGGTCCGAACTGCTCGGCCTGAAATCCCACCCCCCCTCACCCGGTGCCGGTCAGCGGACGGTCCGGTCAGAGGTGTGATCGACATAGTGCCGTTCCATGGATGCGGCCAATTCCGCTGAAAAAATGTCCATCCCGAGGGTGAGCGCACGGATGGACGTCACAAGATAGTTGTAGGCAAACATCGCGGGAATGGCCACGGCCAGAGCCAGAGCGGTGGTGGCCAGCGCCCCGGCCACACCGGGGGCCAGGGCCGACAGGGTCGCCGAACCGGCCAACGCCACACCGGTAAACGCATCCATCACTCCCCAGACGGTTCCCAGCAGTCCGATAAACGGTCCCCCGCTGACGGCGGTGGCGAGAATGATCATCTGCGACTCCATCATCAGTTCCTGCTCACCGACCGCACGCTCCATGGCCACCCGCACGGCATTCATCTCGGTGGGGGTGATCCTTTCCGCCGTGGCCAGCCGCGATTTGAAGGTCTCGTCCCGCTCGTCGGATCCCAGCAGAAAATAGGTCAGCTCGCGGCAACCGGCCTCGTACACGACCGAAATGGGGCATCCTTCCAGGGAATACCGGTCCTCATACATTTTCAACGGTTTGCGTTCCGCCCGGAACCGTCTGAGAAATTGTTCCGTCTGACGCCGCGCCCGGTTCACGAGCATGGCCTTGGTCAGGAAAATCGACCAGCTCAGGATCGAGGCGATAAAAAGAATGACCAGAATCACCTTGCCCGCAAAATTGGCGTGTTCCACGGCAAACATCAGCCCGCCCATGCTTCCGGCGGCCAGGAGGGGTTGTGACAAAAATAACATGATCGGCAGAGTCTATCGTGAAAACATCCGGTGTCAATTTTAGCCGAACCCCGGGTCACCACCCCCGCCCCTCAACCGGGCCGGAACCAGTGGTACAGCATGAAGTACACGAGCACACCGGACACCGAAACATACATCCAGACGGGCCAGACCCAGCGGACTATTTTTTTGTGCGTCTCAAACTGACCCCGGAAGGCATGGTAGAATGCGGCAAAAATGAACGGGAGGACGATCATGGCCAGCAGGGTGTGCGGCAAAAGAATGGAAAGATAAAGCCAGTACGCCCAGTCCGACCGCGGAAAACGGGTGATTTTGGCGTGAAAATGATAGTACAGATAACAGGCCAGAAATACCGTGGAGGTCAGAAAGGCGGAAATCATCACCCGCCGGTGGGCCTCCTTCCTGCCAAGGCGGATCAGTATCCCGCCCACAAGCAGGAGGCTGGCCGTCAGGGCGTTGAGGGAGGCATTGATCGCGGGCATGCTGGTCAGCTCGATCATTTCAACCCCTCCTCCCGCATCAGAAATCCAATGTCCTGCAGGATTTTCGGAAGCGCCTCGGGGCCGAGTCCGTCGTACTGGCCGCGGATGACCCCCCGCGAGTCCACCAGCACAAATTTTGAACTGTGCAGCATCTTGCCATCCAGGGGAACCCTCTCCTCGGGGTTTCGCGAGAGGGGCAGTTGCATGACCTTTTGGGAAAAATCAATGATTTCCCGTTCATTGCCGGAGGTCAGAAACAGCCACCGGTCGGGCTCGGCCTTCAGGGAATCGGCATAACGGGCGAGCACCTCCGGAGTGTCGGTCTCGGGATCCACACTGAAGCTGACGAGTTTGACGCTGCGGGTCCGTCCCAACATCTTCTGAAGCTGCTCAAACTGGGCAGAGGTGGCCTTGCAGATGCCGGGGCATTCCGTGAAAATGAAATTGGCCAGCCAGATGTTCCCGCGCAAATCCTTTTCCGTGACCTGCCGTCCGCTGCGCTCGGTCATGCGAAAGGGGGAGACGGAATTGTAGCGGGGCAGGTGTCCGGGGCTTTTGAGGGTGGAGGACTTCCAGGAATTGTAGGCCAGCGCAATCCCCAACCCCGTCACCACAAGCACCACGAGGACCAGAACACCCCGGAGCAGCCAGGGATGGGGCTCCCGGATGCGTGCGCTCATGCCTGTCTCCGCCGTTGGATCAACCAGGCACACCCGGCGCTCAGCACCGCGGCAAAAACCACGGTGACGACAAAACACCATCGGGGATCCGGCAGGACCCGGTAATAATCCCCCCCGGGGTTCAAAGCCACCCGCATCAGACAAAGTCCGTAATACAGCGGATTGATCTGGACGATCCAGCGGATCCACGGCGAGGCGCCTTCCACGGGGAACAGGGCCCCCGAAAGAAACCACAGGGGAAGGAGGAACAGATTCATGATCGCGTGGAATCCCATGGTGGAATCCATCGGCCACGCAATCAGCAGACCCAGGGCGGTGAGGGCCACGCCCAAAAGACACAGGACAATCAAAATCACGGCAAACGACAACAGACCGAATTTAAACCCGGCCAACGGGGCCAGAGCCAGAAACAGCAGGGCCTGCCCCACCGCGAGTGTCGCCCCCCCGAGAATCTTGCCGCCAGCCAGGGCCAGGGGACTGACCGGGGCCACAAGGACGCCCTGCAAAAAGCCCTCGCGCCGGTCCTCAATGACGGAGATGGTTGAAAAAATGGCCGTAAACAACACGATCATCACCAGGGTTCCCGGAAAAAAGTACTGGAGATAGGAGGCCCCTTCGGGTCCGAAGCCGGGATTGAAGGAGGTGCCAACCCCGGAGCCGATAAAAATCCAGAACACAACGGGGGTCGCAAAGGCGCCCACCACGCGGTTGCGCTGACGGACAAACCGCAGCATCTCCCGCAGCCAGAGGGCCAGCAGGGGTTGCCAGAAAAAGGTTTTCTGAGGGGTCGGGCTCATATCATTCGGCTCCTTCCCCGGACTCAAACGAGCGTCCGGTCATTTTCATGAATACGTCCTCCAGGGTCGCCCGGGAGAGGGTCACGGAATGCACACGCGAACCGAACGTCTCCAGGATGCGCTGCAGGTCCTGGCGGATCAGACGATCCTCGGCCCCGGGCCGGGTTTCCACCCGCAGTGTCCCGGCACGGACCTGACCGGTCAGGGAAAGTTTTGTTCTGATCTCGGCATTGAGCCCTTCCAGGTCGTCCCCCCGGAGGGTGATCACCTCCGAGGACACGTTGCGGCGAAGCGCTCCGGGTGTGTCCAGGGCCACGATTCTCCCGCGGTCCAGGATCATCACCCGCCCGCACAGATCGGCCTCCTCCATCAGATGGGTGGTCACCAGCAGGGTCATGCCCTCGGACCGGTTGAGTTCGGCCAATGTCTCCCAAAGCTCACGCCGGGCCCGCGGGTCGAGACCGGTGCTGGGTTCATCGAGGATCAGCAGGCGTGGCTTGTGCAAAAGGCTCTTGGCAATCTCCACCCGGCGCTGCAGTCCCCCGGAAAGTCTTTCAACCGGGTCCTGCGCCCGGTCCGAGATCCGCAGCCGTTCCAGGGCGCGACTGACCCGGTCCGCAAGCTCCCGTCCGGACAACCCGTACAACATGCCCTGATACCGGAGGTTTTCGATGACCTTGAGTTTTTTATCCAGACTGGGGGCCTGGAACACCACACCGATCTGGCTCCGGACCCCGGCGGGGTCGTTGACAAGGCAGCACTCTCCAATCCGGATGTGTCCCTTTTGCACGGGCAACAGGGTGGCGAGAATGCGGAAGAGGGTGGTTTTCCCGCTGCCATTGGGCCCCAGCAACGCAAATGTTTCACCGGAGCCCACCTCGAATCGGATCGATTCCAGGGCGGTGCGGCCGGGATAACTGAATCCAGCGTCCTGAACTGATAAAATGGCCTTGCCTTCCATACGGATGCGGACGAACTTAATGCCCCCCGGTCTTATGTCAAACGAGATTCCCAAAGAGACCCCGAGAACCCTCAGCAGGGGGCTCCTGTATTGTACCCGGGCCCTGCGTCTGCTTTGCCCCTGCTGCGGCACCCGCCCGTTGTTCCCGCCGCTGCGCTCCACCCGGCGCTTCTACGACTGGTTCCAACCCCTGGACGGATGTCCCCGCTGTGGATTTCCTTACGAACGCGAGCCGGGCTACTTTCTGATGGCGACCTGGGCGTTCAGCTACACGGCCGGCTGCCTGTTTGGCATGCTCGTTTTCGGCCTGCTGACCCTGACTCCCCTCTCCATCGCCTGGCAGGTGTTTCTGCCCTGCCTTTCAGTCTTTGTTTTTTGCTCGCTGACCGCCCGTCACGCCCGAGCTCTGTTTCTGGCCTTCGACCGGTTTTTTGATCCGGATTCGGACCGCACCGAAAACGATCCCCCCTTCGAGGGCCGGTAGCGCACGGGTCCGTCGTGCGGCACCCCGGATCTCACGCGGGCGGCAGCACACGTTCCAGCAGTTTTGCACTCGAAATCACCCCCGGCAGTCCGGCCCCGGGATGGGTTCCGGCCCCGACAATGAAAAGGTTCCGCACGTCCTCGCTGACGTTGTGCGGACGGAACCAGGCGCTCTGCCAGAGGACAGGCTCAAACTGGAAGGCGGAACCGACATAGGCGTCCAGGTCCCGCTCAAAATCAAGCGGGGTGAGAATGCGCTTGGTGATGATGTGCTTGCGCAGGTCCGGAACGATCTTTTCCAGCGACGCCAGGATGCTTTCCGCATAGGCCTCCTTCCGGCTCTCCCAGTCGATCTCACCTCGCAGATTGGCCACGGGCGAAAGCACATAAAAACATTCACATCCGGGCGGGGCCAGACTGGGATCGGTCCGGGTGGGGGCATGCAGATAAAGGGAGAAATCCGGGGGAAGGATTTTCCTGTCAAAGATGTCCACCAACAGGTCCTTGTAACGCTCGGTCAACACCATCGAATGATGCGCCAGCTCGGGATAGGTGCGATCGGTCCCAAAATAGATCAGAAAAAGCCCCATCGAATACCGCATGGACTCCACCTTGCGGTCCGTCCACTTGCGTCGATGCTCGGGACGGATCAGTTTGCGGTACGTATTGGCCGTATCCGCATTCGACACCACCACCTTCGCCGAAAGGACCTCTCCCCCGGCCAGGCGCACACCGACGGCGGCACCGTCCCGGACGAGGATTTCCTCAACACGGGAATTCAGTCGCAGGGTGCCTCCCAGAAACTCGTAGTGGCGGATCAGACCATCAACCAGGGCTCCGGTCCCGCCCATCGCAAAATGCACACCCCATTTGCGTTCAAGGTAGTGGATCATGGCATAGATGGAGGAGGACTGGAAAGGGTTCCCCCCGATGAGCAAAGGATGAAAGCTGAAGACAATCCGCAGAAGCGGGTGCCTGATGTATTCACTGACCAGGCGGTAGACGGACTTGTGGGACTTGAGGCGGATCAGGTCGGGGGCAACGCGGACCATGTCCATGATGGTGGAAAACGGCACATCGGCCAGATCGGTGAATCCACGGTCAAAAATGGCATGGGACTGTTCGACAAACCGATAATACCCCGGGACATCGTCGGGGTTGAACTTCCGGATCTGGGCGACAATGTTTTCCTCCTTGCCGTCGTAGTCAAACACGCTCCCATCGTGGAAGATGATCCGGTAATACGGCCAGCAGGGGACGATCCGGACATATTCCTCGGTTTTTTTTCCGCCCAGCTCAAAAAGTTCATCAATCAGAAACGGGGCGGTGATGATGGTCGGGCCCGCATCAAAGGTGAACCCGTCCTGTTTGTAGACATACCCGCGCCCCCCGGGCTTGTCGCGCATCTCCACGAGGGTGGTCCGGAATCCCCGGGCCTGAAGACGGATGGCCGCCGCGATTCCCCCAAACCCGCTCCCAATGACCACCGCCTGGGAGGGCGTTTTCCCGGAGGGGTTATTCATCCTGGCTCCGGGCCTTGCGGGATCCGCTCTTGGTGGCGGTCAGGAGTTTGAGATGGGAAAAAAATTCCCGGAGAACGTATTTCTGACAGTCATTGAGCGGGGACTCATCAAGGGCGGTGTAGGCCCGGGCAAAGAGTCCGCCCACCTCGCCGCGCAACTGGTGAAAGGCCCCTGTCTCCAGGATCAGCTCGTGCAGCCGGAACAGCATGGCATCGGTGAGCATCGGCGAATCAAAACAGGATTGCATGAAGTTGCGCTCGGCATTCCCCGCCAGATCATAGGCGCGGCGCAACAACAGCGTTTTTTTGTTTTCAATCAGGTCATGCTGGATGGCCTTTTCACCACTTTCAAACTCCAGAAGGTCATTCTCAATCTGGAACGCCAGCCCCAGCGGATCGGCCAGACGGCGGATGGTGTCGAGCACGCCCTGCTCCGCCCCGGCCAGGGTCGCACCAATGATCAGCGGACACTCAAACGTGTAGCGGGTGGTCTTCAAATGGTAGGTATGGATGATTTCCTCCTCGGTGACATGGGCCACATCCTTGCCTCCCAGCAAAATGTCCAGCACCTCCCCCGCCCCGGTGTCATTGGCGTATTCCAGAAACTTGAGCAGGGTCTTTTCCTTGAGGTCGGACCGGAAATTGGTCCTGAGCAGGGTCTGGATCGCCAGGGAATAGACCATGTCCCCGACAACAATGGCCACGTTCTGACCCGTGCGAATCCGTCCGGTGAAGTGACCCAGCCGTTCCTCCACCAGTTTGTGGTAGGTCGGCAATTTGCGGCGCATTTCGGAACGGTCGATGACATCATCATGGATGAGAATAAAGGCATGGAGCAGCTCCAGCGCCGTGGCCACCTGCATAAGGTTCTCATCACGGATCATTTCCGGAACGGTCCGCGGCGGACTCTGGGTGTTGAAAAGCTGGTAACTGATCAGAAACAGCAGGGGCCGGATCCGTTTGGCCCGGCGGGAGGCAAATTCCTCAAAGTCGTTGTACAAGGGGTCAAAAAACTCGCCGTATTCAAAACTCTGGCGTTGGACATACAGAAAATGACGGAAATAATCGTCAAACCCCTTTTGTATCTGGGTGATATTGCCGGAGAGAGACTCGGCAGTTTGATCGGTTTTAACCTGTTTGCGCATCGCACGCACACGATAGTCGAGGAATCAAATCTGTCAACTGACGGACGCACACCATCCCCCCTCCGCGGGGCTCACACCCCTTGTCTCTCCCCCGCACAGAATTCCCCATACGTGGTCGGCACCCGCGTCTGGAGGGATTGACGGATGATTTCCGCAATCTGCGCCTTGATCGGGGGATCATCAAAATCATTCGGATGAAGACTGACCCTCAGAATCCGCGGGTCTTTCCGTTGCAGAAATGAGAACAGGAGGCGGTTCCAGACAACGGAACATTTCCGCCGCCAGTCGGTGCGGGTGCTCCAGACACAGGATTGGCTCCTCTCAAAATGCCCCGTCTGCAAATCGAGCACGCCCTTGAGCAGCACCGTGTACCGGTATCCCCGTTGCCGAAGCACGGCGCGTGTGGCCTGGCTGCACAACCAGGCAGGCGCGATGAACCCCCGGGCCGAAATCCCGGCAAGCTGGAAAATCTCCTCCCCCTGCCCGATCCAGTCGGCGGCTTCCTTTTCCGTGGCATCATAAAACTCCCCCTCCCCGGCGGTGTAGGATTGGGTGATGAGGGTCGAGGTGAGTCCCTCGTTGCCCCGGGGCACCCTCAAATGGACCAGACCGTGCAGGACGGTCTCATGCCCGTTGGCCGCCGCGGTCCTGATCCAGTCCCGCGTGAAGGGATCGGCATAGATTTCCCCGCGTCCGTGATAGTCGGGCACCACCAGCAGGCTGGTCCGGTCCACACCCCACTGCTCCAGCGCGGCGAGCATGGGGCCGATTTTGGAAAGGGTCGGCGCCGCCACGTCGTGCAGGGAAACAATCAAAAATCGGTTCGGGGTCTTCATGGGCTCTGGGGGGAATCCGGTGCGGGCCGGTCGGATTCCCGACCCTGATACACTTTCACGCCATCCTTGAAAAGTTTCACCGCGGTGCACAGGTACACGGGCTCGTCATACACCCCGTCAAATTTGCTCACGCGGGATTTGTTCATCACCTTGAACCCGACCCGTTCAAACATTCTCTCCCCCCGGCGTTCGCCAATGGTGACCATCTGGCCGTAGACTCCCTCGACCCCGCAGGAATCCAGATACAGGAGATAGGCATCCAGCAGGGCCCGGGTGGTTCCCACCTTGCGGGCATCGGGGTACAGGTTGAAATGAAAATGGGCGAGATGATCGGGCGCGGGAGGAACCTCGCGGGCGGACCTGGTCAGAATCCATTTGACATAGGTCCGGGTGGCGGGGTTGTACGGCCTGAAAAAATACCGCCAGAATCCGGTCACTCCCAGATGCAGATTGTGCAGGGCATCAAACCACTTTTGACGCCGGGGATGGCGGCATCCCAACAGATACCCCCGGACCTGTCCGTTCTTCTCGAGGATAAAACAGCTCTCCGGCTCCCAATGGACATAATAATTCGTCAGATAATCGGCAAACAGCTCCCGGTCCTCAAACACCGGATCCACGGGCCCGCCCAGATACCCGGTGTCACAGCAGATCTGACGGACGACCGGACGGTCTGACCGGCGGTATTTGCGCACCACAAACCGGTCATCCGGCATTTCGATGAGGGACGGATTCATGTCCCGCCATCAAACCCGCTTCCGCATTTCCCGGCAACAGGGAAGTGGGGGCGAGTCGGGGAGTGGTCCTTGTCTGTCGGGCAAATGGCCTCGCCGCCTTTTTCCGTCCTGTGTCCGGAACCATACAGAAAACTCTCGCCTTGCCGGGCATTCCCAACTACCCTCACGGTGTATGTCTGGCCTATCCCCCCTCTTCCGCATGGCTCTTTTGATCCTCCCCCTGTTTCTGTCCGCCTGCGTGGGCGGAACCCCCAAACCCATCCATCCGATCCAGGACCCGGAGGATTACAAGCCCCGGGGGCTGGTTTCCGTTTCCAATCCGCGTGAGGGATTTGGAGTGGTCAATTTTTCAAGTTATGCCATGCCCCAGGACGGCGACGTTTTCCGCGTCCTGCGCGACGGGGTGGTCGTCGGCAAGGTCAAGGTGATCAAACCGGTCAAACCGCCCCTGGCCTCGGTGGAAATCCTGGAGGGTCAGCCCCGCCGTGGTGATCTTGTCGAGCCATGATTTCCCCCGAAAAGGCCCTTCTCAAAATTCAGGAGCGGCTGCTCGGGGTCAAAACCCCGGTCTCCTCCCTGCCGCTGACCCAGGCGTTGGGACGCATGTGCGCCCGGGATGTCTTCGCACGGATCAACCTGCCGCCATTCGACAACTCCATGATGGATGGATACGCCCTGCGTGCGGCGGAAACGTCCCTGGCCTCCGCAGAAAGGATCATTGATCTGGACGTGCAGGGGCAACAGCCGGCCGGCAGAAATCTGGGGCTCGCGCTGCACCCCGGGAAATGTATCCGCATTTTCACCGGCGCCCCGATCCCGTCGGGGGCCGATGCGGTGGTCATGGAGGAGGATGTCAGGTTTCTCGCCGGGGCCATTTTCCTGGAACAACCGGTGGCCGCGGGGGAATTCATCCGCCCGGCGGGCGAGGATGTCTGCCAGGGCCAGAAAATCCTCGAGGCGGGGCAGTGTCTCCATGAACGTCATCTCGCCCTGCTGGCGGCCCAGGGTCTGGATTCCGTGGAGGTGCATGCCCCACCCCGTGTGGCGGTCCTGACGACGGGGAGCGAATTGAAACCGGCGGGCACGCCGCTTCAACCGGGGGAAATTCATGAAAGCAACGGACTGATGATCCAGCTCCTGCTCCGCAAAATGGGGCTGGAACCGGTCATGCTCGGTTCGTGCCCGGATGACCTGGACCTCATCACCTCGGCCATCCGCAACGGTCTCGGGGCGGAGGCCCTGATCATCATCGGCGGGATGTCCGTCGGAGCGCATGATCTGGTCAAATCCGCCCTCAAAAACTGTCAGGTTCCGCAGGAATTCTGGCAGGTGGCGGTCAGACCGGGCAAACCCTTCCTCTTTTCGCTCCGGGACCAGGTGCCTGTCTTCGGTCTGCCCGGCAACCCGGTCTCGGCCTTTGTCACCTTCCAGTTGTTTGTCCGTCCGGCCCTTCTGCAGATGCAGGGCCACGGGGAACTCTCCCTGACCAATGCCCTGTTGCCCCTCGGCGAGGCTTTTGTCAATGACACCGACCGCACCCACTTCGTCCGGGGTCGGATCGTCCGGGGCTCGGTCCTTTCGGCGGGACGCCAGGCCTCCCACATTCTCAGCTCCCTGGCCTCCTGTTCCTGTCTGGTCAAAGTCCCGCCCCAATCCAAACTCGCCGCTGGCGACGCGGCACCGGTTCTGCTACTGTGAAAGCCATCCCTTTCCACCGATGACACTCCGGACTCCCCGCCTCCCGCCTCTGTTTGTCCTGCTGGCCGTTCTGGGCGGTGGTGCCCTGCCGCCCGCCGACGCCCAGGAAAATCCTTCGGCGCGTGCCGCGGAAATCCGCCAAAAGTACGACGGACTCTCCGACCTGAACCCCGACCTCACCCGCAAAATGCGCCACCGCATCTCGTCCTTTCTCGAATCGGAGGAAATCCCGGGGGTGGTCGTCGGGGTCTTCATCCCCGGCCGGGGAAAATTTGTCGAGGCGTTTGGACGCGGTGATCTGAAACGGGAAACCGCGGTCAAATCCACCGACCGATTCCGCATTGGGGACATTACCAAGTCGTTTCTGGCAACCGTACTTCTCCAGCTGCAGGATGAGAACAAACTCAGGCTTGACGACAGGGCGGCGGCCTTTTTTCCGGAATATCCGCGCCTGGGCCCGGTCACCCTGCGCCAGCTCGCGGGGAATACATCGGGTCTTTTTGACTATGTCAACGGTCCGGACTACCGGTTCAAACCGATGTTTGAATATCCCAAGGGGGTGTGGAAACCCGAACAGCTCCTGCGCCTGGGGCTCAAAGACCCGCGCCATCCGGTTTTTGCACCGGGTCTGCGCTTCGATTCCTGCAACACCAATTTCATCCTTCTGGGTGAGATCATCCGCAAAATCACGGGGCACCCCCCGGCGGCGGAAATTGAAAAAAGGATTCTCAGACCGCTGGGATTGAAGGAGACGGTCTTCCCGGCAAACACGGACAGCACCATTGCCTCCCCATTCGCACACGGCTACTACCAGGCCGAGGGCAAAATGCGCCTGCCGGAAATGGAGCCTCTGACCACCGCCTACCTCAAGGGAAGACCGATGATCGATGCCAGCGGCTTCAACCCCTCCTATCGCGGGGCTGCGGGAGCCATGATCTCCACGCTCCATGACCTGAAGGTCTGGGCGCCCCTTCTGGCCCAGGGAACGCTTCTCAGCCCGGAGTCCCAGAGACAGAGGACCCAGTTCACCGCCTCCCAACCCAACGGCAAGGTCGGTTACGGTCTGGGTCTGACCCACATGTACGGTTTTCTGGGTCACAACGGCACCACACCGGGTTACAACTGCTGTGTGTACCATCTCCCGGACCAGGATGCGACAATGGTCGTCCTGATCAACAGCCTCCACCCGACCCGCAGTCTGGCGGAGGAAATCTTCAGCGAACTTGCGGTCCTTCTTTTCCCGGAACAGTTCGGACGGGAATGACCGGTCACCGGGCCCGCGGAAAACGGCCTTCATCGAGATCGAGCAGATCAAAAAAAGTCTGGACATCCAGTTCCGGCGGCACCCCGTACGTTTTTTTGCGTTCCTCGAGGGTCTCGGTGGCATCGTCCCTCCATCCGCGCTTCATCAAAAAGCTGTTGAACAGCTCCACCTCAAACTCCGTGGGATTGTAAAAGGTCTCCCGGCACCACCGGAGCAGCTCCGGATCAGCCCCCCCCTCCCTGACCCGCTCCACCACCCGGGAAAAATCCGCACGGAAAAAATTCAGGCAGCGTCCGTCAAAACCCTTCCCAAAATTGGTCCGGTAGTCCTCCGGCAGTTTCCCGGCCAGGTGAAGGCGGATTTTGTCAAACATCCGTCCGACATAGACGATCCCGTCGACGGTGTCATACGGACTGCGCAGGTTTTGGATTTGCATGGGGAGGACCGCTTTCGTGGTGGGGGTGTAAAAAAGGGAGGGACGTCCTACCACTTGGCTCCGGCTTCCCATTCCAGATCGTAGGCGGGCTCACTGCGGCGGTGACGGCGGGGGGCGCCGGGCTCGGGATATTCAAAGACCCGGCCCTCATAATTCCGGACCACCGTGCGTTCCTCATCGCTTTCCAGGACGTAACCGGGTGCCACGGGAACCTTGCCCCCGCCCCCGGGGGCATCAATCACATAGGTGGGAACGGCATAACCGGTCGTGTGACCGCGCAAATTCTCCATGATTTCCATCCCCTTGCGGACCGGAACACGCAGGTGGGAGGAGCCTTTGATCAGATCGCACTGGTAGATGTAGTACGGACGGACCCGGCACATCAGGAGCTTGTGGAGCAGGGCCTTCATCGTGTCGATCCGGTCATTGACTCCGTGGAGCAGCACCGCCTGGTTCCCCAAGGGGATCCCCGCATCGGCCAGGCGCCCCAGGGCATCCCGCACCTCGGTGGTCAGCTCCCGGGGATGGTTGGTGTGCACACTCATCCACAGGGGATGATACCGGCGGAGCATGGCACACAATTCCGGAGTGATCCGTTGGGGCAGAAAAATCGGGATCCGTGTGCCGATGCGGATGAATTCCACATGCGGAATGGCCCGGAGCCGTGAGAGAATGTGGTCCAACTTCTCATCACTGAGCAGCAAAGGGTCACCGCCACTGAGCAGTACGTCCCGGATTTCCGGATGCTCCCGGATGTATCCGATGGCTCGGTCAAAATCCGTCTCCAGATGCTGCTCCCCCGCCCCGCTGACCACACGGCTCCGCGTGCAGTACCGGCAATAGGAGGCGCAGCGATCCGTCACCAGAAACAGCACACGGTCCGGATACCTGTGGACAAGCCCGGGCACGGGGGAGTGGGAATCCTCTCCACACGGGTCCGCCATGTCAAAGGGGCCTTCCTCGGTCTCCTCCAGACGGGGAATGACCTGGCGCCGGATCGGGCAGGCAGGGTCATCCACATCGATGAGACTGAAAAAATGCGGGGTGATGGCCATCGAAAGTTTTGTATTCGTGAATAACACACCCGCACGCTCGGCTGGGGTGAGATTGATGAGCTTTTCAAGCTGATCGAGCCGTGTGATCCGGTTTTGGAGCTGCCACCGGTGATCATTCCACTGGGCGTCGCCAACCCCCTGCCAGGGGCCACGGTGCGTGGGCGAAAACTGCTTGAGTTTCAGGAATTGGTCCCCGGATGGGGACACGGACTCGTTGTCTTTCATGTTCGGGAGTGAATAAGCCCACAGTATGGCCCATATCCCTCTCCTGTCAAGAAACCGGGGGAGTCGGGATTCTGACGGAAAAACCTCTGCGCCTTGTCCAACCTATTCGTGGGGGCTCAAATGCTGGGAGACAAACTGACTGGGGGGAGTATCCAGAGGAAGGGCCGGATCCCACACGCCCTTCTGCTTCTCACGCGCCTCCGTCTGCCCGGCGGTCAGCCGGTCCGTGTATTGCACGTTCGGTGGCTGGGTGTTGAGGACGGCCAACCCCTCCCGCACCATTTCCTCATTGATCAACCTGTCCCCCAGCCAGACCCAGGCCCAGCGGGTTCTGCCATCCTTGTCGATGACCACATCAAATTCCAAACGCACCTTTTTGCGGATCACCATCAGGGCCAGCGTCTGTTGGGAACGGGTGCCCCAGGGTTCCTGACCCGATTGTTCACGGCTGGCCTTCACCGGCGCATCGATGCCGATGAGGCGGACCTGACGGATGCGGCGGCTGCCGGATTCCTGCACCTCCAGACAGTCGCCGGAAACCGCCTGAATGACCACCGCCTCGACGGACTGGGAGGTCATTGGTTTGGCATCCGTCCCAGGCCCGGGAACAGGAGCGGGGTCCCGGGCGATGGCCGGGGCCGGGGCCGGAGTGGCCGGAGGGGCAACCGCCACGGACGGGGCTTTTCGGATGTGAAAATAATAATAGTATCCACACCCCGCCACCACACCAAGAAGCAGGATCAGGGACAGGAGAATGAGGGAGGATTTTTTCACGGGTTATTGTCCCGCCTCCGCGGCCATTTCCGCCTTCATCTCGGAATCGGTCATTTCTCCAGGCCCAATCTCATGATTCCCGGCCTGAAAATAGGTCCAAAGACGGTCAAACTCCTCCTGAAAATCCCGACCGACAACCGCGTCGTCGACAATGATCGAGTTTTCGTCGTTGTTTTTGATGCCGTTGGTTGAAAGGTTCATGCTGCCGGTCAGGACGCTCCTCCCATCGACGATGATGACTTTGTGGTGGAGCTTGGATTTTTCATCGTCATAACGGCATTCCACCCCGGCCTGGGTCAGGGTGCGGTAGGGCACGAATCTCCAGCGCGAAAGCATGCCATCGGAACTGAAACCGTTGTCGAGCAGGACACGGATTTTCACCCCGCGTGCATGGGCTTCCAGAAGGGCCCGGGTCATTTCCTCACTGGAAAACACAAAACACATCACGTCGATGGACTTCCGGGCGCTCTGGATGAGCTTGACAACATGGTCCAGGGATTCGTCCTCGGGTGAAAAAAACGTGGTGATTTTGGTGTCTCCATTGACAACCACCGGATGCGGCGTATTGGGGGCCCCTGACCCCTTTTTCCCAAACCCCCCGGCCACCTGTTCATTGAACTCGGTCTGGTAATTTTTCGCCACTTCGGCATCCTCAATCCAAAGGCTGTTGTTGGGATTGTAAAAAAGGCAGGTCTCCGTCAGATTGGTCGAACCGGTCCAGACACGAATCCCGTCGGCCACAAAGAATTTGTTGTGCTGGAGTCCGCTTTTCTTCGTGTCGGGGATGATCCTGACCTTGCTCTTCTCGAGGACCATCCGCGCCGCCGTGTTTTTTTGGAGGGACCACCACCGCGCCTCCACCACAATCTGGACGTCGACTCCTTCCGCCGCCTTTTGAGCCAGCTTTTCAGCGACGGAAATCATGTCCACTTCATGGGCCGAACCATGGATGGATTGTTGGGCGGTATCCAAAAACCTCATGAGATTGTGGTAGGTGCCGCGCGTGTCATCCGAGGCCGTCGGACTGAAAAAAGCCTGCACCACCGGACGCGGAGAGGCGCCGACGATGGACTGACCCGATGGAGGAACGGAGGCTTCTGCAGCAAAAACGGTCTGTTTGCCCCATATCGGCCCAACCAAGGCCGCAACCAGAAGAGAACGAATAAGAATCGATTGCTTCACTTTAAAAATTTATTGACCCGATGAGTCGGATAAGTGTCAGAATTGCTACATTTTTATTACGATTAGTAATTATGAATGTCAATTATTTAATTTTAAAAATAATCAACTTATAATGGAAAATAACATACAATTATTGATTGAACGAAATGTTTTAAAATAAAATTTCATGATTCTTGAGATCAGGCCAAATTATTAAAACAAAATACCAGATGATTTTAAAATGGCCTACTCAACCAGAAAATGGGGCTTCTGAACTCTCTGAATTTCGTCGCCATTGCCACAGTCACCCATTTTTCACACAGGTTTACTTTGACTTTGTTTTAATTCTGTGGAAATTCCCCCACATGACTGACCAGTCAGTCAATATCACTCGCAAAGCTATGGCCACGGTCAAACACAGCGAAACCAAACAGGAAAGGCGCCGTCAAATCCTTGAGAGTGCCCGGAATCTGTTCATCCAAAAGCCGTATCAGGAAATGGTCATGGACGAGGTGGCACGGGATGCCCACGTGGCGAAGGGGACTTTGTACCTTTATTTCAAAAGCAAGGAGGACTTGCTGGCGGGGGTCCTGGAGGAGATGATGAACCAGGTCGATGCGGCCATCCATGAGGAAATCCAGGCGGATATGGATGCCGCCGAAAAAATCCGCCGCCGCATCGGCATTTATCTCCGGTTTACCGACCGGAACCGCGAATTTTTTTTCCGATACGTCACACCGGACCTGGTCCAGGCCGCCAGCCAGCGCAGCAATAAGAACCACCTCCAGTCACACATCGCCACCACCTCGGAACTCATTAAGGAAGGGGTCCGGCGCGGGTGCCTGCCGGAACTGAACGTCACATGGGCGACGCTGAGTCTGCTTTCACTGGTGCGGGCCGCCATGCTCGAAAAAATCCATTGTCGGGGGGACTGGGACCTCGAAAGCCGGAGCGAACAGGTCTTTGACATGTTCGTTTTTGGTGCGAAAGGTCGGAGGGACTGATCCAATCATGAAATCCATTCTGACCTTGATCGCCATGATCCCCCTGCTGGGGAGTGGACTCCTTTCCCACGCCCAGGAGGCGGCCAAACCGTCCGCCCCTCCGGTCCGGGCCACGGGTCTGGACTCCAAAAAACCCACCCCCCTGCCCCTCCCCAAGGAGGGTCTGGACCTGCAACGCTGTTACGAGCTCTCCCTCCTGCGCAGCGAATCCATCGGCATGAGCGAACAGGATATCAAGGTGGCCCAGGCCCGTTACTGGCAGACGGTGGCCTCGGTGCTGCCCTCCTTTCATGCGATTGGAACCGAAAATCTCAACAGCAAAAACTACTACCAGTCAGGCGGGAGTTTCGGGGGGGCCGGCGGGGAAAGTTTCAGCCGCAACTCCCAGACGCGGACGGATTCCTTTGATTCCAAACTGAACATGAAAATGCCCCTCTTCTCGGGTCTGCGCGATCTGAACATCGCCCGCGCCTACAAGGCCCAGGTCGAGGGCAACAAACAGACCTACCGCCGCATTCTGCAGACGCTCTACCTGAATGTCGCCGAATCCTTCTGCCAGCTCCTGGTCTATGAACGGGATATGGCCCTTCTGCATGAAATCCAAAAAACACTCGCCGACCGGGTGGAGGACCTGGAAAAACGGGTCCGTCTCGGAAAATCCAAACAAAGCGAATTGCTCAAGGCCCGGACGGACCTGGCCCAGTCAAAGATCACCATCGAAAACACCCGGGGTCTGATCGCCGCCTCACGCGAATTGCTCTCCTTCTACACGGGCGTGCCCTCGGAACAGCTCAAAATCCGCAACGATCTGGAGGGTCTGCCCCGCATTGAGCAACAGCTTGACTACCTGGGGCAGGTCGCGGAACGTCCGGATATCCTCGCGGCGATCGAGGCGGAACGTGCCGCCCGGGCCCAGCTTTCCGCCGCCAAGGCGGATCACTGGCCCACGATCAAGTTGGAGGCCAATTACGAGCTGCTGGAATACCCCAAAAGGGGGGACCGTGAATGGAATGCGTTCGTGACCATCGACGTGCCCATCTTTGAATGGGGGCGCATCGAGGCGAAGGTCAATGAAAACAAGGCCCTTTTCATCAAAAGCCAGCTGGATCTCTCCGAACTGAAAAGAACGGCGACCCGGGAGGTGCGCACCACCTTCGCCCAGTTCAACAGTTCGGTGGCGGAACTGGCCCGCGCCCGCGAGGCGGCGGAAACGGCTCTGGCCAACTACAAGGCCCAGGTGGCGGACTACGAACTGGGGGTGGTCAACAATCTCGACGTGCTCAACGCACTCAACCAGCTCTACGACATCCGCCGCAACCTGGTCTCGGCGGAAATCGACACCCATCTCAATCTCATCAAACTCCACGTGGCCGCCGGTGAATTCAACCCGGTTCCTCCCGCCAAGGCACCCCGGCCATGACTCTTGCAGAAATCTCCATCAGAAGGCCGGTCTTTGCGTGGATGCTCATGTCCGCACTGATCATTTTCGGGGCCATCTGTTTCAACCGCCTGGGGGTCAGTCTCCTCCCGGACGTGGAAATTCCCACCATCACGGTCACCATCGACTGGCCCGGGGCCGCCCCGGAGGTGGTCGAGACGGAAATCGTCGACCGGGTCGAACAGGCCTTGGTGAGTGTCTCGGGCATCCGCAACATCAATTCCACCATGCGCCAGGGGCAGGCCCAGCTGATCCTCGAACTGAATGTCGGTCGCAATGTCGATGCGGCCATGCTCGAGGTGCAATCCAATCTCAACCGGATCGTCCTCCCCCAGGATGTCGAAAAACCCCAGATCCTCAAAATCAACCCCTCCGACCAGGAAATCATCTGGATGGGACTGACCAGTGACACGCGCAGCCTGCGGGATCTGACGGTTTATGCGGAGCGTTATCTCCGGGACCAGTTCCAGATTCTTCCGGGCGTGGGCCAGATTGTCATGAGCGGATTTGCCGAACGCAATCTGCGCGTGTGGGTGGACCCGGAAAAACTCAAGGCCTACGAACTGACCATTCTCGACGTGCAAAATGCGCTCCGCACCCAGCACATCGAGCAGGCGGCGGGGGCCATCGAAAATTCCGACCGCGAAATCACCATCCGCATGATGGGCGAGGGTCTGTCCCCGGAGGCGGTGGGGGAAATCCTCATCGCCCAACGCGGCGGTCAGCCCATCTTCAACCCCTCCATCAAAATCAGGGATGTCGCCCGGGTCGAGGACGGGCTCAATGACCTGCGCAGCATTTCCAAGATCGACGGACGGCGCGGGGCGGGCATCGGCATCCGCAAACAGCGCGGGGCCAACTCCGTGGAGGTGGCCCGCGTGGTGCGGGAACGCAAGGCGGAAATCGAAAAAAACCTGCCCAAGGACATCCAACTCCAGCTCAACTACGATGAATCCGTCTTCACCACCGAGGCGGTCCATGAAACCACCTTCACCCTGATTCTCTCCGCCATCCTCACGGCCCTGGTCTGCTGGCTATTCCTGGGCAGCCTCTCAAGCACCTTCAATGTCGTCATGTCCATCCCCACCTCCGTGCTGGGGACGTTCATGATCATGTATTTCTGCGGTTTTACCCTCAACCTCTTTTCGCTGCTGGCCCTTTCCCTGTCGATCGGGATTGTCGTCGATGACGCGATCATGGTCCTCGAAAACATCGTCCGGCATTATGAAATGGGCAAGGACCGCATGCAGGCGGCCCTGGATGGCGCCAGGGAAATCACCTTCGCCGCCGTGGCGGCGACCCTGGCGGTCATTGCCGTTTTCCTGCCCATCGGTCTGGTGGAGGGGGTCGTCGGCAAGTTCCTCTTTGAATTCGGCATCACCCTCTGTGCGGCGGTCGCCCTCTCGCTGGTGGAGGCGATCACCCTCACACCCATGCGCTGCTCCCAGTTCCTTTCCATCCAGCGCAACAATGCCATGACCCGCGGCATGGATTCGCTCATGACCCGTCTTTCCTCCGCCTACGGAGTCTCCCTGGTCTTTTGCCTGCGGCATCGGATTCTCATCGTGGCGGCCCTGACCCTGTTTTTCATCGGGTCCATGTTTCTGGCACAGTTCATCCCCGGCGAACAGTCCCCGGCCCAGGACCAGAGCACGATCATGGTCAAGTTTGAGACCCCCATCGGTTCCTCCCTGGAGTCGACAGCCAAAAAACTCGAGGAATTTGAAAAATACGTCATGGCCCGGCCGGAGGTGAACACCTATTTTCTGGCCGTGGGCAGTTTCATGAACGGGACGGTCAACTCCGGCATCTCCTTCGTGAGCCTCAAACCTCGCAGTGAGCGCAAATTGTCCCAGCAGCAGCTGATCGAGATTTTCCGCAGGGACCTGGCCAAAATTGAGGGCCTGAAAAGTCTGCTCATCGATCTTTCCAAGGGCGGGCCCGACGGTGGGCTCGGTTTTCCGATCAACTTCAGCATGCAGGGTCCGAGTCTGGAAGTCCTCAAGGAGCAGATGGACAAACTCATCAAACAGGGGACGGACGAAAAAATTATCGTCGATGCGGACACGAATTTCAAAACGGGTCAGCCGGAACTCCGCATTTTTATCGACCGGGACAAGGCCTCGGCCCGGGGGGTGACCGTGGAGGCGGTTTCCCAGAGCATCCAGGCGGCCTTTGGCGGAATCAAAATGGGCAAATTCACCAACGAGGACCGTCGCTACGACGTGCGTATCCGGCTTGAGCCTTCCCAGCGTCTGAAGGTCGACGACCTCCGGAAGCTCACGGTTCGCAATCTCCACGGGGAACTGCTCCCGATCATGGATGTGATCACTTTTGAGGAGGTCAACACCTCCCAGGTCATCGCCCGACGCAATCGCGAACGCTCGATCACACTGGATGCCAATCCCCACCCGGGGGTGGCCGATAACGTGGCCATCGCCCGGCTGGAGGCCATCGCCAGGGAGAACCTGCCGGAGGGCTACCGTCTGATCCCCTCGGATGCCTCCCAACGGAACAAGGAGTTTTTCCAACAGGTCAGTTTCGCCCTCATCCTGGGAGTTGTCGTTGCCTACATGGTGCTGGCCAGCCAGTTCAACAGCTACGGCCACCCCTTCATCATTTTGCTGGCCATGCCCTTCGCCCTGAGCGGGGCCTTCATCGGTCTGCTTGTCTTCGGCCAGACCCTCAACCTTTTCAGCTTCATCGGCCTGGTGCTGCTGATGGGGATTGTGAAGAAAAACTCCATTCTTCTGGTGGAATTCACCAACCAATGGCGGGAACGCGAGGGGGCAACCGTCCGGGAATCCCTCCTGAAAGCCTGCCCGATCCGGTTGCGCCCGATTCTGATGACCTCCACGGCGACCATCTGCGCGGCCATTCCCCCGGCCCTGGCACTCGGACCGGGTGCCGAAAGCCGCGTGCCGATGGCGATCACGATCATTTGCGGCACATTTGTCTCAACGGTGGGCACCCTGTTCATCGTTCCCTGCGTGTACAGCCTCTTCGAGGATCTCAAGGCTTGGGGCCGCCCGCCCGATCTGGGAAGCAATCCCCACAGGCTCGTCCCTGACGCACCAACCGACCAGATACGGGTTTAGACGCGCTTCCCCCCGGGGGGCTCTCAACCGAAAACAACCGCTGGCCGACCCTCTGTCAACATCCGCCGTCATTCCTGAAAATCCGGCATTCCTTTGCCGGTGAAAATCTTTCCACACCCTTTGCGATTGATCGATCCCTGGGTTCGGGTTTTAATTCCCGCTGATGTCCCTTTCAACCCTCGCCGACTACCACATGCACACGCCCCTGTGCAAACATTGTACGGGGGCCCCGTGGGAATATGTCCAGTCCGCCATCGACCGGGGTCTGGCGGAAATCGGATTCTCCGACCATTGCCCGATGCCCGACTGGTACGACCCGGATTTCCGGATGTCCCTCGCGGAAATGCCCACCTACCGGCGCATTGTCGATGACGCCCGAAAACGCTATCCGGATTTCCCCGTCCGTTTCGGGCTGGAGGCGGATTTCCACCCGGGAACGGAGCGTTTTGTGGAGGAACTGATCCGTGGGAACGACTTCGACTACGTCATCGGATCGGTCCACTACATTCATGACTGGGGCTTTGACAACCCGGACCTGATCTCCCGCTTTCATGACCGTCCCATCTCCGAAATCTGGGCCCAATACTTTCACCTGTGGGAACAGGCGGCCCGATCCGGTCTCTTTGATATCATGGCCCATCCGGACCTGGTCAAAAAATTCGGGCACCGTCCGGAAGGGGACCTGGCCGAATACTACCGTCCGGGGCTGGAAGCCTGCATGCGGTACGGTGTGGCCATCGAGGTCAGCACCGCGGGCCTGCGCAAACCGGTCGGGGAAATTTATCCGAGTGCGGAGTTCCTGCGTCTGGCACACCAATATGGGGTGCCCATTGTCATTTCCTCGGATGCCCACCATCCGGGAGAGGTGGGTCAGGATTTTGAAAAGGCCGTGGATTGGGCCCGCCAGGCGGGTTATACCCAGACCTGCCGGTTTGAAAAGCGTCTGCGGCGGATGGTCGATCTTTAAGAGGGCGGGGGAACCCCGCGATCGGCGTCTAACGGTAAAAGGTTTCCTCTAAAACGGGTGACACGGGCACCCACTTGCTCTGTTTGATATCCACCCCCCAGACTTGCACCTTGATTTTGCGGATTTTCAACTGGCTGGCTTTGTTCACAAACAGAATCTGGCTGGCCGGGACAGTGGTTCCGGTGCCCAAAAATCCATAGACAAATCCGCCCTGGGGATGGGTAAAGTCCTGCGCCTGGCCACCCCAATTCGATGGACTCATCCCACCGGCAATCAGTTTGTCGGTCAGTTTGCTCAACACCAGGTCCATGCCCCCCTCCATATTCACGGAATAGATGATCGCATACTCGGCACAATCCAGGTTTCCGATGCGGCTGATATTGACCTCGCACAGGGGAACATGGTTGGCACTGGGGGTCCGCGCAGCCAGGGCCTCGCGCAGACTGACGATGGTAAAGGTGTTGTCCCCCACCCGGCTGGCAATCAGGGGATTGGCCTGGGCAGGCAGTGACCTGGCCTCCTGATATTCCTTTTCCTCCGGGGAGAGGGTCGGCCCCTCCTGAACATTTTTGGCCGCGACGGGTGTCGGGGCGGGTCCGGGCGCACCGGAGGGGGGTGCCGCGACGGCTTCGGGTGGTTTTTCCTTCGGTCGGTCGTTGATGACGGACTCATCAAACTTCACGACTTTCCCATTTTCCGTGAAAACATCCCCGGAAGGGTACTCCAGAACCCGTTGTTTCCCCTGTATCCGCGTGGACAGGGGCTTGCCCAGAAAGGACAGCACGTCCTTTTCCTCATCCCCCACCTTGATCTGTGCAAGGGCGGCAGAGGGTCCCACCATCACGAGGATCACAAAAACGACCAGAAAAAGGCCTGGGAATTTCATAGGTTTTCAGGTTATCAGCCATTGGACGGAGGCTCAAACCCAAATGTTCAAAAAATCTCCGCCATTTCCAGGTTGAGAATTTGTTCAAACGGCCTATGAAGGGGGTCTGTCTCCCACAGTGGGTGACAGGGTCAATCCGCACGCAATTATCATGGACTTTTTCAGAAAAACCTTCACCCAACTCCTCGAATGGCTGGCCCGTTGCGCCCTCCGCAGACCCTGGCTGATTGTCTCCGTCTGGGCCTTGGTCACCCTCGTCTCCGCCTACCTCTCCTTTTTCCATCTGGGGGTCATGGGCAATACCAATGACCTCATCCAGTCGGACTCCCCGATCCACAAGCTCTGGCTCGACTACGTCCGCGATTTCAAGGCGCGTGAGGAAATTCTCGTGGTCATCCAGTCCCCGGACCGGCTCCGCAACCGCCAGGCGGTCGAGAAACTCGTCTCGCTCCTGCCCTCCGATCCGCGTCTGGTCGAAAGGGTCTATTACAAAAATGACTTTTCAAAAATCAAACAGAAGGCCCTCCTCCTCCAGAACCTCGACGAACTCAGGGACCTGGAAACCCAATCCGCCCAGCTGGCACAAACCCTCCGCAAACGCGGGGGGACTCTCGACCTCAATCTCATGCTCACGGAGGCCAACACGGAGTTTGCCCGCCTCGAAAAGGAACAGGGCCGGGGGTTGGATGACTTTGGGAAATTTGCCGGGGAATTTGTCCAGAAACTCACCGTGTTGGCGGACAAACTGGAAGCCTCGAGTCAGCCCGGTGACCGGGCGGCGGGGGTATTGCTTCAGGGTGTCAAAGCCCAGGACCGGTCCCTTTCCCGGCTCGACGAGGAATTTGCCCGGAGGGAGTTTCTGGAATTTGCCGATGGAAAAATGTTTCTCGTCCTCATCCGTCCGGGCCCCCCGGCGGATAACTCCTTCACCCCGTATGCCGACCCGATCCATGCCATCCGCAAGGCCGTCGCGGAGGTCCGCACCCTCGACCCCACGCTGACAATCGGCCTCACGGGCGAGCCCATCCTCATGCAGGATGAGGTGGAAATGAGTTCCCGCGACACGATCATCTCCTCGGTGGTCTGCTTCCTGATCATTGCCCTGATTGTGTTCATCTCCTTCCACGAATTGATCCGCCCGGCCACGGCCATCGCCACCCTGCTGTGTGTGGTCTTCTGGACGCTGGGTTTTGGCGCGGCCTTCATCGGCCATCTGAACATCATTTCCCAGGCGACGATCATCATGATTGTCGGCCATGGGGTGGATTTCGGCATCCAGATCATCTCCCGCTACGAGGAGGAACTCAGCCGGGGTCTCCCCTTTGAGGTGGCCCTGGTCACCGCCCTGAAAACCACGGGGCTGGCGATTGTCACCACCGGCATCATCAATGCCCTGGCCTTCTTCACCATGTGCTTCAACAGTTTCATCGGCCTCCATGAAATGGGCATTCTCGCCGGGGCGGGCCTGCTGCTGGCCATCATCGGGTATGTCACGCTGATGCCGGCCCTGCTGGTCCTTGCGGACCGTCGCCGTGTGATCCGCCCCGAAAAAATCCGCCACATCGACATGGTCACGGGGCGCAGACTGGAAACGCTCTTTTTCAGCCGTCCCCGGGCGGCGCTCACGGGGGTCCTGGTGGTCTCCGCCCTGGCGGTGGCCCTCCTGCCGCGCCTGTCCTTCGACCACAATCTGCTCAACCTCCAGGCCCGCGACACGGAGGCCATCCGCACGCTCCGGGACCTCGACACGCATGCCATGAGCATTCTCTTTGCGATTGTCCGGGCCGATTCCATCGAGGACTCCCGCCGGAAGGCCGCACAGATATCGGGTCTGCCCTCGGTCAAATCCGTCCGCGGGGTCCATGATCTGATCCCCGATCACCAGCCGGAAAAACTCGCCATCCTCCGCCGCATCCAGGGTCATCTGAAAAAGGCGCCGCTGGATGCGGGTCCCCCGCCCCGGATGCCGCTGGAGGCGACCCGTGCCAAACTGGCGGAACTGCTCAAAAACTCGCTCCAGGCCCGGGACCAGGCCCGTTCGTTCTCGGGAATTTCCTCCCAGGCCAAAAAAGCCCTGGAGATTTTTGAAAAACTCATCCCGGCCCTCCAACGTTCCGTCGCCGCCCTCGACCGGCTCTCCCCGGCGGAAGCCACCCGCAAATTGCTCGATTACGATGACCGTGTCATGGGCGAAATGCGGCGCGGTCTGCTCTACCTCCGCGACCATCAGCCGGAGTCTCCGATCACGCCGGCGGATGTCCCCCTCGAAATCCTCTCCCGCTACCAGTCCGTCTCCGGCACATCCTTTGCCCTGGAGGTCGAGGCCAAAAAGGACCTGTGGGAACGGCAGCACGGCATCGATTTCCTGGCCCAACTCCGGACGGTCGATCCCCATGTGACGGGGACCCCGGTCCAAAACACGGTCTTCATCGCCCTGCTCAAGGAAAGTTTCATCCAGGCGGCCCTGCTCTCCCTGCTGTCGATCATCGTCCTGGTCTGGCTCCACTTCCGCAACGTGCAAAGGCTCATCCTCGTGCTCATACCGCTGGGAATCGCCGTCCTGTGGACGCTGGGTTTCATGGGGGGATTTGATGTGCGGTTTAATCCGGCCAACATCGTCGCCCTGCCCCTGATCATCGGCATCGGCATGTCGTTCGGGGTCTACATCATCGACCGCTTCGATGAGGACGGGGAGGTCAATATCTTCTGCACAAGCACGGGCAAGGCGATGTTCCTGACGGGACTGACGACTTCCGTCAGTTTCGCCTGCATGATCCCGGGTGAATACCGCGGCCTCTCCAGTCTGGGCCTGATCATGACCATTTCCATGACTCTCTGCCTGTTCACGGGTCTGATCGTCCTCCCGCAAATCCTGATCGTCCTCCAGCAAATGGGCTGGCTCAAACCCCGGCCCCCCTTGTCACAATAGCCAGATTCGGATTTTATATCACACTTGTCTGAAGGCATTTGAACAGGTTTTACTCCGACACGCAATTATTGCAATTCACGCATTGTCTTCTGTCACAGAATTCCTTTTTGATAAGGGCATGTTGCCCCTGTTCCGGTTGCAGCGTTCTTCCCTGATCGGATCACTTTGGAACCCTGTCCGCACAATGCGGCGGGTTCCGTCAACAACCCCTCAATAAATAACAGGAGACTCCTCACATGAAATCCAAACTCTTCATGGCCGCCCTCATCGGCCTCTGCATCACCACCGCCCAGGCGGCGGAATGGACGGAAACCACCAAGGGAACCCGTCAGGCCACCCAGAACCTCAACTCCCGCGGCACTGCGCTCAAGACCCTCAAGGACTTCCGCACCCTCGAAGTCGGCGACACGGTTCTGATCAATGCCCCCGACGCCCGCGTCCGCGTCATCACCTACGTCACCGAAACCGATGGCAAGGGCCATGTCAAACTGCGTTACCAGGGCGGCGAAGTGGCCTATCCCGAGTTTGTCATCCGTCTGAAGTCCAACAACGGCCGCGACATCATCACCTCGCTGGTCTATCCCGACGGCTCCGAGGTCATCGCGGAAGCCTTCACCTACCGGCAGCACAAGGCCAATCTGTAATCCCCCCTCTTCGGGATCTCTCACAATCCTCAAAAGCCCGCCCCCCCGGCGGGCTTTTTTTGTTACCAAAACCGCATCCAACCAGGGACGAGACGAATGATCAGGCGTTTGGAGTGATATTCACACTCACCCAAGGGGTGAAAGAAGGACCGATTGGAAATGACGTTTTCAGTTCCATCTGCACCATGCGTGAAATCTGCGATTTTTCATTACTCCCACATTTTCCATAGTGGATCGTTCGCCGGATACACATTCTTGTAGAGTTCATCGTGTGCGGGGGAAATTTTCCATGGTTTCGAGACATCATTCACCGGATAGACAGCCCCAAATGTCAGATGAGCTGGTAAGGGAACATGGTGAAACCTATCCCCTGGCTTTTTGGCATTCGCCACTGGTTTTTCCCATACCGTCCAAATGGGATGGTTCGTCGGATAGACATCCTTGTAGAGTTCCTTGTGTGCCGGGGATATTTTCAACGGCTTGGTGACATCAATGACCGGATACACAACCCCGTATGTCAGATGCGGCGGCAAGGGCACGTCGTGGAAACGATACCCCCTTTTTTTCACGGAAGTCTTCGGATCATGGAAATACCCCGCAGCCTCCAGTTCCTTGAAAAGGACTATATTGGTTCCCTTCTGGAAGGAATATTGTTCTGCTACTATTTTGATATACATTACATCACGTCTCAATCCATGTGCCTCCGA
>JANRIZ010000155.1:0-37334 GCA_033764445.1 Verrucomicrobiia bacterium | reverse complement strand
GTGACCACTTCCACCCCGCAGAAGGTTTCAATGGCCCGCATCATTTTGCGGAACTGTTCTTTCTGCAATTCCCCAAAGACAAACCTCCGGTCCACCACCCGCGACAGGCAATGGTAATAACACTTTCCCTCCCCTTTAAGCCGGACCGTCCTCATGTCAAATATCTCCGTTTAAATTCAGCAATTCCAACACCTTCCACCATCTCACACACAACCTTCTAACCCACATACCAGCTCCCCGTCAAGCACTAATAGCCTGTCCCTTTTTTCTGCCCTTGACACTCATTTACTCTCGTTCTTATTTGCCTCCTCATTGTTTTTGAGAATTTTTCTAATTTGATAATTGAGAAATTTTTCAATTCTCTTATCATTGTGTTGAATTAAAATAATTTGTGGATTTTCTTCTAAAAACACATAAGAAATTTTATTAGTGTATATTAAATGATAGTTACTTATAATATCTGTTTTTATTTTATTAGGAATTTTATAATTATATTTTTTTTCATACCATTCAAAGTAAGTATCCCATTTTTCAGGTAAATTTTCAAATTCAAGAATATAATCAGCCATTTCAATAGAAAGTGAAATATGGGATGAAGATGTGTACAATTGCTTACTAATATACATTTTATAAATGATAAATGAAAATAGAAATATTAGAGATAAAAAAATAAATATTCTTGAATATTTCATAGGATTTTATTTATTTTTTCTACTTTCAATAGTCATTTGAATATCTAAAGCAACATTGTTGGGCGTATATATTCTTCCAGGTCCAACTGATTCTTCAGGCAAATATCCGGCTATATATAAAATATCATAAACATATCTAGAACAATTCTGATTTGCTCCAGTAAATCTAGTATAACGTTTATTTACATATTCTACAGCATCACGAATTTTTTTATCTTCATATTTAGTCGTGCCGAGCTTTATTGTAGCTTTATCTTTTATTAAAGCTAGGTTGACTTTTCCTTGATTCTTCTTTTTTAAGGGTTCAGCATTAAAAGCCTGAAATGTCCATTCTGCTCCAGCTGGTGGACTCAAATCATATGAAGTATAACCTGATGGACTTTCCGGATCTGAGGGACAAAAAAGGGACAGGCAATTAGTTTAATATAAGGTGGAAAATTGGCTGAAAAAAGAGGTTTTTAGGGCGTTTCCCTCAACGGGAGCAGGGTATGGGGGAGGTGGGATATTACTAAAACAATGAGGTTTTTCAAATGTGCCGCTTCATCTTTGGTTTGCCGTTCGGACATGGAGCGGAGGCGGGGACGCCTCCTGATGCACGCGGGGACGCGTGCGCTCCCCGGGCGGTTCTGAAAGAATCCCCTTTTGTGTGTTTTGTGCCTTGAAGTTTACCCCGGACTGATCGGGGCGGCCAAAATGCGGCGGCCCGATGGGCCTCAGAGAGCGGAGGCGGGGGCGCCTCCTGGTGCACGCGGGGGCGCGTGCGCTCCCCAGGCCGTTCTGAAAAAATCGCCCTTTTGTGTGTTTTGCGTCTTGAAGTTTACCCCGGATTGATCGGGGCGGCCAAATCAAGCGCCTGACTGATGCATGACCCGCTCCACTGACCGGAGGGCGGGAGCCCCCGTCATTTTTTGTTCCGGTTCTTCCACTGGTCCTCGACAGTGGCACTGATTTTTTCAAATTGCCGCTGGGTGATGGGATCAAACCTGAGATTGTCCCGCGAATATTTCACCGCGTCCCGCGCGGTCTTGACCTCGCCCCGGGCCGCACAGGCGGCGGCCAGGTCCATCAGAAGCCCGAGCATGGCGCCCGTCTCCATTTCAAAACGGCGCGTGGCGGACTTGTATTCCCGGAGCGCCCCGGCGTAGTCATCGGCCTCCACCTTTTTACGGAGGGATTCCCGCACGACCTCCAGGCTCAGATCATGGCGCTCCCCGGCATTGCGACGCACCATGGAATCCTGCACCTGTCTGGCCTCGGCACTCCGCCCCTGGCTCTCATACAGCTCCACCAGCCGGCGTTGCGCCTCGGTCCGGATGTCGGCATTGTTGGAAAAACGGGCCACCATGCCCTTGTAAAGCGCCTCCAACGCGGGACCATTGCCGCTTTTTTCGAGGACCCCGGCCTTCACCCAGTAGGCTTCCAGATTGCGGTTTTCCAGGGCAATGGCACGGTCACACAGGGCGACAGCCTCCGCCACCTGGTTCCCGTCGCGCAATGCAGCGGCGCGGGTCAGCCACTCGGAGGCCTCAAATTGGGGTTGCTGCCGGTAACCTTTCCCCAGAAATTCCAGTTCGTGGTCGGTGATAGGTTTGCGCGTCACCGGGTCAAGGGTCGTCCCGGTGGCATACTTGTCAAAGGTGTAGCGGCCCACTTCCATCTCCCAGCGGCCCGGGGCCTTCATGTACCCGATCCAGGCATGGCCCCCGCGACGACCCGGACCGGTAAAAAGCAGGGTCGGAATCCCCCGGGCCTTTCCCGCGACAGCCGCAAAATATCCCTGGTCCACACAGATGCCCCCGTTTTTCTGAATGGCCGCCAGGGAATAATCCGCCCCCGGCCACTGGTACTGCCCGGCATTGAGACGGGCCTCGTCATAACGGATCGAGGAGTACACGCGCTCAAATTGCTCGCGCGACCCCTTCACATTGGCCTGGGCCCACTGCAATTCGGCAAGGCTCACAGGGGTGTCGACGACATACTTCAGCTCCCCGGCCCTGAGCTTTCGCAGGTCAAAGGCGAGTCGGGCCGGGAGGGCTTCGTTGCCCTCCGCATAAAAGGAAAACCGGTCGGCCACGGAGCTTTCATCCATGGGGATGAGTGCCCCGCCCGTCTGCCCGTGCATCTGCGCATTCAAAGGCTGGCTCCACACCCAGGCAAAGGCGGTGGCCAGGGAATGGTAGGCCGGAAACCGCTCGGGAAAACGGTCGTGGAGCTCCTGCAAAATCAGGAGGGCTGCGCGGGGTTTGGTTCCGCGGTTGGAGCGGAACTCCATGGAAAGGTCCGGGTCGGAAACCAGCCACCGCCAGGTTTCCTCCCGAATCTCCGGAGCCTCCGGTCCGCCGGTCTCCAGGGATTTTTTCAGGGCGACCCATTCCCGCATGAGCCACCGGTGCTGCCAGGCGGCATCCGGTGTGGTCGCGGCGAATGTGTCCTGCCGCAGACTCTGGCCCAGTTCCACCTCGATCTGGTCAAGGTCCGGTCCCCGGGCCTGGGCGATCCGTTCGGGAAAGGACAGGGGCTTGTTTTGAGCCGGTGCCACGACAGGGCCTGCGGGCGCGGATTCAGACAGCGGAGCCGGGGGCGGGGGAACCTCCTGCCCGAAGACCCCTCCCGGCACAATCAACAAAAGACACAGTCCTGTGACACAATCGACCAATTTGACGTTTGACTTGGCGTCCATCGCTGGGAATAACTTACACGAAAGCCGTTATGGAGTCGAAGGCAGATTTACAAATTCATTCCCGGTATTCAAACAAACCGCCCGGTTATGTCCTGCGGCGCATCGGTGTGCCCGAAAGTTATTCCAAACCCTCCGACCTCTACGACAAATTGCGCCTGGCAGGCATGGACTTTGTCACGATCACCGATCACAACAAGATCGAGGGTTGCCTGGAAATCGCCGACAGGCCGGGGACCTTCATCAGCGAGGAGGCCACAACCTACTTCCCGGATGGCACCAAAATCCATCTGCTCATCTGGGATATCACCCCCGCCCAGCACGAGGTCATCCACGCGGCCCGGGAAAACATCTTCGACCTGGCCTCCTATCTGCGCGAACACGCCATCGCCCACGCGGTCTCGCATCCGCTCATGAGTGTGGATGACCGATACTCCCTCGCCCACTTTGAACAGCTCATCCTCCTCTTTCGCACCTTCGAGGGGCTCAACGGCACCCGCGACGACATGGCCAGCCACGCCGCCTCGGAAATCCTTTCGGGACTGACCCCCGAGGTCATTGCCCAGCTCGAAGAAGTCCACGGTTTCAAATCCCCGCTGACCGAACCCTGGCGCAAGAGCCTGACCGGCGGCTCCGACGACCATGCGGGGCTGTCCCCGGCCCGGGCCTACACGGTCACCCCCCCCGCCGCCACCGCCCGGGAGTTTCTCGGGCATGTGATGGAAGGCCGCAGCCGGGCCGAGGGACAGGCGGGCAGTTCGATGAATCTCTCCCACAGCCTGTATGCGACGGGGTATCATTTCTACGAGGAAAGGATCGCCCGCAGCACCAAAAGCGCGGCCTCCACGTCCAAGCTGGTGGGCCGGATGTTCACGAAGTTTCTCAAGGGCAAAAATCCCACGAGTTTCACGCTGGGTGAAAAGATGGAAATCGGCTTTGACATGATCGCCTCCAAGATCACCGGGGCCCGCACCTCGGCCTACGAGGTGTCCATGGCGGGGGAACTGGCCGAGATTTTCGGACGGCGCGATTTTCAAAGGAGCCTTGAGGAGGCCATCGCCAGCGAGGATCTCGTCGAGCGCAAGGCCTTCCAGGTGGCCACCCACCTGACCAACCAGATGGGCTTCATTTTTTTCAAGAAGTTCATCGACCGGGTCAATGAGGGGAGTTTCCTCGACAGCTGGCAGTCCCTGACGGCGATCGCACCGCTGGCGGCCCTTGTCGCCCCCTACCTCATCTCGATCCGCGACCAGCACAAGGACCGCCCGCTGAAGGCCGCGGCGGCCCGGCGTTTCCTCAAAACCCCGCCCCCCTACCTGCAAAACACCAAACGCGCCTGGGTCACCGACACGATCGAGGACGTCAACGGGGTGGCCACGACGATCCGGACGATGGTCAAACAGTCCGTCGCCCAGGGCTGCGACCTGACGGTCATCACCTCCCGCGGCGAACTGGCCTTTGAGGATATCCCCCTCAAAAACTTCCCCCCGGTGGGCGAATTTGAGATTCCGGAATACGAACTGCAACGGCTGAGTTTTCCGCCCATCCTCAACATCGCCGACTACTGCGAGCAGCAGCGTTTCACGGAGCTGATCATCAGCACACCCGGCCCCGTCGGCGTCTCGGCCCTGCTCGCGGCCAAACTGCTGGGGCTCAAAACCAGCGGCATCTACCACACGGATTTCCCCCAGTACGTCAAAATCCTTTCGGAGGATGATGACATGATGGAAACGCTCTGCTGGCAGTACATGTACTGGTTCTACGACCAGATGGATGTGATCTGGGTCAATTCCTCCCACTACCGCGACCTGTGGGTCAAGCGCGGCATCCGTGCGGAGAAAATCAAAATCCTGCCGCGCGGCATCGACATGGTTTCCTTCCACCCCTCCAAACGGGAGGAGGGATTCTGGACCCGGTTTGGCATCCACGGGGGGACGGTCTTCCTCTACGTGGGCCGTGTGTCCAAGGAGAAAAACATCGAGATCGCCCTTGAGGCCTTTCGCCGGGTCCGGGCGCAGCACCCTTCCGCACATTTTGCGGTCGTCGGGGATGGGCCGCATCTGGCGGAACTCAAATCCCGGTTTCCGGAGGTGACCTTCACGGGTTATCTGCGCGGGGATTCCCTCTGGGCCGCCTATGCCTCGTCGGAGGTTTTTGTGTTTCCGAGCACGACGGACACCTTCGGCAACGTGGTGCTGGAGGCCCATGCCGCGGGACTGCCGACCATCGTCTCGGATGTGGGCGGTCCGTGCGAACTGGTCCGTCCGGGCGAAACGGGTTTTGTGACGCGGGCCCTGGATCCGGCCTCGGTGGCCGGGGCGATGGAACCCTTCCTGACCGACCCCGCGCTCCAGCCCCGGATGTCCCAGGCCGCCCGCGCGGGGATCGAGGCCCGCTCCTGGAGCTACGCCTTCAAACGGTTCTGGGACGAAACCCTGTAGGCCGTTTCAAATCTCAAAATTCAACCCGTCCAGATGCTCGATGCGCCTGAGGCCGGAACTGTGCGCCACGTCGGCGAGGGTGAAGTTGTCCAGCAGGGCGGAAAGGGAATTGCGCACGTCCTGCATCAGGAGGCGCAGTCCGCAGGTCTTTTCATCGGGACACGAACATTTTTCGTAGGCGGTCTGGCTCACACAGGAGATGGGCGCCAGGGGTCCGTCCATCAGACGGATGATCTGCCCGACGCGGATCGCTCCGGGGGCCTGCTTCAGGAGATACCCGCCCTTCATGCCGCGGCGGCTGGAGAGATAACCGGCCTTTTTGAGTGCGAGCAGAATCTGCTCGAGAAACTTCAGCGGGATGTTTTCGTGCCGGGAGATTTCCCGCACATTGAAAACCTCCTGCTCCGGATGCAGCCCCATGTGGATGAGGGCCCGGAGGGCATACTCGCTTTTTTTGGAAACCCGCATACTCGTCCAGGGAAAGCAAAAAGAATTGATCAACGGCGCATTCACATTAGTGTGAGTGCCATCGCCTGCAAAATCCTTAACCCCAACCGGAAACGTTTTCAAATATGAAAGTTGTCATTCTCTGCGGTGGTCTGGGCACCCGGCTCCGGGAGGAAACCGAATACAAGCCCAAACCGATGGTCGAGGTCGGCGGCCGGCCCATTCTCTGGCACATCATGAAAACCTACGCCCACCACGGGTTCCATGAGTTTGTCTGCTGCCTGGGCTACAAGGGTTCGGTCATCAAGGAATATTTCCTCAACTACGAGGCGATGAACAACAACTTCACCATCACCCTGGGCAAGCAGAACAGGATCAAAATCCACAGTCACCACGATGAGGCGGATTTCCAGGTCACCCTCGTGGAGACGGGTGCTGAGGCGATGACCGGCGCCCGCATCAAACGGGCCGAAGCCTTCGTCGATGGCGATCTTTTTATGGCCACCTACGGGGACGGGCTCTGCGACGTCGATATCTCCGCCCTGGTCGAGTTCCACAAGTCCCACGGCAAAATCGGCACCATGACCACGGTCCGCCCCGTCTCCCGCTTCGGCCTGCTCAAAGTCGACAAGGACCACCACATCAACGAGTTCATCGAAAAACCCCGCCTCGAAAGCTGGATTAATGCCGGCTACTTCGTCTTCAACCGGAAATTCTTCGATTACCTCGACGATCACGATTCCTGCGTCCTCGAAAAGAGTCCCCTGGAAAAACTCGCCCGGGACGGCCAGCTTGTCGGCTACCGGCATGACGGATTTTTCTTCGCGATGGACACCTACCGGGAATACATGGAGCTGTGCAAATTGTGGGACTCCCGTCAGGCGCCCTGGGCGGTCTGGAAAAAATAGCGCCCCCTTGTCCCATGAGCCATTCCCCCGATCAACTCCGGTCCCAAATCGCCTCGCTCATCCGGGAATACCACGCCACGGCCTTCGCCCCGCAAAAATTCATCCCGGGCCAGACCCCCCTCCCGGTCACCGGAAAGGTCTTTGACCACGTCGAAATCCAGCATCTGGTCGAGGCCTCCCTGGATTTCTGGCTGACGACCGGACGGTTTGCCGCCCGCTTTGAAAGGGAGCTGGCGGATTTCATCGGCACCCGGGCGGCCCTGCTGGTCAATTCAGGCTCCTCGGCCAATCTGGTCGCCCTCTCGGCACTGACCTCGCCCAAACTCGGGGACCGCGCCCTCAGGCCCGGTGACGAGGTCATCACGGTGGCGGCGGGTTTCCCCACCACCGTCAATCCGATCCTCCAAAACGGACTGGTCCCGGTGTTTGTGGACGTCAAACTGCCGACCTACGACATCGATGTCGACCGCATGCGCGAGGCCCTTTCCCCGAAAACCCGGGCGATCATGATCGCCCACACGCTGGGCAATCCCTTTGACCTGGGGGCGGTGGTGGACTTCGCCCAAAAACACCATCTCTGGCTCGTCGAGGATTGCTGCGACGCCCTGGGGGCGACCTATCAGGGCCGCAACATCGGCACCTTCGGCCATATCGGCTCGGTGAGTTTCTACCCGGCCCACCACATCACCATGGGCGAGGGTGGGGCGGTGCTCATCAATGACCCGGCCCTGAAAAAAATCGCCGAGTCCTTCCGCGACTGGGGCCGGGATTGCTGGTGCGAGCCGGGCCGGGACAACACCTGCGGCAGACGTTTCGGCTGGCAGTTTGGCGGTCTGCCGGAAGGGTACGACCACAAATACACCTACTCCCACATCGGCTACAATCTCAAGGCCACGGACATGCAGGCGGCCGTCGGGGTCGCCCAGCTCCAGAAACTCCCGGACTTCATCGCGGCCCGGCAGAAAAATTTCCAACATCTCTACAACTCGCTTTCCGACCTTTCGGAGTTCCTGCTCCTTCCCGAGCCCACCCCGGGGGCGGTCCCCAGCTGGTTCGGTTTCTGCCTGGGCCTCCGGGACTCGGCCCCCTTCTCCCGCCGGGAGCTGATCGGTTTTCTCGAAAGCCGCAAGATCGCCACCCGTCTTCTCTTCGGTGGAAACCTCACGCGCCAGCCCGCCTACCAAAATCAACCCCACCGGATCTGCGGACCGCTGACCCGGACCGACTGGGTCATGGAACGGGTCTTCTGGATCGGCATCTATCCGGGGCTGACTCCCGAGATGCTCGATTACTCCTCGGCCTGCCTGCATGAATTCATCCGCTCCAAAACCCGCTGACCGCCCCCTGCCATGCAGAAAATCCCCACGGAAATTGACGGACTCTTCCAACTGGTCCCCGAGATGCGCCATGACGCCCGCGGTTTTTTTGTCAAAAACTTCAACACCGATCTCTTTTCCTCCCTGGGTCTGGATTTCACCCCGCGCGAGGAATTTTTCAGCCGTTCGGCCCGGGGCGTGCTCCGGGGCATGCACTTCCAGACCCCGCCCTTCGAGGGGGTCAAGGTGGTCACCTGCCTTGACGGACGGGTTCTGGACGTGGTGTTGGACCTTCGCAAAAACTCCCGCACCTTCGGGAAAACGGTTTCCTTTGAGCTGGACGGCACGGCCATCTCCTCGGTTTTCATCCCGCCGGGGTGCGCCCACGGTTTCCGGACCCTCTCGGAAACCGCCTTCCTGTTTTACTCCACCGGCTCGGTGTACAGTCCCGCCCACGATCAGGGCATCCTCTGGAGTGGTTTCGGTTTTGACTGGGGGACGGAGAACCCTCTGCTCTCGGACCGCGACCGCACCTTTCCCACGCTCGACGAATTCTCCAACCCCTTTTGATTCCCGATGAAAATCCTCATCCTCGGCGGCACGGGCCTGGTCGGCTCCCATCTGGTCTCAGAGGCCGTCCGGTCGGGACATGCCGTCGCGGCCACCTTCCACGACGCGTCCCCGCCTCCCTCACCGGAGGGGAGGGACTGGTTTCCACTGGACATTGATTCCGGCGCAGAGGACGGTCTCGACAGCCTGCTGCAGAAAACCCAGCCGGAGGCGGTCATCAATGCCACGGGCTGGACCTGGGTGGATGGATGCGAAAAGGACCCCGCCCGGGCGGACCGTCTCAACCATCTTTTCCCCAAACGACTCGCCCAATGCCTCGAACCCACCCGCACCCGGCTGGTCCATTTCTCCTCCTCCTACGTTTTTGACGGCCTTGCCGGACCCTACTCCGAGGACACCCCGCCCGGTCCGATCAATGTGTACGGACATTCAAAACGGGCCGGGGAAACTGCCCTGCTCGACGGACTGCCGGACCGGTCCCTGATCCTGCGTACGATCGTGGTCTATGGTGCGGAACTCCGCAAAAAAAACTTTGTCTACCAGGTGCTGGACAAATTGCGCCGCGGTCGGCCCCTGGAAATTCCGGCCGATCAGGAGGGAAACCCCACCGAAGCCTCCGACCTGGCCCGCGCCACCCTGGCCCTGCTCTCCGCAAATTGCGCGGGAATCTGGAATGTGGCCGGTCCGGAAGCCTCCATGAACCGTCTGGAATTTGCCACGCTCATCGCCCAGACGGCGGGGTTGCCCGACTCCCTCCTGATCCCCCGCACCACCGCCGCCCTGGCCCAGCCGGCGCGGCGCCCGCTCCGGGGCGGGCTTTTGACGGACAAATTGTGCCGTCAGGTCGGCCCCCTGATGCGTCCGGCCCGGGAGGCCCTCTCGAAACTGATCCCCAGATTGGAACCTCCCGCTGTATGAACGGTGACACCCCGAAAATTTCCGTCTGTGTCCCCGTTTACAACGGCCAGGCCTTTCTCCGCCCTTGTCTGGAATCCGTCCTCAACCAGACCCGCCGGGATTTTGAACTGGTTGTCCTCGACAACGCCTCACGCGACGCCTCCATGGAAATCATCCGCTCCCTGATGCGTGACTCGGGCGACCCCCGCCTCCGCCTGGAGCAAAATGCCCACACGCTGAGCATGGGAGCCAATTGGAACCGGGCCCTGAGCCTCGCGCGGGGGGACTTTGTCAAAATCCTGCCCTGCGATGATGAACTGGCCCCCGACTGTCTGGAAAAACAGGCCGCCGTCCTGGAAAACCACCCCCGGGTCGCCCTGGTCGCCTGTGCGCGGCAATTGATCGGACCCGACGGGGGGGAGCTGCACATTCGCCGGACTTTCCGCAAAAAGGGCATCCATCCGGGACGGACCTTTGCCCGGAGGCTTCTTTTCTCCACGCTCAATCTCATCGGCGAACCGGGGGCGGGACTTTTCCGTCGGCGCGATCTGGCGGATCTGGAGCTTTTTGACCCGGACCTTTCCTACTACGTGGATGTCGATTTCTGGCTCCGGATCCTGGACCGTGGCGACCTGTATTATTTCCCAGAACCCCTGTCCCGCTTCCGCATCCACGGGGCCTCCGCCTCCGCCTCCGCCCGGCATCGGGTGGCCGGGGAATACCGCAGGATGTTTCTCAAACGTGAAAAAAGGCCGCCGGGCCCCCTGCAGAACCTGCGGCTGCTGCTCCTGTTGAATCTTCGCGATTTTTTGTACAATCACTTTATCGGAAAGGGTCGCCCATGAATGTCCCACACCCACCCATTGTCCTGCTGGGGGCCTCCGGCGAAATCGGTTCCTCCATCCGGGAGGCGGCCCGGACGCTGGGAATGCCGGTCCAAAACTGGGGTTGGAAGGAGTTGCTCGGCGCGGGATTGAACGCGGAAAAGGACCCCTTCAACGGCTGGCTGAAGGAAAAGACCGCTCCGCTCGGACCCTGCACCGTGGTCTTTGCACAGGGTCTGACCAACAGCCGACTCTCCCCGGAGGAGCTGATGTTCTCCAACTGCGATTCGGTCCGACGGATCGTCGGGGGCCTGGCCGACCGGTCGGCGGTGCGGTTTCTGACCCTGGGCACGGTCAGCGAACATTTTGCGGGCCTCTGCGCGGGCAACCCTTATCTGAGCTCCAAACTCGCCCTGGGACAGTGGATGGAAGACCAGGCGCATGGGGCCCCGGACCGCTTCCGCCACCTGCGACTGCACACCATTTACGGAGGCGCTCCCAAACCGCACATGTTCCTGGGCCAGATGCTCGACGCACTCCGCCACAGGCGGGAATTCCGCATGTCCCCGGGGCTTCAGTTGCGCGAATACCACCACTGCGCGGAAATCGCCCGCATCATTCTGGAGATGGTCCGCACCCCGTGGAATGGGCCCGCCGTGCGGGATCTGAGCTCCGGGGAACCGGTCCGTCTCTGCGATCTGGCCGGCGGCGTCTTCGGCCATTTTGACGGAATGTCCCTCCTCAAGGTGGGGGCCCTGCCGGCGCCGGCGGGGGAAAACACCCAGACGCGTTTCCCGGCCTCGCCGGAATTCACCTGGAAAAAATACCCGGACCCGGTCACGGGCATCTGCAAAACCTTCGAGACAATTCTGTGATTTCCCCATGCAACACACCGTCGAATATCAACGCCTGATCGACGCCTCCGCACGGAAGGTCAATTGGAAGCGCTGGGGACCCTATCTCTCGGAACGCCAGTGGGCCACGGTCCGCGAGGATTATTCGGCCCAGGGCAAAAGCTGGGACTTCTTTCCCCACGACCATGCCCGGTCCCGGGCCTACCGCTGGGGGGAGGACGGCCTGCTGGGAATCACGGACCGCGAATGCCGCCTCTGTTTTGCCCTGGCCCTGTGGAATCAAAAGGATCCCATCCTCAAGGAACGGCTTTTCGGACTGACCGGCCCCGAGGGCAACCACGGCGAGGACGTGAAGGAATGTTACTTCTATCTCGACTCCTCGCCGAGCCATTCCTACATGAAGGCCCTCTACAAATACCCGCAGGCGGCCTATCCCTACGACCGGATCGTGGCTGAAAACAAACGGCGCGGTCTCGCGGCTCCCGAGTACGAACTGATGGAGACGGGGGTTTTTGCGGAAGACCGCTACTTCGACGTGCAGGCGGAGTACGCAAAGGGCGGACCCGACGATCTGCTGATCCGGGTCACCCTTTTCAACCGCGGACCCGACGAGGCGCCGCTTCATTTTCTGCCCACCCTCTGGTTCCGCAACACCTGGTCCTGGGGGGCCATCGGCGAAAACATCGGTTTCAAACCCCGGCTCTCGCTGCGGGCCCCCGGCTGTGTGGAGGCGGAACACGCCACCCTGGGCCGGTTTGTCTTTGAATGCGAACCGGGCCCGGAAATTCTCTTCACCGAGAATGAAACCAATGAACACCGCCTCTTCGGCGTCCCCAATGCAGGCCCCTACACCAAGGATGCCTTTGACAACTATCTGGTCCACGGGGTGAAGGAGGCCGTCAACCCCGCGATGACCGGCACCAAATGCACGCCGCATTTTGCGCTCCGGATCGGGGGCGGTCAGTCCCGGACCCTGCGGTTCCGCCTGCGTCCGTCGGAGGCCGCCGGGACCCCGGCCTTTGGCCCCGGTTTTGAGGAGGTCTTCACATTGCGCCTGCGCGAGTCGGATGAGTTTTACGACCGGGTCATCCCCGCCTCGCTCAGTCCCGAGGAAAAAAATGTCTCGCGTCAGGGATACGCGGGGCTCCTGTGGACCAAACAATTTTACAACTATGTTGTCGAGGACTGGCTCGCGGGCGATCCGGGCACCCCCCGTCCGCCGGAGGAACGGCTCGCGGGCCGGAATCACGACTGGAAACATCTCTACTCGCGCGACATCATTTCCATGCCGGACAAATGGGAATACCCCTGGTTTGCCGCCTGGGACCTCGCCTTTCACATGGTGCCCTTTTCCCGCATCGACCCGTTTTTCGCAAAGTTCCAACTCTCACTGCTGCTGCGCGAATGGTACATGCACCCCAACGGCCAGATCCCCGCCTATGAGTTCGGCTTTTCGGACGTGAACCCGCCGGTCCATGCCTGGGCGGCCTGGCGTGTGTACAAAATGACCGGCCTGCGGGGGGAGCGCGACCGGTCCTTCCTTGAGAGCACCTTTCAGAAGCTCCTGCTCAATTTCACCTGGTGGGTCAACCGCAAGGACCCGGCGGGCCACAACCTCTTCTCCGGCGGCTTTCTGGGACTGGACAACATCGGCGTCTTCGACCGTTCCAGCCCCCTGCCCGGGGGCGGGCACCTCAATCAGGCGGATGGCACGGCCTGGATGGCTTTTTACTCGCTGACCATGCTTTCGATCGCCCTCGAGCTGGCCCGGGAGAATCCCGTCTATGAGGACATGGCGTCCAAGTTTTTCGAGCATTTCATCCGTATCTCGGATGCGATGAACGAATTCGGCGGCACGGGTCTGTGGGATGAGGAGGATGGATTCTACTATGACCAGCTCAGCCACCATGGGGAGTCGACCCCGATCAAGACCCGCTCCCTGGTCGGGCTCCTGCCACTGATTGCGGTGGAGGTGCTCGAGGAGGAGGAGATTCGCAAATTGCCGGGTTTTTACAAACGGCTCCAGTGGTTTGTGGAAAATCGCAGGGACCTGGCCAATCAAATCACCTATTGCAACACCTGTGCCCACGACCAGCACCGGCTGCTGGCCATCCCCACCCAGAACCGGCTGGAACGTGTGCTGCGCTACCTGCTCGACGAACAGGAGTTCCTCTCCCCCTTCGGCATCCGCTCGCTCTCCAAGGCACACGAAGCCCGGCCCTATCAGTTCCGGCACGGGGGAACGTCCTTCCACGTCGATTACATCCCGGGGGAAAGCAACAGCCTGCTCTTCGGCGGCAACTCCAACTGGCGCGGACCGATCTGGTTCCCGACGTGTTTTCTTCTGATCGAGGCCCTGCAACGCTACCACCATTTTTACGGGAATGGGCTGCAGGTGGAATTCCCCACGGGCTCGGACCGGAGGCTCAATCTCGGCGAGGTGGCCCGGGAACTTTCCTGCCGCATGACCCGGCTGTTTCTGCCCGGACCGGAGGGGACCCGCCCCTTTCAGTCCGGTGATCCGATCGACTGGAAAAATCCCGCCTGGAAGGATCTCGTTCTTTTCCACGAATACTATCACGCCGAATCCGGTCGCGGTCTGGGGGCGGGTCATCAGACCGGATGGACGGCCCTGGCGGTCAAGCTCCTCGAAATGGCCCATGCCCATGTCGAATACACTCCGGAGGCTTGAAAGGGCTGGTGCGGCCCATTGACGCACAGGCACCCACGGTCCGGTCACCGCATTGCTCCGGCCCTTCCTCCTTCGGAAACCTGAAATGACACACTTCCCCCTTTCCTCCCGGAGGGATTTGCGGCACAGTCGACGGCCACTGTCATCATGAAATACAAATTCGACCAGATCGTTCAGGACCTCTTTGATTCCTACCGCACCATCGGCGGGATCAACCACATTGACGGGGTCAACCTCCCCAGCAAACAGTCCGTGGCCGAAATCACCCAGGACCTCCTGCACCTCATGTTCCCGGGTTTTTTTGATCCGGGCGAATTCCACGAGAAAAACTGCCAGCAGAACATCCTCCGCCGTCTCAACAGCCTTTCCAAAACACTGAAGGTGGAGACCCGCAAAAGCCTCCAGTACGCCGCCCCGAAGGGTGCCCGCACCCGGGACCTGGAGGAACAGGCGGATGAACTGATCCTGAAATTTTTCGCCAGCCTGCCCGCCGTGCGCAAAATGCTCAAACACGATGTCATCGCCGCCTACGAGGGGGACCCGGCGGCGGTGAGCCTTGAGGAAATCATCCTCGCCTACCCGTACATCGAGGCGATTGCGGTCCAGCGCCTGGCCCATGTCCTCCATCGGGAGGGACTGCCGCTGCTCCCGCGCATGATGACCGAATGGGCCCATTCCCGCACCGGCATCGACATCCACCCGGGCACGAGTGTGGGGATGAATTTTTTCATCGACCACGGCACGGGGGTGGTCATCGGGGAGACGGCCCTCATCGGCAACAATGTCAAAATCTACCAGGGGGTCACCCTCGGCGCAAAAAGTTTCAAGAAGGATGAGACCGGCCGCATCGTCAAGGGCGGACGACGGCATCCGACCATCGAGGATGATGTCACCATCTACTCGAATGCGACGATCCTGGGCGGGGAAACGGTCGTGGGGGCGGGCACGACCATCGGAGGCAATGTGTTTCTCGTCGAGAGTGTGCCCCCGCAATCCATCGTCACCCAGGAGGGCCAGAAACTGGTCATCAAAAAGAAAAATCAGGGTACAAAGGTTGACTTTCAAATTTAATCCCACTAGGGTTGGTCCAGGAAAAAACGGTTATGGATACCTACTTTCACAATCTAAAAACAAGGGAAAATGATATGAGCGAAGCATCCGATAAACTGGTTCAGGACTTGAAAGTTGTCATCACGGACGCGGAAGTCGTCCTCAAGGAAACCGCGACGGCTGTCGGGGAAAAAGCCATCGGGGCCCGCGCCAAACTCGAGGAAGGTCTTCGCGCCGCCCGCGCCAAGCTGGAAGTGGCCGAAAAGGCGATCTACGAAAAGGGCAAAATCGCGGCCCAGGCCACCGACAAATTCGTCAAGGACAACCCCTACAAGGTCATCGGCGCCGCCTTCGCCACCGGGATCGTGCTGGGCCTCCTGATCAACCGCAAAAATTAAGCCCTCCCGCGCCGCCCATTGCCCTTCCCACTGAAAACCGGTGGGGACGGGAACCGGGGCCTGTTCCATGTCCGACCCACAATCCTCCTCAATCCCCGCGGAAAAGGGCGTGTTCCACCGTGGAATCACGACCCTGTTGGAAATCCTCCTTGCCAAGGTCGAGCTGATCCAGCTGGAAATCGAGGAGGAGAAAAGACGTCTGGTGATGATCATTTTCCTGACCGTACTGGTCAGTGCCATCGCCTTTCTGGGTCTGACCCTGGTGACCATCTCCCTGGCCTTCCTGCTCTTTGAGCAATACAAATACTGGGCCCTGCTGGGGCTGGGTGTATTCAATTTCATCCTGGCCGGGGGCATTTATTTCTGCCTCTCCCGGCAGGTGACCGCCCAGGGGCAGGTTTTTTCGGAAACCATTTCCCAACTGCGCAAGGACATTAACTGGCTCAAGGACCAGATGTGACACCATGTTTGACACCCAGGACCTGACCATCCGAAAAACGGAACTGCGCCTGCGCATGGAAATGCAGCGGGAGGAGCTGGGCGTGTGCCTGCGCGAAACACGGGAACTGCTGGCCCCGGTCGGGACCCTGTGGAATCTGTTCCGAGGGGGGACGCCCCTGCTGAGGTTCGGCAACCTGGGCCTGCTCGGGGTCCTTGCAAAACTCCTTCTGGGCGCGATGCGCGGATCGCCGGAAAATCCCGCAGAAAAAAACACGGCCCGCGACCTCTTCAACATGTCCCGCCCTCTGCTGATGGCCGGCGGCGGCTGGCTGCTCCAGTGGGCCCTCAAGAGGTTGTTTCGTTGATTGTCTGCTGAGGGTCCTGAGCGGGGAAATGGGCGCCAAAAATCCTGCGTTCAAATATTGAACATTAAATCCTTGCAATTCCCCGCATACACGGTTTCATCGTTCAAAATCTGAACACGCGTATGATCGGACGGTCCGAACACCAGAAACACACCCTGCCCATTCTCGAAGCCATCGAGAGTTCGCCGGATTTTTCGCAGCGTGAAATATCGCGGCAGACCGAGGTCTCTCTGGGGCTGGTCAATGCGGTTCTGAAGGATCTGATCCATCGCGGACTGGTCCGTGCGGCGAAAATTCCGCGCAAACGGTACGCCTACTACCTGACCCCCCACGGTCTGGCCGAAAAAACGCGTCTGGCCATGAGCGTCTTTGAAAACACCCTCAACGCCTATCAGAGGGCGCGTCAACTCTCGGATACCCGGGCTGCGGAATTCAAGCGGCAGGGTGTTCATGAGGTTGCCCTGGTCGGACACGGACCCAGACTGGAACTTGCCTACCTCGCCTGCCTGCAATCCGGCCTGAAAGTCATTGGAATTTACTGCGAAAAAACCCGGGGGTCCCTGACCCTGGGATTCGAAGTCAAACCCCTCGGAGAATGCCCGCCCCACCACGTCCGGTGGGAGGTCAATCCCTCCGAATAATTCGGCAACCCCTGTCCGCCATGCGGACCCACAACACCTCTCCCTCCGATAAGGTGGATGGCGCCATCCACGGGGCAACGCATGCCCGGATCCGGCTACAACGAAGTGCCCCGAAGCCGGTCGCGCACCCGGTGCAACAGGGGTTCAACGGCCGCCTGCATGAGCAGGCTCAAACCCACCGCCGAGGCCATTCCCGCCATCCACAATCCCCAGCCCCGGCCTGTGGAGGCCACGGCCCCGTACACCACAAATACGGTCCAGTGGTTGATGTAGAGCGGATAGCTGAGATTGCCAAAAAACCTGTCCCATCCGACCTGGGAGGCCGGGATACGCGCCCGCCCCAGGAAGGCCAGGATCACGATCAGGAGGCCCAGCACCACGGCAGGACCGGCAATCAGGGCGCTGGCATTCCGTCCGACATACAGGCAGAAGGTCCCCAACAGCGAGATTTGGGAAAGCACGCAGGCCGCCAGAAAAAACGCGTCCTGTCTCTGATGCAGCTGATAAAGCAGGACACCGGCCAGCAGAAACGGCGCCCACGACACATAAACAAGTTGCGGGATCTTCAAAAACATCGCCAGCGGACCCAGCACGCACAGGGCGACCACGCCGACCATGATGATCCGGCGCCTCCCCACCTCCGTCAGGTGCCGGTTCAACCGGGGCCAGAGCAGCATCAGTCCAAAAACCACGAGATAAAAATGCACCTCGACCATGACCGCCCAGGTGTTGGTGACAAAAAAGTAGTCGGGCTGGAATCCCATGCGCCCGAGTCCGTACAGAATGACCAGCAACAGGGAATTGGCCGTGAGATTCGTGGCCGAGAACGCCTCGGGGGTCCAGTTGACCACATGTCCGAGCCAGCCATAGTGTGCGAGGAGGGCATGCACCAGAACGGAGACCAGCAGGGCGGCGAAGTACGGGGGAAGGATGCGAAGGTAACGGTTGCCGATGAAGGCGACGGGCCGGTCCCGGTAGAAGACCTCGATGGCCTCGGCAATGATGTATCCGGAGAGGACAAAAAAGGTCATCACCGCCATGTTTCCCAGACCCCACGGCTGGATCATCCGCTCGAACCATGCGGGGCCGAGATTTCCCGAATGGCTCATGGCAACCATGAAGGCAAGGCCGAACCGGAAAAAACCGAATGGTTTGTAGTGGGGGTTGATCACGGGAATCCTGAAAGCCTCTTTTTGCCCCGCTGTTTTCTGCCGCATGACGGCAGGGGTCAAGACAAAAGCGGCTCCACGCGGTCCGCAGCCCGGACGCCCCGCACCCCCCTCGCCCATTGGATGATATCCCTCCCATGAACCCGAAAATCACCCTCAGGGAGGAACTCACCGTATCCCCCTGGGTCACCATGGTGACCCGGCACGTGCAGTTCGAGGGGAATCCACACCCCCAACTGTTCCATTCGTTCCGCTACCACGACTACGCCTGCCTGCTGGGGCTCACCCCCTGCGGACACATTCCGCTGGTCCGCCAATTCCGTGTGGCTCTCGAGTGTCAAACCCTGGAGCTGCCCTCCGGTTTGGTCGATGGAACACTCGGTCCGTCGGAGACCGCACAGCGGGAGATCGAGGAGGAAACCGGATGGTTCTGCCAGACGCCCCCGGAACTGCTGGGAACGCTTCATCCGGATTCCGGACGGGCGGAAAACAGATTGTGGTGTTATTTTTGTCCCCAACTGACCCGGCCGACGGGGGTCCGATGGACACCCGAGCCGGGGATCACCCCGGAATTGGTCCGTCCGAAAGACCTGCTGGACTTCATGAAAAACGGGGCGTTTGATCATGCCCTCCACGTCGCCGCCATCGGCCTGGCTCTGGCGGGGGGCAAATTGACGATCTGAGGACTCTATGAAGGTGCCAAACAATTACCGTGACCGTAAAGTCTGCATCATGGGCATGGGCTATGTGGGGTTGACCCTGGCCCTGGCCATGGCCGACGCGGGCTTTGAAATCAGCGGCATCGAGATCAACCCTGCGGTGCTGGACCTGCTCCGGCAGGGGCGTGCCCACTTTTTTGAAACCGGTTTGGAACCGAAACTGCGACGGCTGGTCGCCGAGAAAAGGATCACCTTTCACCAGCACATTCCCCCGGGAACCGAGGCCACGGTCTTCATCATCACCGTCGGCACCCCCCTGGGAACGGACCGGAAAAGCCGGATGGATATGATCGCCAACGTCAGCCGGGAGGTGGCCACCCATTTGAAGGCCGGCGATTTTGTCATCATGCGTTCAACGGTCAAACTCGGCACCACCCGCCGGATCGTCCTGCCCATCCTCCGGGAAAAATGTCCCTCGGTGGACCTCGCCTTCTGCCCGGAGCGCACGCTCGAAGGCCACGCCCTGCAGGAAATCCGATGCCTGCCCCAGATCGTCGGCGCCGCCACCCTCATGGCCGATGTCAGGGCCTCGCAACTGTTCCAATTTGTCACTCCCACCGTGGTCCATGTCAGTGACGTGGAGACGGCCGAAATGATCAAGCTTGTCGACAATGCCTCGCGGGATGTCTCCTTCGGCTTCGCCAACGAAATCGCCCTGATGTGCGACACCCTGGGCCTCAGCGCCTCGGAGGTGATCCGCTGTGGAAAGCTGGGATACCCCCGGACCAATCTCCCGATGCCCGGACCGGTGGGCGGACCCTGTCTGGAAAAGGACTCCCACATCCTGACGGAAAGGCTCGACGAGTTGGGTTTTGATGCCGTGATGGTCAAGCAGGCACGGCAGATCCATGAGACCCAGCCGGCGGTCACGGTGGCCTATCTCTCCGGGGTCACCACCCTGCTGCCGGGATTTCCAAAAAACGCCCCGGTCATCTCCCTCCTGGGTCTGGCCTTCAAGGGTCGGCCCGCCACGGACGATCTGCGCGGGACCATGGCCCGCCCCATTCTTGCGGAAATCCGGAAGGCCTTTCCGAATGCGGTTCTCCGGGGGTTCGACGCGCACGTGGCGGCGGAGGCGATCCGGTCTCTGGGGCTGATGGCCTGCCCCACCCCGGAGGAGGCTTTCGCGGGGGCTCACCTGGTGCTGATCCTCAACAACCATCCGCTGTTTGCAAACATGCCACTGGAAACCCTGGCGGAACCGATGGCCCATCCGGGTCTCGTGTACGACTATTGGAACAACTTCACGGCCTCGGACCTGAATCTGCCCCCCCACGTGGGCTACATCGGCATGGGAAGCCATGGAAAAGCGCTTCTGCCGGCCTCGGTCCAATCCTGAACCTCCTCCTCCCATGAAAAAATATCTCGTCACAGGTGGAACCGGCTTCATCGGGGCGGCCTGTGTCCGTCAACTGCTCGCCGAAGGCCATGGGGTCAGGGTCATCGACAACAATTCGCGCGGGGCCGCCCGTCGGCTGACGGACCTCGCGGGATCGGTGGAAATGGTCGAGGCGGATATCCGCGACTCCGCGGCCATGGTCCGGGCGGCCGAAGGCATGGACGCAATCCTGCACCTGGCCTATGTCAACGGCACGGAATATTTCTACACAAAACCCGAGCTGATTCTGGATGTGGCCGTCCGGGGCATGCTGGCGGTTCTCGATGCCTGCCGGGCCCATGGGATCCGCGAGCTGGTGCTCGCCTCGAGTTCGGAGGTCTATCAGACCGCCCCCAAAATCCCGACCGATGAATCCGTGCCGCTGACGGTGCCGGATGTGCTCAACCCCCGCTTTTCCTACGGCGGCGGAAAACTCATCTGCGAACTGATGGCCGTCAATTACGGCCGCACGGGATTCGACCGGGTCATGATTTTCCGGCCCCACAACGTGTACGGCCCGGACATGGGCGGGGAACATGTCATTCCCCAGTTTTCCCGCCGGCTCGCGGGGCTGTGCGCCTCCCAGTCCTCGGGAGTCATCGACTTTTCCATCCAGGGCACCGGTCAGGAAACGCGGTCATTCATTTACATCGATGACTTTGTCGAGGGACTGATGACGGTCCTCCGCCACGGTTCGCATCTGGGGATCTACCACATCGGCACCCAGGAGGAGGTGACCGTCGCCGAGCTGGCCCGTCTCACGGCCTCCTGTCTGGGCCGGGAAATCCGTGTGGTCCCCGGCTCATTGCAGCCGGGCAGCACCCCGCGCCGCTGCCCGGATATCTCCCGCCTCCGCCTCCTGGGTTTCACCCCGCGACTGACCCTCTCCGAAGGATTGAACAGGACCGTCCCCTGGTACGCGTCCCATCCCTGACTCAACCCACCCCCCACCCCAAAAAACAATCCATGAACATCCCCGCCAACTCCAATCCCACAGCCGCCGGCACCGGCGGAAGCACCCTGGTCAGACGCTGCCAGATTTCCGGCTCCGAAAACCTCCAGTCGGTCATTTTCCTGGGTTTTCTGCCCCCGGTCAATACCATGGCTCCGATCGGCGAACGCCCCTCGGAACAACCCGCCTACCCGGCGGAAATGCTCTATTGCCCCGAAAGCAAACTGGTCCAGCTGGGTCTGATTGTGGACCCGGCCATTCTTTTTCCGCCGCATTATGCCTACACCAGCGGCACCACAAAAATCCTGCGCGAAAACTTTGCGGAACTCTATCAGGAGGTCATGCGCCTGTACCCGCTCAAAAAGGAGCATCTGGTGGCGGACATCGGATCGAATGACGGCACCCTGCTGATCAATTTCCACCAGGGCGGACACCGGACCTGCGGCATCGAACCGACCAATGCCTACAGGCTGGCCGTCGAAAAGGGCATTCCCAGCCTCAACCGGTTCTTCGGACCGGACGCCTCCGCGGAGGTGGTGCGCACACATGGCAAAGCCCAGATTGTGACGGCCACCAATGTCTTTGCACACATTGAAAACATCCACGAGATCGTGGCCTCCATTCTGGCCATGCTCGATGAGGGGGGCATTTTCATTTCCGAATCGCACTACCTCCTGCCGCTGGTCGACACACTCCAATACGACACCATCTACCACGAGCATCTCCGCTACTACTCGGTGGAAAGCCTCCAATACCTCCTCGAAATGCATGGGCTGGAAATCATCCACGTCAAACCCATCCCGACCCACGGGGGCTCGATCCGGGTGTACGCGTCCCGACGCGGAAAACATCCGGTCCAGGCCAGTGTGGCCGAGCAGATCCGCAGGGAACAGGCGGACCTCAGCTGGGAGAGTCTGCTGAAATTCCGCCGACGGGTGTCGCAAAGCAAACTGGACCTGATGTCGCTCCTGCGGGAAATCCGCTCCAAAAACCAGCGGGTCTTCGGCATTGGCGCCCCGTCACGCGCCAGCACCCTGGTAAATTATGTGGGTCTCGACGACACCATCCTCGATTGTGTGCTCGAAATCAAAGGCTCCTACAAGATCGGCAAATACATGCCCGGCACCCTGATTCCGGTTCTGGAGGAGGAAATCCTCTTTGAAAAACAGCCTGAATACGCCCTGCTCTTTTCGTGGCACATCGCCGACGAACTGATCCCCAAACTGCGCCAGAAGGGTTACCGGGGCAAATTCATCGTCCCCCTGCCCACCCCGAAAATCGTCGATTGATGGGCCGCAACTCTCCATTAAGAATCGGTGTCGCCGGTCTCGGCTTCGGAGCGGCCGTGCATGTGCCCGGCCTGCGTGAGTCGGGGGATTTTGAGGTGGTTTCCCTCCTGGCCCGAAACCCCGAAAAGGGACGCCTGGCCGCGGCCACACTGAATATCCCGTCCGTCCACTCGGAGGCCGAGGAATTCCTGGCCGGGGACCTCGACGCCGTCTCCGTCGCGCTGCCTCCCCCGGCCTCCGTGGACCTCTGCCGCAGGGCCCTCGCACGCAAACTCCCGGTGCTTTCCGAAAAACCCCTGGCCCCGGATGTCCCCTCGGCGGAATCACTGGCGTCCCTGGCCAAGGGCATCCCGACCATGCTGGATTTCCAATTCATGGAGCTGGAGGCCTTCCAAAAATTGAAACTTCTCATCGACGAATCCGCCCTGGGAGAACTGTGGTATGTCGAGGTCCGGTGGGTGGTCCAATCCTATTCCCATCAGAACAGGATCTGGTCCTGGAAAAACGACGCGCGACACGGGGGCGGTGTGATGGGGCTGCTCGGCTCCCATCTCCTTTTTCTGATGGACTGGATTTTGGGGGAAATCTCCGGCCTCCAGGCGGCCGCCTCCAACAGCCGCAACGCCGCATTTTGCCCGGCGGGGGCGGACCCGGCCATGGATTCGGTCTCCCTCTGCCTGCGAACACGGGCCTGTTCGTGCGTCTCCGCAATCCTCTCCAACTCCGCACCGTTGCATGAGGGGCATCTGTGGCGGATCCACGGGGCCCGGGGAATCCTGACCCTTTCAAATGTCACGCGGGATTACATGAACGGATTTGAACTCACCCTTTCCGACGCCCAGGGGACCCGGGTGATCATTCCCACCCCGGCGCCAGCGGAACAGGACGGACGAATCCCGCCGTTCCGCGCACTGGCCCGCCGTTTTGCCCGCGCCATCCGCGCCGGGGAAATTCCCCACCCTTCCTTCGCCGACGGCCTGCGCGTGCAACGGTACCTCGCGCAGACCCCGGCGTGACTTTTCACCACCGGAATCGCGCCCCCGACGGACCCCATCCCTTTCCCCATGAAGATTCTTTTCCTCAACAATGTCCGCCCGCACACCAACCACGACCGGGCGGGGAATGTCGTGCTCTACGAGATGATCCGGGAATTCGCCGCCGACAGCAACCACACGGTCGGATTCCAACTGGTCAGTCCGCACGACGCCAAACCGCCGACGGAGGACGAGATCCGCGGCGTTCAGTCGCTGGGCGCCATGGGCGTGACCATGGCCCCGGAAATCACCCTGCCCCCACCCCCTCGGTCAAGACCCGGTCTCCTGAAGCTTCTGGCACCGCAGCCTCGGGACTTTTTTCCGTACCACCCGCACCGGGACCTGATCCTGAAGGCTCTTGAAAAAGCCGCGCCCGACTGGGTGATCATCCCCTGGAGCGAATGGCTCACGGCTCTCTGTGCGGAATACCCGGGCAAAAAGTTCGCCTACTACGGCAATCCCGATCCCAAGGTGGGCCGTTGTTTTGTCCAATTCCAACGACGCAACCGCCTGGCCTCACCCCTGCGCCTGCATGCCATGTCCCGGATGCTGGACTCGCTGGAAAGGATCCACCTGAAAATGATGGCCCGTTACGAGTTGCTGGGCAATGTGGCGGCCAATGACGCGGAGTATTACCGCCAAGCAGGTCACCCGAATGCCTTCTACATCCAAAACATCTGGATCGACCGCTTCCAATCCATGTGGGAAAAAACCCTTCCCCTGCGAAAGAACAACGGCAAGGCTGTCATCATCGGCAATGTCGGCAAACTTTTCGCCACGGCCAATACGCACGGTTTGGAGGTGCTGGGCCGGGACCTGTTGCCGGCCCTCAGAAGGGAAATGAGGGGGATCGATTATGAAATCCACCTCCTCGGCCAGGGTCAGCCGCACCCGGCCCTCCGCCATTATTTCGACTCCCCGGAGGTCAGAATCCTCGGGTTCGTCCCCGACATCGATCGCAGTCTGATGGAGGCGGATGTGTTTCTGTGCATGAACAACGCCAGTGAGTTCAAGGTGGGCCACACCCGTTACCTGCACGCCTGGAGCGTGGGCGGCTGCGTGGTCGCCCACCGGGACTGCCGTCTTTCCATGCCTGAGATCGTCCATGAAAAGAACGCCCTGCTGGGCGGGGATTGCCGCGAAATCGCCTCGCACATCCGCCGGTTGGTCGACGACCCGGCACTCCACCAACGGCTCTGCCGGGACGGATATGAGACCTTCCGAACGCATTTTTCCGCCCCGGCGGTGGTCCGCAAAATGCGCGAAAAAATGGACGGTTTTTCAAAGACACAATCGTGACACACCACCAACCCACGGGATGACTCCATGAAAAATCTCCTCCGCAAAATGCGCCGAACCGCCTTTGAATTCGTCCTGCCGGACGGACGGACGGTGGGGGATGTCGTCCTGCAGCCGCTCCTGCGGGAACACCTCCGCCCCCTGGTCGTGGATGTGGGGGCCCGAAACGGGATGCAGATGCTGCCGTCCGGATACGCCCAAAATGCGCGGCTCATCGGTTTCGAACCGAACCCGGAGGAACACCGGAAACTGGTTTCAAAAACAACCGATGCCCACAAAATCAACGCGCCCATCCCCGTCTACCAAAACGAGGTCTATCATCCCTATGCCCTGTGGGACAGCGCGGGAACCCATCAGTTTCACATCACAACCGGTCCGGGCGCCTGCACCCTCATGGGCCCCACGATCACCGAGGTCACGGAACACATGTACATGGACTATCCCGATTCCCGGCGGGAAAAATCCTTTGAACAGCTCCATACAAAGGTCAAGGAAAGCATTCAGGTGCCCTGCTGCAAACTGGATGACATCCTCGGGAGCGACGAGGTCTGCGATTTTCTGAAACTCGATGTGGAAGGCGCGGAACTGCGCTGCCTCCGGGGGGCGGAACGGACCCTCTCGGAAAAACGCATCCTTTTCATCTATACGGAGTTTGTCGCCCTTCCGTTCTATGCCGAACATTGCACGCTGGGCGACCTGCATGTCTTTCTGGCCGGAAAAAAATACCGTCTGCTTGACATGGACCGGGGGCACCAATCCTATCGGCGGGAGGCGCGGGATCTCCCCGAATCCGCCGACCGCAGGCTGCTGCACGCGGGAGATGCCTTTTTCTGTCTGGACCCGGATACCAACACCCTTTCCCCCCGGGACAAACAGCGGATGGCGGCCCTGTGTCTGATCTTTGAGTTCAATTCTTTCGCCCTGTCCCTTCTCCGGGAGGCCGGACTGACCGGGGCCGATGATCTCAACCGGATTGAACAGGTCATTTCCTCGACCTACACGGTCAACCGTCTCAAAAAAATCTGGGCCCAACTTCCGACAACCATTGCCCGGATCCTCCGAGGGCATTGAACCCACGACCGCACCACCGCCCCCCCGTGTGACACTGTACAGCAACATCCGATCCCTGTTGGGAACCCTCAACGCCCTGTTTGGATACGGCGGCATCAGGGGAAGGCTTTTATTGGCGGCGACCTGTCTGGCCGGCATTCTGGCGGCCCTCATCAACATCCGTTTTTCCGCGGCCCTTCAATCCTTTTTTGCCGATCTTTTGATCCAGCCGGCCCCGGAAAATGCCCAACTGATCGCGGCGGGCGTCATGCTCCTGTGGGGGGTTCTCAGGACAACCGCCTCCTATGCCTCCCTGGTGCTTGGCAACCTCAGCTACGAATGGAACCAGAGTGTTGCACGGAATCTGCTCATGGAACGACTGCTGACCCCCTCCACACCGGGCCATGTTCTCTCCAGCAACGCGGTCTCACACTGTCTGGGGAACCTGGTCCCGCGCTCCGCACAGCTGATGAGTTCCACCAGCATGATGGCCGGGGCCATCATCAATCTCCTGGTCATTCTCGCCTATCTTCTCTGGATGTCACCGGTCATTCTCGCGGCGGCAATTGTGGCGGGGCTGGTCGGGGCCATCCCCCTGTTTCTCAAGGCGCTCTCCTACTCGGGACACTCGGCAAAGGTTTATGCCAAAACCAAGTCCTATCAGGAAACGGCGATGAAGGTGGCCGAAAACCTGTTGTTTGTGCGGCTCCACGGACTGGGCCACCATTTCCGGAATGCGGGGAGGGGGATCAATCGCGAAACGCTCCGGGCCTACTGGTCGTATGTGATCCGATCCTCCTTTCACAGTCAATGGCCCGTGGTGGTGATGCTGGTGCTGATCACACTGGTCGTCCTGCTTCACGGCCGGCTGGGAAGCGGGGGAACCGAACGCATTGTCGCCATCTGTTATCTGGTCATGGCCGCCGCGGCGCTGCTGAGTCAGATCCTCTCGGGCATCTCCCAGTTCCGCCACAGTCTTCCCTTTGCCCGTGAACTGACCCAGGTCCTTTCTCCGGTTGATATTTCCGTGGAGACACCGGCCGCCCCTGCCCGGTCGTCCGAGCGGCGTCTGACCCGGCTTTCCGTCCGCCATCTCACCTACGGATGGGAAGGGGCCCTGACAAAATCCGTGGACCTGGAAATGGAGCTCGGAGACTTCTGCTGTATCAACGCCCCCTCCGGGGTGGGAAAAACCACCCTGGCGATGGTGCTGGTGGGGTTTCTCAAGCCCCTCTCGGGGGAGGTGCTTTGGAACGGACAGCCCATTTCCAGCTTCGACACCGAATGGTTCCGCTCGCGGATTTCCTACTGCGGACCCAATCCGTTCCTGATCGAGGGAACGATCCGGGACAATCTGCTCATGGGCTGCCCCGGCACCGTCCCCGACGACTCCCGGCTTTGGGAGGTTTTGAAAATGGTGGAGGCGGGTTTTGTCCAATCCCTGCCGGAGGGATTGTCCACACGGCTGGGCCAACAGGGAACAGGTCTCTCCTCGGGCCAGCAGCAACGTCTGGCCCTGGCCCGGGCGGTCCTGCGTCAGCCCGATGTCTTTCTTCTGGATGAGGCCACCGCCAACATTGACGAGACCACCGAAGAGGTGGTTTTCCAGAACCTCATCCGCCATCACCCCGGCTCCCTTTTCCTGTGCATCTCCCACCGCACCTCGGTCCGACGGTTCGGCAGCCGGTTTTTGGACCTGGAGCAGGCCGTTTCCATCCCCGACCCCGCATTCCCATGAGACTTCTGACGGCGATCTTTTCCTACAACCGCTTTGAGCTGTTGGGCAATTGCACGGACTCCTGGTGGGAAATGGGCCCGGGCGGGGATTTGCTCATCATCGATGACGGGAGCAATGACCCCCGGATGGGCGGACTGCTTGAGAGGGAGGAACGGAGGGGAGCCCGGGTCATCCGGGTCCCGCGGGGACCGACACTTTTTCATGGCGGACTTTACACAAACATGAGCCTTGCCCTGGAACAGGCCATTGTCGGGGGGTACGATTACATTTATTTCCTGCAGGACGATGTCCAGTTCATGCACCCGGTCATGTCACGGATGGGGGAATATGCACAACTCTTTGAGGCGCATCCCGGGGTGGGCATGATCGGCTTCATGTTCTACAAGGGGATCATGCGGAGGACGATCAAACCCCGGCTCGAATGGGAACCCGCACTCCACGCCTGGCACTGCCGTCCTTACGGTATTGCCGACATCGGACTGGCCCGTGTCGGCACGTTCAGGGAGGCGGGATTCCGGTTTCTCGATTCCGAGGGGGCCAACAGCGCGTTCTGGCTCGACCGCGGGTACAAATACTACATTCACAGCCTGCCACATCTCGCCTTCGTGCCCTGGCCGATGACCATTGCCTTTGATCGCAGCTACGGGCAGGAACGGAAACGTCGGCGTCCGTATTTTCTCAAGCCGCTCGACCAGGATCAGATCACCCGACTCGAAAAAACCGCCTCACGCCAGGCCCTGGCCTTTCACGAGGACTTTTGCAGCCCGTGGGGCTGGACCTGCCTGAAACCCTACTGGTTTACCGGATTGAACCGCGAATATCTCCGACTCGTGATCAAATCCCGCTGGTTTCCCCATCCCACCCGCGCCGATTGAACATCCCCCGGAAACCCATTCCAACAGTCATGGAGACAACCCGTCCATTCCAACCCAAAGCGGTTCTGGGATCCCTCCTTTCCGCGCGCCAGAAGATTGTCCTGCGCAATCTTCTCGAATCCTTCCTCTGGATGGCCACGTTCCTGCTGTCCCTGGTGGAAACTCCCTGTTTTCTCCTCCGGAACCGGGGGAAAATTTTCAAAAACAGGCTGCTGCTGCCCTTTTACATCTGCAGCTTCGGACATTCCCTCTCCGGCCTGGACTTTTCCTCCCGTCTCTTTTACGGCAATGGCGTCACGGTCATCCTCGTGCCCCATCCCCGCTCCAATCCCCATCTTCACCGCCTGTTTGAAAAAAACATGACCATGGTGGTCTATACCAGCATTCTGGGGGTGCAAAGTCGGCTGCGGGACTCCGCCAAACATGCCGCGCTCCGCTTTTACCTGTGTCTCCTCTCCGCCTGTTTCCAAAAATACCATGTCCTCGATTTTCATGAGGTGGTGTACAAAACGGTCAGCCTCTCGGAAAACCGGCTGAAACGATACGACAACGAAAGAAAAACCTTCAAAACATACACCGACTACACGGGCTACATCCGCCTGCTGCGGGACAATGTCGGACGCCCCCCTCAGATGCCCGATGACTTCATGGCCCTCTGCCGCGGGGAGATTCAGAGGGTGTGCCCCGACTTTTATGACAAACCCGTTGTCACGGTTCAAATCCGCACCAAGGGGGGTGTGGGCAGCCAGATTGACAATCTCTCGCGCAACGGCGGTCCGGTGGAAAACTACCTCCCGGCGGTCGAATGGCTGGGCCGGAACGGGTTTTATGTCATCACCACAGGGGACTTTGACAACACCCCCTTCCGCACGGTCCCGGGGTTCCTCGACCTCTCCGGCCTCAACGTGGACCCGGCCATTCTCAACCTCCACCATCTCGCCTGCGCCACCCTGTATGTGGGCCAGCAAAGCGGCCCCCTCCTTCTGAGAAACGCCATGAAAAAACTGTGTGTGGTCGCGGATGCCGGCGACCTCTGGTGCAGCGGCTTTTTTCACATGGACGTGACCCTCTTCAAGGTTTATGTCGATGCCCAGGGACGGGAAGTGACCCTCAAAGAGATGTACCGGAATCATCGGGACATCGTCATGGGTCGCGATCCCAAGGATAAAGGTCTGACGCTCCGTCCGAACACCCCCCATGAAATCCTTTCGGCGGTGCAGGAAGGGGTGTTCCTGATCCGCAACAATCTGCGCGAAACACCCGAAATGGAACAGGCCCGACGCGATTTTCTGGCCCTGACCGATCCGGAAATCCTGACACGGCATCAGGGCCTGCGCCCGGCCATGATCAACCTTGACCCCGAATACATCGTCCCCCTATGAAACCGAAACAGATGATCATTGCCGAAATCGGATCCGTCCACGACGGCTCCTTTGGAAACGCCTGCAAACTCATCGAGGCGGCAGCCCAATGCGGGGCCGATGCGGTGAAGTTTCAAACCCACATCGCCGAGGCGGAAACCCTGCCCCAGGCCCCCGCCCCGGCCTACTTCCAGGGGGAACCCCGGTTCTCCTACTTTCAAAGGACGGCCTTCTCCGAGACCCAATACCGCGCACTGATGACGGTGGCCCGTGAAAACAAGGTCCTGTTCCTCTCGTCCCCCTTCTCCCTGGAGGCGGTGGATTTCCTGGAAAACATCGGAATGGCGGCCTACAAAATCCCCTCGGGTGAAGTCACCAACCTCCCCCTTCTGGAAAAAATCGCCTCCACCGGAAAACCGGTTCTCCTCTCCTCGGGCATGGCGGATTGGGACGAAATGGACCGTGCGGTCAACGCCCTGCAAAACGGGGGGCCCTTGACGGTCATGCAATGTTCCTCACGGTATCCCTGCCCGCCGGAAAAGGTGGGGCTGAATGTCATGCTGGAAATGGGCCGACGGTATCCGGAGGCGGTCATGGGCTATTCGGACCATACGCTGGGCCTGGCGGCCCCGGTGGCCGCGGCGGCATTGGGGGCACGGGTCATTGAAAAACATTTCACCTTCTCGCGTCTGATGTACGGAAGCGATGCCCGCCATTCCATGGAACCTGCGGAGTTTTCCCAACTGACCGCTGCCCTGCGGGAGGTCTGGAGCATTCTGGACCACCCGGTGGACAAATCGCGGTCCGACGAGTACGCGGAAATGAAACGGATCTTTGAAAAGAGCATTGTTCTGGCCGCGGCCATCCCGGCCGGTACGATCCTCACCCGAGCCCACCTCCAATTCAAAAAACCCGGTGACGGCATCCGCGCAGACAGGGTGGCGTCTGTATTGGGTAAAAAAACAACAAAACCCCTGCCCGCCCAGCACACACTGACCTATGAAGACCTGGAATAAGGAAACCCGCAAAAAAATCTGTGTTGTCATCGGCTCCCGGGCCAATTACAGCAGCATCAAATCCGTCATGCGGGCCATTCATGCCCACCCGCAACTTCAATTGCAACTGGTGGTGGGTGCCTCCGCGCTCCTCGACCGCTACGGGGCCGTCGTCAAACTCATTGAGAAGGACGGGTTCCATCCGGACGCCCGCCTCTTCATGCTCATCGAGGGGGAAACCCCGGCCACCATGGCCAAAAGCACGGGGGTCGGTCTGATGGAACTTCCCGGTGTCTTTGAAAACCTCGCCCCGGATGTGGTCCTGACCGTCGGGGACCGTTTTGAAACCATGGCCACAACCCTGGCGGCCGCCTACATGAACATTCCCGTCGCCCATACGATGGGGGGGGAGGTCTCGGGAACCATCGATGAAAGCATCCGCCATGCGGTGACCAAATTCGCCCACATCCATTTTCCCGCCAGCCGCGACGCCGCCACACGCATCGAACGCCTGGGGGAAAAACCTGAAAACATCCACATGGTGGGATGTCCCCGCGTCGATCTGGTGGCGGAAATCCTCAACTCTCCCGAAGGGGACTCCCTGGCACGCCTGTTCGAGGGGGGGGTGGGCGAACCGTTGAACATGGACAAACCCTTCATCCTGGTGTCCCAACATCCGGTGACCACGGAATACGGCGAAGGGGAAATGCAAATCACGCGCACGCTTCAGGCGGTCCGTGAGGTGGGGCTGCCAGCCATCATTCTCTGGCCCAATGCCGATGCCGGATCGGAGGACATCGCCCGGGGCATCCGCAAATGGCGCGAACGCAAACTCGATGCCCAGATGCACTTCTTCAAAAATCTCCCCATCGAAACCTATGTGAGACTGATGAAACGGACCGCCTGTCTGGTGGGCAACTCCTCCAGTGGCATCCGTGAGGGGGCCTACATCGGAACACCGGTGGTCAATCTCGGCACACGACAGGACATGCGTGAACGGGGGAAAAACGTGATCGAAATCGCCGGCACCGGACCGGACATCCGTGAGGCCATCCAAAAGCAGATCAACCACGGACCCTACGACATGGAACCCATCTACGGGGATGGTCAGGCGGGCCGACGGATTGCCGAAGTACTGGCCTCACTGACCCACATCGACGTTCAGAAGAGGATCACCTATTGAAACTGGCTGCGCTCATCCCCGCCCGGGGCGGATCCAAGGGGCTCCCCGGAAAAAATCTTGCGCCCTTGGGCGGACGCCCCCTGATCGGCCACACCCTGGCCGCCGCCCTCGACTCAGGCTGTTTTTCGGATGTGTACGTCTCAACGGATTGCCCGGAAATTGCCGAAGTGGCCCGGGATCGGGGCGCCCGGATCCCCTTTCTGCGTCCGTCGGAATTGGCCGACGATCAAACCCCCATGATCCAGGTCATGCAACACTTCATGGCCTGGCTTGACCAATCCCTGCCCGGGCATGAGGGACTCGCCCTTCTCCAACCCACATCCCCCTTCCGCTCCATGCATCACATCCGCGAAGCCTATGCCCTTTTTCAAGGAGGGAACGCCGACACACTGGTCAGCGTGGTGGCGGTTCCGCACCAGTTCACCCCGTCGAGCCTTATGCAGATCAAAGATGGCTTTCTGGAACCCTTCCTCCCACCCCCTGCCGGTGAACCCCTGCTGCGGCGTCAGGACAAACCCCAATACCACGCCCGAAACGGTCCGGCCATTCTCATGATCACCCGGGCCCAATTGCAAAAAGCGGAATTGTATTCGGGGCGGACCCTGGCCTATGAAATGGATCCGGAGGCCTCCCTGGACATCGACGGGCCCCGGGATATGGCCTATGCACGCTTTCTGATTCAGAATCTTCCATGAATCTCCGTCAGTCACTTTCACGGGAACGTCTCAAGCAGATGCCGATTACGGGTCTGCTGACCGACCTTGTGTCATGGGTTCGTGAGCCCAGGCAGGAATGGGATGTGTGGCGGGCTTTTGCCACCATGCGCCGGGAGGCGGCCTTTCTGCGTTCCGGCAACTTTCCGCCTCCCGACCGCGGACGATTGCTGATCGCCAACCTCAGCAACAGCATCTGCTGGGCCCAGATGCATTCCCTCCTTGCCATCGGCCTGAGGATGGAGGGCTGGACCGTCTCCGTGCTGACCAGCCGCCTGCATCCCTGGGCCAACCGGGTTTTCACGGCCCATGGCATCACGGATTTTGTGTATTGGGAGGACATCCTCATCACCGACGACGAGATCACCACCTGCGAACGTGAAGCGGCGGGGTTCATGAAAAGGGACCTGACCTTTCGCGAGGTCAAGAATTGGCAGTTTGAGGGATGCCGTCTCGGGCCCCAGATTCTTTCGACCGTCTGCCGCGGGGTCCGGCAGGGGGCTCCCGATATCGGCGATCCCGACATCCGCAACCGGATCGGGGCCACTCTGCCCCTGGGTCTTTCCACCGTGTTCCGGACCCGCCGACTGCTGGACAGGGTTCAACCGGACCTGATCACCCTGGTGGAGGCCAATTACGCGGTTTTTGGAATCATTGTCGATGTGGCGGTCGCCCGGGGATTGAATGTCGTCCAGGCGGTGCAACCCTCCCGTGATGACGCGATCATCCTCAAACGTCTCACCCCGGAGAGTCGTCGTTTTCATCCCTCGTCTCTGACGCCGGAAACCATGGCCCTCGTCCGAAACCTGGCATGGACCGAATCGCATGAACGGGAGCTTCATCAGGAATTCTCGGACCGATACAGTGGAAAATGGTTTCTCCAGGCCCGCAACCAGCCCGGCTGCCTTCGTCACTCGAAGGATGAAATCCTGCGTGACCTCTCCCTGGACCCGTCGAAAAAGACGGCCGTCCTGTTTTCCCATGTCCTGTGGGATGCCAACCTGTTTTATGGGGAGGACCTTTTTGAGGATTACGGGGACTGGTTCATCCAGTCCATCCGGGCCGCCTGTGCCAATCCGCGTCTCAACTGGCTCATCAAGCTGCATCCGGCAAACGTCTGGAAAAGATCGTTTGAAAATGCCTCTGAGGAACTGGCGGAAATCACCCTCATCCGCAAACACATCGGAGACCTCCCCCCCCATGTCCGGTTACTCCTGCCCGACACACGCATCAGTTCATATTCACTTTTTGAAACCGCCGACTTCGGCATCACGGTCCGGGGAACTACCGGGATTGAACTTCCCTGCATGGGGGTCAGAACCCTGACCGCCGGGACGGGCCGCTACTCGGGGCTCGGATTCACCACGGACTTCCGAACCCGGGAGGACTATCTGTCCTGTCTTTCGCGTCTGGACACGCTTCCGGCGATGGATCATGACGAGATTCTTCTGGCAAAAAAGCACGCCTATTTCCTGTTTCGTCGGCGCCCGTGGCTGATCAGAAGTTTTCACTCGCTTTTCCACCCCTCCCAGAAACTCCATCCTCTCTACCAATATTTTTCCCTGAATGTCTCCTCCCTGGAGGAAATCCGTCAGAATGACGACCTGAAAAAATGGGCGGTATGGGCCGGAAACCCGCTCGAGACCGACTACCTTGAACCGGAATCCCCGCGACGGGACCTGTCCCCAACCACCCACTGAGAATCCTCATGATCATCGGCATCGACTTCGACAACACGATGGTGAGTTATGACCGCCTGGCCGCGGTGGCCGCAAAACGGAGGAACCTGATCCCCGAGGCATTCCCCGAAAACAAAACGCGGGTGCGTGATTATCTCCGTGCAATCGGACGCGAGGCGGATTGGACCCGGCTTCAGTCGGAAATCTACGGGGAGATGATCTGCGAGGCGGAACCCTTTCCGGGAGTCCGGTCCTTTCTGGAACTCGGTCACCGGAAAAACTGGACGCTTTGCATCGTCAGCCACAAAACCAGCCGCCCCTACGGGGGAGGGGATGTGAACCTCCGCCTCCATGCCTTGAACTGGCTGGAACATCACCGGTTCCTGGACTCGTCCGAAACCGGCCTGACCCGCCCACACGTTTTTTTTGAGGAGACCAAAGCGGAAAAAATGGCGCGTATTGGCTCGCTGAAATGCGACTGGTTCATTGATGACCTGCCCGAATTGCTGTTGGAACCGGGATTCCCCCCCTCGCCGCAAAAAATCCTTTTTGACCCTCAGAACCAGCACCCGGACCATGAAGCCTTCCAAAGATGCCGCCATTGGGATCATATGATGTCCCTCATCCAAAACCGGGGGCAGGACCTGTGATTGAGGGCCTGCCCCCGGGATTTCCGGAATCCCACCTCGCCCCGTATTGCGGGGGAAGGGACTTCCATCTGGTCCCCGCGGACGGGGGCGCCAACAACCGGGCCTATCGCGTCATGGTCGGGGAGCGGCCCCGGCTGCTGTTGAAACACTATTTTGCCCGGCCCGGGGACAACCGCCCCCGGCTCTCCAGCGAATTTGCCTTTCTCGAATATGCCTGGAGCGCCGGGATCCGGACCATTCCGCAGCCTCTGGCAGCATTCCCCGAACACCATGTCGCCTTGTACGAGCACCTGAGCGGTCGGCATCTGCGGGCCGGAGAAATCACCCGGGACCATGTGCTTGGCGCCATGACCTTTTTCCAACAGCTCAATGCCCCCTCCCGGCGTCCGCAGGGCTGGAATCTTCCCGTCGCCTCGGAAGCCTGTTTCTCGGTGGGTGACCATCTCCGGATGGCGGAGGGACGGCTGGAACGGGTTCTCTCCATTCCCGTGAATGATGATGTTTCACAACAGGCCCGGCAGTGGGTGGAGTCGGCACTGCAACCGCGCGGGCGGGGGATTCTCGCCGCCATCAACCGGCAGTTGGATTCCGCGCCGGGCACACGGGAGGCCTTTCTTCCGGAAAGTCTCCGCTGTGTCTCCCCTTCGGATTTCGGCTTCCACAATGCCCTCTGTGATCCTGAAAACGGGGTCCGGTTCATTGATTTTGAATATGCGGGCTGGGATGATCCTGCAAAGACGATCTGTGATTTTTTCTGTCAGCCCGCTGTCCCGGTCCCTTCCAGCCTCTGGCAGGAATGCCAGGAACTCATGCGGGCCGTGGTCGATGACGACAACTTTTTTGACAGATCCTCTTGCCTTCTGCCGCTCTACCGGATCAAATGGTGCTGCATCATGCTGAATGAATTCACTGAAATGGGTCAAAAAAGACGCCTCTTTTCACGGCGCGGCCCGATCACGGAAGACATGCTGCAGGCACGCCTGAAGGCGGCGGAATCCTATTTTCATGAACACCTTTCACACTGAGTCCCCCCTCCCCCCATTATGAATCAGAAAATCGCCGTACTCGGAGGCAATTCATTTTCCGGCCAGGACTTCATCAGTCTGCTGTTGGACCGGACGGATTGCGACATCCTCAGCATCAGCCGCTCCGCAGAGCGGAGTCCGACCTTCAATCATTACCGTCTCCATCCCGGGGCGGCCCGGGTCACCTACCATCAGATGGATTTCAACAATGACATGCCCCGCATCCTTGAGCTGCTCGATGCCACAAAGCCAAAATGGATCGTCAATTTCGCCGCGCAAAGCGAGGTGGCTCCCAGCTGGGAACACCCGGAACACTGGTTCAATACCAATTGCGTGGCCCTGGCAAAACTGGTCAATCATCTGCGTAAAAAAAATTACCCGGAACGCTATCTTCACATCTCATCCCCCGAGGCCTACGGATCCTGCTCGGGCGACGTCCTCGAAACCACCCCCGACTGCCCCAGCACACCTTATGCCGCATCAAAATCCGCGGCCGACATGCTCCTTTCGACCTACCAAAAGCAGTATCATTTCCCGTTACTGACAGTCCGTGCCACAAATGTGTACGGCCCGGGCCAGCAACTCTTCAAAATCATACCCCGGACCGTCATCAGTGCCATGTCCGGCCATAGACTGACTCTTCACGGCGGGGGGGTTGCGGTTAAATCCTACATCCACATCCGGGATGTGTCCTGCGGAGAGCTGAACATTCTTGAAAAGGGAAAGATCGGGGAACGCTACCATCTTTCCCCCGATCATGGGATTTCCGTCCGCGAGGTCGTTGAACGCGTGGCCGCCTGCTGTGGAAAATCATTTTCTAGCGTGTGCACGGTCGGGGAGGAGCGCCCGGGACAGGATGCGGCCTACGTCATCAACTCCCAAAAGGCCCGGACGGAATTGGGATGGCATCCGGTCATCGGCCTCGGGGAGGGGATTCCCCAGGTCGTCCGATGGGTGGAAAAACATTGGGACGAGATCCAGAAGTCCAGCCTTGAATACATTCACCTTCCAT
>JANRIZ010000154.1:0-11332 GCA_033764445.1 Verrucomicrobiia bacterium | reverse complement strand
TCCGGAATCGCCCCGATATTTGTCAGTTGCTACCCCAACGCCGGACTGCCCGATCCCATGTCCGCCACGGGCTTTCCCGAGACCCCCGAGACTCTGGCCCCGCAATTGCGCGAGTGGGCGCAGAACGGCTGGCTCAACATCGTGGGCGGATGCTGCGGGACCACCCCGCCGCACATCAAAGCCATTGCCGAGGCGGTCCGTGGGTGCCCCCCGCGCCACCCCGCCACCCCCGAACCCTGGCTGCGCCTGAGCGGACTCGAGGCCTTGACAGTTCGTCCTGAATCCAACTTTCTGAATGTCGGCGAGCGCGCCAACGTCACCGGCAGTCCGAAATTTGCCAAGCTCATCCTGGCCGGCGACTACGAAGCCGCGCTGCAAATTGCGCGGCAGCAGGTGGAGAACGGGGCGCAGGTCATTGATGTGAACATGGATGAAGGCATGCTCGACAGCGAGGCCGCCATGGTGAAGTTCCTGAACCTCATCGCTTCCGAGCCCGACATCGCGAAGGTACCCATCATGGTGGACAGTTCGAAGTGGTCGGTCATCGAGGCCGGGTTGAAATGTTTGCAGGGCAAATCCATCGTCAACTCGATCAGTCTCAAGGCCGGCGAGGAGGAATTTTTGCATCAGGCCCGGCTGGTCCGTCGTTACGGGGCCGCCGTGGTGGTGATGGCCTTTGATGAGAAGGGACAGGCCGACAACTTTGAGCGCCGCGTGGAGATATGCACCCGGTCGTACAAACTGCTCACCGAAAAAGCCGGGTTCCCGCCCGAGGACATCATTTTTGATCCGAACATCCTCACCGTGGCCACCGGGATGGAGGAGCACAACAACTACGCCGTGGACTTCATCAATGCCACCCGCTGGATCAAGGAAAACCTGCCGAGGGCAAAGGTCAGCGGAGGGGTCTCCAACATCTCGTTTTCATTCCGTGGCAACAATGCCGTGCGCGAGGCCATGCATTCGGTTTTTTTGTATCATGCCATCAGGGCCGGCATGGACATGGGCATTGTCAATGCCGGTCAGCTCGCCGTCTATGCGGAGATACCGTCCGAACTGCTTGAAAAGGTCGAGGACGTGATTCTCAACCGTCGGCCCGATGCGACCGAGCGGCTGATCCAGTTTGCCGAGACCCTCAAAAAGAAGGACAAGGCCGAGGTCGTCGAAGACCTCTGGCGCCAGGGCACCGTCGAGGAGCGTCTGAGCCATGCGCTGGTCAAGGGCATTGCGGATTTTGTGGATGCGGACGTGCGGGAGGCCCTGGGAAAATATCCCAAGCCCCTTGAGATCATTGAGGGACCGCTGATGGCCGGGATGAATGTTGTCGGTGACCTTTTTGGTGCGGGCAAAATGTTCCTGCCGCAGGTCGTCAAAAGTGCGCGGGTGATGAAAAAGGCCGTCGCGTATCTGCTGCCGATCATGGAGGCCGAAAAACTCCGGTCCGGGACCGTGCACAAGGCGCAGGGCAAGGTGCTGATGGCCACCGTCAAGGGCGACGTGCATGACATCGGCAAGAACATCGTCGGGGTGGTGCTCGCGTGCAACAACTATGAGGTCACCGACATGGGGGTGATGACCCCCTGCGACAGGATTCTGGAAAAGGCGCGTGAGATCGGGGCCGATGTCATCGGACTTTCCGGACTGATCACCCCCTCGCTTGATGAGATGATGCATGTCGCCCGTGAGATGGAGCGGCAGGGATTCCGCGTGCCGCTGCTCATTGGCGGGGCGACCACCAGCAAGGCGCACACCGCCGTCAAGATCGCGCCGCATTATGCCCAGCCCGTCGTCCATGTCATCGATGCCTCGCGCTGTGTGCCGGTTGTCAGCCAGTTGCTGGGTGACACGAGCCGTCCGCTTTTTGAGGCCAACAACCGGCTCGAGCAGCAGCGGTTGCGGGAGGAATTTGAAAACAAGCGGGCGGGTCAGCCCATGCTGGCGATTGAACTGGCGCGGGCCAAGGCCCAGGTTTACGACTGGGATGCGGCGCAAATTGCGGTGCCGGACTTCACCGGCAGGCGCATGCTGCGGGATTTCCCCCTGACCGAGATTGTGCCGTACATTGACTGGTCGCCCTTTTTCCATACGTGGGAATTGCGCGGACGGTATCCGCGGATCTTCGAGGATGCGACCGTGGGCGAGCAGGCCCGGAAACTTTTTGAGGATGCGCAGAAGTTGCTGGCGCGGATCGTTGATCAAAAACGGCTCAAAGCCAGTGCCGTGTACGGGTTCTGGCATGCCAACCGGGTCGGGGACGATGTGGAGCTGTATGCCGACCCCACGCGGGAAAAACGGCTGACCACGTTCCACTTTTTGCGGCAGCAGGCCCAGAAGACCGAAGGTCAGCCGTACCACTGTCTGGCCGACTTTATTGCGCCCCGGGAGAGTGGAGTCACCGATTATCTGGGCACCTTTGCCGTGACCACCGGGCAGGGATTGCCGGAGCTGTGTGCGGAATTTGACCGGGACCATGATGATTACAATTCCATCATGGCCAAGGCACTGGCCGACCGTCTGGCCGAGGCCTTTGCGGAGCTTTTGCATAAAAAGGCGCGCGAACATTGGGGGTTTGGACGCGTGGAGCACCTTTCCAACGAACAGCTCATCCGGGAGGAGTATCGGGGAATCCGTCCCGCGCCCGGTTACCCCGCGTGTCCGGATCATACGGAAAAGAGAATCCTGTGGGAGCTGATGGAGGTGCAGAAGGAGGCGGGTATCGAGCTGACCGAGAGTTGCGCGATGATGCCCGCCAGCTCCGTGAGCGGGATGTATTTTGGCCATCCGGAGAGCAAATATTTTGCCGTCGGCAAACTCGAGCGGGATCAGATGCTGGATTATCATCTGCGCAAGGGAACGACCCTGCAGGAGGTGGAGAAATGGCTGGGACCCTGGCTCAACTACGACCCCGAGAAATTCCGTCCGGAGGACCGGCGCGGGAGCGGTCCGCTCATCAAGGGCAGCATGACGTGTGACTGCGGGCTCGTGCATCCGGTCATTGGATAAGGCCCACACCAGTGCGGGGCGGTCACAGACTCATCTGTTCGCGGAAGACCTTGGCCTGGCGGCGGGAGAGTTCCACGGCGTCGCCCCCCTTGAGGTGGACTTTGAAACTGTTGGAGAACCAGGGTTCGATGTGTTCGATGTAGTTGAGGTTGATGATCTGGGCGCGGTTGGCGCGGAAGAAAACCTTTGGATTGAGGCGGGCTTCCAGGGAGGAGAGGGAGCGGAGCAACAGCGGTTTGTGGGTGTCAAAATGGATGCGGGTGTAGTTGCCCTCGCTTTCGAGTCGGCGGATCTGACGGACCTCCACAAACCAGCATTGTTCATTCTCCTTGACGAAGACCCGGTCTGTTTCCCGCAACAAACCCGAGGGGAGTGATTCCGGCGGATCACCCGGATCGGTCCCCGCCTTTTCGCCGGTCAGTGCCAGCTGGTGGGAGACCTTGTTGAGGGCCTCGGAGAGACGTTGCGGATCGATGGGTTTGAGGAGGTAGTCAAGGGCGCTGACCTCAAAGGCCCTGAGGGCAAAATCCGAGTAGGCCGTCGTGAAGATGACCAGAGGGACCGGTCCCTCGATTTTTTCGAGCAATTCGAATCCGTCGAGACCCGGCATTTTGATGTCCAGAAAGAGGAAGTCCGGTTTCAGTTCCGCAATTTGCAGAAGCGCGTCGTGGGGGTTTTTGGCCTCGGTCAGGGTGTGGACCTGGGGATGGGCCGAGAGGAGTTTTTTGAGTTCCTCGCGGGCCAGACGTTCGTCGTCGATGATGAGACATTTCATAGGATCAGCGGAATCCGGAGCTGGGCCACCACCGTGTCGGGGGCGGGGGCCAGCAGGTCCAGGGAGGTATGCTCGCCGAAGATCAGTTTAATCCGTTCGCGGGAGTTGATCAAGCCCAGCCGGGTGGAGGGGGAGTCCGAGTCCTGGAGGGAGCCGGGGCTGTGCACCCGGATGACCAGGGAATCGGCGGACACCGCGCTTTCGATGAGAATCTCGCCCCCCTCCGTGCGGGGTTCGATCCCGAATTTGACCGCGTTTTCGACGAGCGTCTGGAGGATCATCGGCGGCACCAGGGCCTTGGAGGTGCCCGGACCGATCTTGAAAATCGTGTTCAATCTTTCCTCGAAGCGGATCTGTTCGAGTTGCAGGTAGTAGGAGACCGCCTTGACCTCCTCGCTGAGCGGGACCAGGTCCTTGCGGCCCATTTCCAGGGCGGAGCGCATGAGGCTTGAGAGGAGGGTCACCGCCTGGCGGGCCCGCTCGGGGTTGTCGCTGATGAGGGCCCGCAGACTGTTGAGACTGTTGAAGAGAAAATGGGGGTTGATCTGGGAACGGAGGGTTTTGAGTTCCGATTCCCGGAGAATCGAATCGATGCGGGCGCGGTCCGCCTCGCGGCTATTCTGCTGGGCCAGGGTTTGGGCGGAGTGGCGTTTGCGGATTTCTCCCAGGACGATGACCGTGTAGGAGAGAATCAGTGCCGCGACGGAGAGATTGAAGAACATGAGCAGCCGGGCGCTGCTTTCCGACTGGAGGACAGCCTCCGGAGGGGGCGTCGCCTCCAGCCGGAGGTACTCATCCCCCATGATCCCCTTGAGAAAAACCGTCAGTTTTTTCGGATGGTCCCGTTCGTCGCCGACATCGAACGAACTGTCCTGCAGGGTGGGGTGGGGGGTGGCGCCCGTCGGGATCGGGCCCTTGACCCGCGACATCGTGAACCTCATGCGGGACATGTCGGAGATCCGGTGGATAAAGGGGCCGTCGAGTTCGCGTCCGAAGATGATGAAACCCTCCGGATGGTTTTTGCGGAGATCATCGGTGATCTGGCGGTTGGCGAGCAGAAAAATCCGTTCCCCGATGACGATCAATCCCCAGCGTGTCCCATCAATCCTCTCGAAGTCGAAAAAAGACCTTTCGGAGGTGAGACGGGAGACCAGGTCGGAGGGGACCCCGGAAGCGGCATGCTCCGGACCATCGTAGATCTGGCCGAAGAGCAGATGGCGGGAGGGGGAAAAGATCATGACCAGATCGATGTTTGATTTTTCCATCTGGGCCGGGGAGTAGTTGTCCCTTTCATAGGCCCGGGAGGGATTTTTGACATAGAGGACGGAGTCCTTCCAGTAGGTGAAGGCGGCCAGAAGATCCAGAAGGCGGTCGGATTCCCCGGAAAGACCCATAAAAATATTGCGCATGCGGTCCTGGTTTTTGGCCCGTTCAAATTCCCTGAGTTTGCTCTGGAGGGCGAACGAAAAATAGCATCCCAGGAACAGGGCCAGCAGGAAGATGAAGGCGCTCCAGACCAGGATGGCCTTGTTTTCGCGGAGGAAATGGCGGACTTGGAGAAGGTAGGACATGGGATCCCGATCCGGAAACGGACCTGGCCCGCAGACTAACCCAAACCGGGGCAATGTCGAGAATTCAGGCGGCCAGCAGGGCGTTGACAGAGGCCTCGAAATCCCTGTAGGCCTTCCAGAAGTCCATGCATTGGCGGGCCGAATGGCGGATGGAGCGCATGTCATTGATCGGATCGATCAGGCAGACAGTCTTGAAGGAGTCCGGATTGGATTCATCGACGATGGCCACCATCCTGTTGCCGTTGAGTTTGAGGACCGCCCTCCAGGGGGAATGCGGGATGCGGAGGGCGAGAAATTCCGGGGGCGTGAACAGGGAGAGGACACTGACCGAGACCCGGCATTCAAGGACATCGAGCTCCGGTTTTTGGCTGAGGTACAGATCGGTCATGCTGTTGGTGATCCTTTTGCGGTCGGAAGGGGAAAGCCCGGAGACCGTTTCGCCGCACAGGGAGATGTGCAGGCCCGGAGTCGGTTCGGGCAGGGGGCAGGACTCAATGCGCCCCAGAATCATGTGGTCGGAAAAATGGATGATCCATGAGTTGGCATGACGCGGGGTTTCGGCGCCGATGGCGAAGGAGGGCATGATGATTTTCAGGTCCATAAGAGGGTCTCCTTGGTTGGGTGAGATTAGCGGGAATAGTATGTCATTTTGTGATGGATTGTGTGACAAATCGGAAAACCTTATTAAATTTATAGTTTTTATTGATATTTCGAATTCAAGGAAAGCAGGAGCTGTTCCAACTTTTCAATTTTTTGGAATGGTCAGAATGTACGCGGGAACAAAACAGGTGATTTTCGACCGAGGACAGGCGTTTTCTCAGCAGGAAAGCAGCGGCCTATCTGCGGACGTTTTTTGTGGGATTCCAGATCATGAGGGGAATCAGGGAGGCATAGTCGTCAGTCCAGGGGGAGAGAGCGGAGTCCGTACGGAGAGGGTCGCCAACGGAAGGCAGATGTGGGCCCAGCAGCGCAAATCGGGCGTGTGTGATCCCCTGGGCAGGGATTGCGGGATGACTGACAATCCGAGCCTTCCATGAGAGCTCCTGGGAGTGTCTGGAAAGGACAGGTTCCAAATCGACATGCCGGTTGGTGATGTTTGCCACGAGAATGCCCCCCGGTTTGAGTTTGGAACGGTAGAGACTGAAGGCTTCCCGGGTGAGCAAATGGATGGGGATGGAGTCGCTGTTGAAGGCATCCAGGAAGATCAGATCGTAGGCGGCGGGACCGGCCCCCCCCATTTGACGGCGTCCATCGCCAATGAGAATGCGGGGAGTGACCGGGGCGGTGTGCAGATAATCAAACTGGGTGAGGGCCAGACGGACGACATCCGGATCGAGCTCATAAAAATCAAATTCATCACCGATCCGGGCGTAGGTGATCGCCGTGCCGATTCCCAGGCCGATGACGGCCACGCGGAGGGGGCCCGGGTGTTCCGACCGATACCATGCAAAGGCACGGGCCATGCCGCTTTCCGGACCGAAATATGCGGCAGGATCGGGAGGCGATCCGTTGAGAGGCTGACTTCCGTGCAGCGTGGTGCCATGGATCAGGTGTCTGAATCCCCCCTGTTCCCGTATCCGGAGGGTTCCATAAAAATTCCGGTCGGAGACCCGGGCCCCAAAGTCGTGCAGACGAAGGACGGTGAGGGTGAGAAAAAACAGGCACACAAGCAGATACAGGGCCAGAAAATTTGCCGAAGGGATCTGCGGCGGACCCCGGAGGTTGCGTGCACGCAGGGAGACCATGCCACAAGCCATCGTCAGCCCCAGCCCGATCGGGATTTCCATGAATGAATTAAAAATCAGGGGGCCCAGAAAATTGACAAACACCCCCGCCCCCAGACCTCCTGCGGCGATCCGAAGATAAAAGGAGCCCAGGCCGGCGGGGATGGGACGTGTGCGGTAGAGTTCGGAGTGGCAGACAAGGCATCCGGATGAAAGCAGCAAGAGGGCCGAGAGTATTTTGATCCACGCAGGGGTCGCCGCCCAAAAAGTCAATAGACCAAAAAGGAGGGTGGATGACAGGAAAACGGCACAAAGCACCCCTGGAGGCAGAGGTCGAGCAAAAGCCAGGATGTAGGTGGCCAGGTAGGTGGTCAGCGGCAACATCCAAAGCAGAGGAACGGAGGCCAGGTCTGTGGTGATGTGAGCGGACAGGCTGCAGAGCAGGAGACTCCCTGCGCTGCTGCATATCAGCCAGTATCCGCCCAGCTTGTGGGGGATGGAAAGGGTTTCCGATGCGGGGGACGGACGTGGGGATTTTGATTTCCAGGCCAGAAAAGCCGAGAGGAGAACGCTCAGCAGAAGCAGTGACTTCCAAACCTCCCATTGGACAGAAAGACTGAGCGAGGGCTCGATGAGCAGGGGGTAGCTGATCAGCCCCAGGCAGGAGCCCATGTTTGAAAGGGAGTACCAACCGTAGGAATCCCGCCGGACCCCCCCGGCGAGCCAGCCTTGGAGCAGGGGGCTTGTCATGGACAGAAAAATGGCGGGGATTCCCAGATTGAGTGCCAGAGCCGCGATGATTTGCAGGGATTCCCACCCCTCTGTGCCCGGAGGAGCGAAGGACGGCATGGGGTGGCGGAAAGTTGTCAGGAGACCAGCCAGACCCAAGAGAGGAAAGCACCAACGCAGAGAGGAGGAGGTCGTGGGGGAAAGCAGACGGGCTGTGATCCCATAACCCGCGAGCAGGACTCCCTGGAAAAACAGCAGGCAGGCAGACCAGACGGAGGCGGTGCCCCCGTAGAGCGGAAGCAATAATTTTCCCGCCAGTGGTTGCACAAAAAAAAGAAGAAAGGCGTTGGTGAGGACCATCATGCCCGCCATCAGAGAGATGGCACGGGGGGTGGGAGGGGTCATGAGGGTTGGTTTTTTTAAATGGATTTTAAGGAGGAAATGAAGTTACATGACTCCCGCCCGGATTCAAACCTGAAGTCAAATTGGAAACCGCCAATGACCACGCACTATGGAAAGTGGGAAAGACCTTCGGAGATTGGATCGGAGGATCGAGACACAAACCCCGTCCCTGCCATGGAAAACCGCGCTCTCAGCCCAGAACAAATTCCGCCGACGCTCATCGATTTGAATGTCAAGGGGTATTTGATCACCGGTCAGCTCGGGCAGGGAGGAATGGGGACGGTGTATCTGGCGCTGCATCAGAGACTCGATCGGCTGACCGCGCTGAAGGTGATTGCCCCGTCACTGGTGGCCCGGGAGGACATGCTGATCCGTTTCCAGCGGGAAGCCCAGGCCGCGGCACGACTGAACCACCCCAACATCGTTCAGATTTACGATTACGACATTGACGAAAAGACACGTTTGCATTTTATCGTCATGGAGTATGTCAGCGGGGACAACCTGATCAATTTTGTCCTGCGGGACGGACCCTTCAATGAGAGTGATGCGCTGAACCTTCTTGTGCAAAGCGCCCATTCCCTGCACCACGCCCATGAGGCAGGGATCATCCATCGGGACGTCAAGCCCGAGAACCTGCTGTTGAGCGATCTGGGCGTCCTGAAGCTGACGGATCTGGGGCTGGCCAAGGTGGGGTATCAGGTGCATGGAAGTCTGACCCAGGTGGGGGACGCCATTGGCACCCCGTTTTACATTTCCCCCGAGCAGGTCGAGGGTGGGGACATCGATCACCGGTCGGATATCTACAGTCTGGGGGCGACGTTCTACCATTTGCTGACCGGGCAGCCCCCCTTTTCCGGAAAGACCTCGCCGATGATCATGGTTTCCCACGTCAAGGACAAGCCCGCCGACCCCCGGACACTCATGCCGGAGATCAGCGAATCGACCGCGCAGCTGATTTTACAGATGCTCGAGAAGGATCCCGCCAAACGTCCGCAAAGCATGGCCGAGATCGTGCATATCATCGAGCTGAACCAGAAAAACATCCGTCTGGCCGCGATTGCCGAGAAACAAATGGAGGTGGCGCCTGAAAAGTCGGCCCCCGAGAAGGAGAAGGTTTTGAGCATCACCTTCTTCTACGAGATGAACGGACTTTTGCGCGGGCTGATCGGGCCGGAGGCGATGAAATGTGTGGTGGCCGCCGTGGCCAAGACCGGGGCCAAGCAGTCCCATTTTCCCCGGGAAAAGGCCGTGGAGCTGGTTCAAAATATCCAGGCCTCACTGAGCCAGGCCCGGCACAAGAATATTTTTGAAAAGGAGGCCAAGGTCCTTCTGGCCAAGCATGTCGGGGAGGTTGTCCTTCCCGAACTCTCACCCACGGCCCAATCCGAGAAGATTTCCCTGTTGTACATCACCGAGCTTGGCCGCAATTTGCGGCGTATCTGTGGGCCGGACCGGAAGATACTGGAGGAAGCCATGGGTGAGTTGGGGGTGACCCCGCGCAACATTCCCCTGTCGCAGAAGGAGAAACTTATCGAGTCCATTTACGGGCGTCTGTCGCCGGACCAGCAGAAGGAACTTCAGAAGGCGATCCAATACCTCAAAAACTGAGCCGGTTGCCGGGAGGATGTGTCTGGGGATCTGCGGAGCCGGGTGGTTTGAGGGTCAAATCGCGGCCGGAGGCGCCGGTTTTTTGAGGGAATCGGAAAGCGCTCTGAGCAAGAGAGGCAGGGAGGTTTCCGCCTTTTTTTCGGATGCGGGATACGTGTAGCGGATTTTGAAGTAATGTCCCCGGCAGATTCCCAGGATCACATGGGAACGTCGGCTGATCCCATCCCGTGCGGAATAGGAATATTCGGCCCAGAGAGCCGGGAGGCCGTGGGGCCCTGAGCCGATCGTCCGGACCCCGGAATCGAGTTTTTTGACATTCTGATAGTATCCGGACGCCTCCATGGTTTTGAGGTCCGCCTGCACCTGTTCAAAATGCGCCAGGATGCCGGGGTCATTCAGGGAGGGAATGCCGGGGGGAAGTCCCGAGGAATAGAGGTAGAGATCGGCCACCCATCCCTTTACCGGGCCCTCGTATTTGATCCCCATGCCCAGCCCCGGTTTTTCCGATTCGTAATCCACGACCATCGTCCGGTCCAATCCCGCAAGTTTTTCAGGAAAGCGGACACCCGTGGCCGGTTCGACAAAATCCCCCTTGGGATGGGATGTTTTCTGGGCGAATGCCGTCAGACCCGAAAGAGGGAGGAGGGCCACGAGGAGGATATTCAGGGGCCCGGGATGCATGCCTGAAAGGGTAGGGGCATCCGGGTGAAACTTCAAGAAAATGGCTGCCCAAGTAGGATTCGAACCTACAACAATCGCATTAACAGTGCGGTGCTCTACCGTTGAGCTATTGGGCAATCGCCTTGACTCAGGAACGATCAATTAAGATGAATTTGTCCGGGATTTCAACTGGAAATTTTCCGGGAAACAAAAAGACATCAGGACAGGATCGAAAAATCCGCCTCAAACCCCTGATTTTCAAGGGTGACAACCGCAAAACTGCGAGCATGACCCTGACGTCCGCTCCGGACGGAGCCGGGGTTGAAATAACGGACGGATTCGATGATTTTGTTGCAGGGGACGTGGGTGTGGCCGAACACCACGACATCCGGGGCTTCGCTGGCAATGGCGCGCCGTGCATCGCCCGAGTTGAGGATGTGAACGGCCAGGAACCGGAGACCACCCAAAGAGACGCGTGCGGTCATGGGCAGCCGCAGGACGTCATTGTTTCCGAGAACTGCAGTGACCGGGGCGATATGGGACAATTCGGAGAGAATCCAGTCCTCACAGACATCCCCTGCGTGGATGATGTGGTCCACGCCCGTGAGTCCTTCCAGCACCGGTCCGGGCAGGAGATTGTGGGTATCGGAGAGGATTCCAATTTTCACGGGGAGGAAACCGAGGACAGATTAAGGGCCCGGGGTCGGAGACGGTGCAGGTGCGGGTGCGGGTGCGGGTGCAGGTGCGGGTGCGGGTGCAGGTGCAGGTGCGGGTGCGGGTGCGGGTGCGGGTGCGGGTGCGGGTGCGGGTGCAGGTGCAGGTGCGGGGGTGGGTGCGGGTGCGGGTGCAGGTGCAGGTGC
>JANRIZ010000144.1:0-7947 GCA_033764445.1 Verrucomicrobiia bacterium | reverse complement strand
TTGGTGCCGATGGCGGGACTCGAACCCGCACGGACCTTTCGGCCCTCAGGATTTTAAGTCCTGTGTGTCTGCCATTTCACCACATCGGCACTGCAGATTGTTCCGTTTATATACGGCGGGCCGAGACTTCCCACAACGTAAAATAATCCGCTCCAGGACATCGGAGGAAAGATCAACCGCAAAAATCCGCCCGATATTACCGGAAAGTATATGCCTATTTCCGGTCCTGCCATGGCGCCATTCCCCAAAAAGGGATAGTCTCATGCCAATCCTTAACCCCCAAACGGAACCACCACATGACACTGACCCAGGAACAACTCGATTTTTTCAATGAACACGGATACCTTCGTCATGGACGGTTTCTCGAGGAGGCGGAGCTGGCCCTTTTGAGGAATGAATATGACCGTGTTTTTGATGAGGCGTCAAAGTCCAATGACTTCCGGAATCTGGCCATTCACAATGGGGGCGATTCCCAGCACAAACTGGAGGCCCCAAGGAAGATGTTCCAGATCATGAATGTCTGTGAGCGCAGCCTCCATTTCCGCAAATTGCTCTACGATTCCAGACTGCTGAACATTGTCGAGGATTTGATCGGTCCCAACATCATGCTCTTTCATGACCAGGCCCTCTTCAAACCCGCCCATACGGGGGGGCCTGTCCCCTGGCATCAGGACAACGGATATTGGAAATGCCGCCCCGCCAATCTTGTTTCCTGCTGGATCACCCTCGATGATGCCTTCAGGGAAAACGGGGCCATGCAGGTCATCCCGGGCAGTCACCTCAAGCCCGCCAGCCATGGGTTGGCAGAATCCGATGCCCTGCTGCAAATCCCTGTCGATGAGTCCAGGGCGGTGGTGGTCGATGTGCCCGCGGGGGGCTGCATGTTTCATCATTGCCAAACCTTCCACTATACACAGCCCAATTCAACGGATCATCAGCGGCGCGCGTTCGCCATCCATTACATGGCCCCCGGGACGATGATCCATTCCGATCCAACCACACCCGCCCCCATGCCCGTTTCCTGGTCCCGTCCGATGCTGCGGGCCAGGGTCTGAGGCGGTCCGGGCCAAAGAGGATGGGGCTATTTTTTCTGGATGGCCTCGATGAGGATGGAAATTTCCACGTCATCCCCCAGGACGTTGCTGCCTTCAACCAGCTTGTTGTATTTGACCCCGTAATCCAGACGGTTGATGACTGCCGTGGCCTCCCAGCCCGTGCGGATGTTCCCCCATGGGTCCTTGCCCTGGCCGGTTTTCTGAACCTTCAACGTCACCTCCCTGGTCACCCCCCGCAGGGTCAGGTCGCCGGTCACATCGGCGGATTCGGGACCGGTCCTGACGACCTTTTTGCTTTTGAAGGTCATCACGGGAAATTTCGCGACGTCGAAAAAATCCTCCGCTCTCAGATGTTTGTCGCGGTCGGCATTGGCGGTATCGATGCTCTTGACCTGAATGGTCGCCTCCACGGAAGAGGCTTCCGGCTTCTCCGGATCCAGAACCAGCTTGCCGGAAAAATCGTTGAACTTTCCCGGCACCTTGGACATCAGATGCCGGATTTTGAAACCAACACTCGAATGGGCCGGATCAATCTCATAACTTTCCACAGCCCCGAATGTCGGGAGGGTCAGGAGCATGGCCGCACAGACTGGCAGGAATGGGATTTTTCTCATCGGGTTCTCCGGTTGAATGAATGGCCCATAAAATAACCCGGTTCCCGGGGGGCGCAACCGATATTCTGTGTCAGGATGGTGTCGCGTCATCTCGCAGCATTCCATATACGACAATATCCTCAAACCGGTCGTTTTTAAGGACTTCCTTCCTCAAAATGCCCTCCCGGGTCATCCCCGCCTTTTCCATGACACGACCCGAAGCGGGGTTGCGTGCAAAATGCCGGGAGGTGACCTTGTTCCATCCGACCTCCTGGAATGCAAACCGGATCACCTCCCTCAAGGCCTCCGTACAAAATCCCCGCCCCCAGTAAGCCTGACCGATCCAGTACCCCACCTCCCCTTTCCGGTTGTGTCCGTCGCCGCCGATTCCCATCACGCCGATCAAAAGTCCGGTGTCGGCCAGACAGAGACCCCACGTGGCATGGCAGCTTTCGGCATCATAGACGGTCAGATGGTTTTCAATCCACTGTTCGGCGGCTCCCTCCGGATAGGGATGCGGCACGTTTAATGTGGTGTGGGCCACGTCGGGATCAGAGGCCAGTTCACGGACCCGGACCGCATCCTCCCGGGTGAGCAGACGCAGGGTCAGCCGGGGGGTCTGAAGGGTGGGAATGGGTTTCATACGGGCGGGATTTCGGGCAACGGCCCTCATTTAGGACTTGCCACCCCTCCCTTCTCAAGCTTCTTTTATAGGCCCTGCCTCCTATGAAAAACGAAGTCCTTGTCATTGGTCACCGCAACCCGGATGCCGATTCAATTTGTGCGGCGGTCGGTTATGCCGATTTTAAACGGCGAACGGGCATGGAAAACGCCGTGGCGGCACGATGCGGCGAAACCAATGCCCGCATCGATTTCATCCTCGATTATTTCAACGTCCCCGCCCCCCGGCTGGTTTCCGATGTCACGCCCAAGGTGGCCGATATCATGCGCCGCGATGTGGAATTTGCCCGTGAGGAGGATACGGCCCTGGATGCCCTCAGTCTCATGGATGAGAAAAAAATCAGGGTCCTGCCCATCCTGGGACGGGATGACAGCCTCAAGGGGCTGGTCTCGGTCTTCAAACTCAGCGATTATTACATGCCCTCGGTCCGTCGCATGAGTGATACCCGCCGGGTCGAAACCACGCTGCGGAACATCGTCAAGGCTCTCAACGCCCAGGCTTCCCATCTGGTTCGCCCGGAAACCGAGGAAAGTCTCATCATGATGATCGCGGCCATGGACCTTTCCAGTTTCAACGAACGCTTCAAAAAATTCGATCCGAGCAAGGTAATCCTCATTGTTGGGGACCGGCTGGATATCCAGCGCTCCGCGATTGATGCCGGGGTCCGGCTCATGATTGTCACGGGGGGACTGCAGGTGTGGGATGCGATTGTCCATGCGGCAAAGGAAAAGGGCGTGAGCATTCTCGTCTCCCCACACGATTCCGCCACCACGGCGCTGCTGACACGCTGCTCGTCCTCGGTGATGCGGATTGTGGACTCGGAGTTCACCTCCTTCTCGGCGGATGTCGATCTCTCCGATGCCCGTCATAAGGCCTCCACTCTCACCCAGAACATTTTTCCGGTCCTGGACTCCAACCGGAAACTCTCCGGCCTGTTTTCCAAGTCCGACTTTCTGGTGCCGGTTGAGAAAAAACTCATCCTGGTGGATCACAACGAACTCTCCCAGGCGGTCCGCGGGGCTGACCACGCCACCATTCTCGAAATCATCGACCATCACAAAATCGGTGCCCTGGCCACCAACAGTCCCATTCTGTTCTACAATGAACCGGTGGGCTCCACGAGCACGATTGTCGCGGATTTCCACAACCGCGACGGATTGGATATTTCCCGCCCCATGGCGGGATTGCTGATGTCGGGCATTGTCACGGATACCCTGAACCTGAAATCCCCCACGGCCACGGCCAAGGACCGGGTGATTCTGGAAAGGCTGGAAAAAATCGTGGGAATGTCCGCTTCCGAGCTGGCGGAAAAGATTTTCGCCTCGGGCTCGATCCTCAGCATCAAAAGTCCCAATGAAGCCATTACGGCCGACTGCAAGGAGTATGCCGAAAAGGAGCATCGCTTCAGCGTGGCCCAGGTTGAGGAACTGGGCTTTTCGCGCTTTCACGAAAAGAAAACCGCACTTCTGGAGCAATTGTCCCGTTACGCGGATAAAAACGGTTATCTTTTCAGTTGTCTGCTGGTCACGGATATCAACACCAACACCTCTTTTCTGCTGGTGGCAGGACACGAGGCATTCCGCAACACACTCGATTATGAGGAGGTGGAACCCGGCATCTATGACATGCCCGGCATTGTTTCACGCAAAAAACAGCTCATGCCTTTCCTGATCCGCTGCATCGGCCAGATGGAACCCCTGCGCAATCCGGCCCCGGTGTGATTTTATCCTGCCCTCCAGCCGGGCTTTCTGCTTAAAAGGGGACATGTATGAAATCGGATTCATCGGTTGCGGGCGCATGGCCCAGGTCCTCATCCGTGGACTGATCGACAAAAACGTCTTCTCCGCCCCGCAAATTGCGGCGAGCAATCGCAGTGCGGATAAACTTCATCTGTTCGCGCAGAAAACAGGCATTGTGGCACTCCCCGGCAACCGGGAGGTGGTGGATTCCTCCCGGGTGATTGTTCTGGGGGTGAAGCCCACCCAGATGGGGGCACTGCTCGAGGAAATCAAGCCGGGTCTGTCCCCCGGGCATCTGCTTATTTCAATCGCCACAGGGGTATCCCTCGCCCGGCTTTCCGCATTTTGCCCGGCCGCGGTCCGGGTCATGCCCAACACCCCGGCGCTGGTCGGGGCCGGAGCCTCCGCCTTTGCCGTTTCGGAGGGGGTCACGGCGGAGCAGATTGAATTTGTCAAAGGGGTTTTCTCCTCGGTGGGACTGATTGAACCGGTCGAGGAATCGCTCATGGACCTGGTGACCGGGCTTTCCGGGAGCGGTCCGGCCTATGTCTACAGGATCATCGAGTCAATGACGGAAACCGCAGTGAAAATGGGCATGGACCCGTCACTGGCCCTCCGGCTCGCCACGCAAACGGTCAAGGGCGCGGCGCTGATGGTCGAGCAGACGGGCCAATCCCCGGCTCTCCTGCGCGAACAGGTCACCTCCCCGGGGGGGACAACCCTGGAGGGATTGAAGGCGCTGGAGGAGGGGAAGATCGGTGAAGTCATCGCCAGCGCCATCCGGGCGGCGGAACAAAAATCCCGGCTGCTGGGGCAGTGATCCCCGGCGTCGCTCCCCTAAAAGACACCCATGGTCCGGAGGGCAAAAACGATGCCGGCTCCAAGCACAAAGAGGATCAGAAAGACAACAAGGATCGCGGGAAGGGCATAAAAAACGAGTTTGTTGGCCAGACCAAACAGCTTGTCCGACCCGATCTGCATGTCGGTGACCACCACATGGAGGGGTTGTTCCGGAGAGGTGAAAATGGTGGCGGACCCGGATTTTTTGAAATCGATCAAAACAGGCCCTCCCGGGGAGGAAACGCCGGGGGAAACGCTTGAGGCAGCAGGGGCCGCTGTCGGGGCGGCGGAAACCCCGGAGGAACTGACCGTTGGAACGACACGGGTTTCCTGGGTCGCCGCAGACTCGGCCGCGGGTTCGCGGGGTGACGGGGGAGTGATTTTCTGGGAATCCCCCTTCACAATGGGGACCCGGGTGGGAGCGGTCCCTTTTCCCTTGTTTGTGGGAGGGGGCTTGGGCACCGAAAGCACTGTGGCGTCGGGATCCGGCTCGGGGGCAGGCTCGGGGGCAACCACCGGCGCCGGCGCCGGTTCTGGCTCCTGACGCGGGAGGACACTGCGCACCGGCAGCCAGGCATCCATTCTTTCCTCGGTTGAACAAAGGGTCTGAATGTCGATTTTCCGGCTCTTCAACATCTCCTGTATCTGGTCCAGGGAGACCGGGCCGGTGACTTCATCGTCAATAAGGAGGAAATATCCCATTTCTGCAAAATGGTAGTAAAAAAAGCCTCAAATGCAATGGCAATCAACGGGATATCGCGGAGGATTGTCTCCGCAATATCTCCCATCCATTCTCTGTTTCCCCCTAGTGTGAAACCGCTTCCTGCGCCTGGGCCTTGTAGGTTCCCGGAAAAGCAACCCGCTTGCCATCCCGGACAAAGGGAATGTCAAAGGCCCAGGGTTTGGTCCCCTCGGGATTGGTGATGACCTCCGACGAATACTGGGGCAGATAGACTCTGCGCATGTTTTTGGTGCGGTTGTAACCACTGCGATGAAAGAGTTTGCTCGAGAAGGCCACAACACTGCCCGCCGGGCAGATGACCGGGACACCAGGATCATTCCCAAAATAGCCAATCAGGTCATTGCTGCCCTCCTCCTTGACGTGTTTGACCATTTCCTTGGTCCCCGCACGACTGTAGGGCAGGACATAAACCGTCCCATTCTCCTCGTTGACGTCGTCGAGCGGACACCAGCAGGTCAGATAGGCCTTGTGTTCATGGCCGACATAGCCGGAATCCTGGTGCCAGGAGAATTTGCTGCCCTTTTCCGCGGCCTTGATGACGTACTGTTCATGAAAAAGATAGACATTTTCACCCAGCGTCGCGGTACTCACGTCGTACATGAGATCACTGAAAAGAAAATCGGTGAGAATCTGGCTCTCCCGGTGCCTGTTGTAGACAAAATAACGGCTGTTTCGATGGTTGAGGCCGACGGTGTCCGTCCCCAGACGGTCCATTTCCTCATGCGCCATGCCGATGAACCGGTCGGTCTCATCCCGCAGTCCCCTGAGCTGTTCCGGGTTCATGACCGCTTCCAGGATGAAATATCCTTCCTCGTTGAATTGACGCATGTGTTCGGAAGTGACAAGGGACATATGGGGGACTCCTGATGGGGGTTAGTTTCCGACATCCTATCCCCCCTCGAAAAAACATTCCTTGAGTATCTCACCAACTATTAGCATTATTTCACCATGCCGCCCCGCTACCGCCTCAAGGACCTGGTCCGCCCGGACCCCTCCTATCCCTTTTCCATGGGGCCCGCCCACCTCAACCATGAGGATTTTGAGTACCACACCCATGATTTTTCGGAAATTGCCATCGTCACCTCCGGCACCTGCCGCCATCTGGTGGAGGGGGTCGAGCATCCGATTGCTCCGGGAAATGTCTATGTTTTCAACGGAAATACGGCCCATGCATTCCTGGAGACCCGGGACCTGCACATCATCAATCTCATGTACGACCCGGATTTTTTCTTCCGGACGGAGCGTGATCTCAAGTCGCTTCCGGGCTTCCATACCCTTTTCCGGCTCGAACCCATGAGCCGGGCCCGGGGGGAATTCCGCGGCTGGTTCCGTCTGACCCCTCCGGAATTGGTCGAAACACGGCGGATGGCCGACCGTATCCTGGAGGAGTATCGCGGACAGAAACCGGGATGGAAAACGCTCGTCAGATCCAGGCTCATGGATATGGTCATCTACCTTTCCCGCCTGTACACGGAAAAATCGCGGCGATCGCCGGACTCGGGGAAACTGTCCCGGATCGGCGAGGCGCTGGCATTCATGGAAACGCACCATGCCCAACCGCTGAAACTGGAGGAAATCGCCGCCCGGGCGCACCTCTCGGTCAATCAGTTCCTCCGGGTGTTCCGGGAAACCCATCATTGCACCCCCGTCGAACATCTGATCCGGCTCCGGGTCGCCCGGGCCTGTGAACTTCTGTCGCGGGGCAGCCCCAAAATCACCTCCATCGCGTTTGAATGCGGTTTTTCCGACAGCAATTATTTTTCCCGCCAATTCCGCCGCGTCATGCAGTGCAGCCCCCGTGAATACCGTCTCCGGCACGGACCCGACCTCACCGGTCTCCTGTCCCCACACAAATAAGCTCTTGCCGTCGGGCCTCCCACGCCTTTTATTGAAACCCTTATGTCTGTCGAGCTCATTCGCAATTTTTGCATCATCGCGCACATTGATCATGGCAAGTCCACCTTGGCGGATCGTCTTCTGGAAAAAACAGGAACGGTGGCTCAGCGGAACATGGAAGCTCAGTATCTGGATAATATGGATATCGAGCGCGAGCGCGGTATCACGATCAAAGCACAAAGTGTGCGTTTAAACTACAAAGCAAAAGATGGTCAGGACTACATCCTCAATCTGATCGATACTCCCGGCCATGTCGATTTTACTTATGAAGTATCCCGTTCACTTGCTGCCTGTGAAGGAGCGATACTGGTGGTGGACGCAACCCAAGGGGTGGAAGCTCAGACCTTGGCGAATGTATTTCTCGCCCTCGAAAATAATCTGGAAGTATTTCCCGTCATCA
>JANRIZ010000141.1:0-1946 GCA_033764445.1 Verrucomicrobiia bacterium | reverse complement strand
GGGGCGATCGCGTGCCGCAGGGCCAGGCCCGGAAGGGAGGATTGGAAAAAAGGGGTCATCAGTTTCGAGGCCCATTGATAAAATCGGATCGGGTCACGCCGCAATGTGCGGTAAAGCCGCAGCCCTTGCAAGACTTCCGATCTTCAAAACAATCGCGTCGCAGTCATTGCCATTCTCTTTCCCTCACGATCGTCTGCTTTTAAGAATATTCTTCTTGTTTCCGGTTATAAACCCGCTATCTCTTGCAAATGAATCGTATCCAGTGGCTTATCCTCAATATTCTCAGCGGTGTACTGGCCCTTCTGATCCTCGTGAGCATCATCATGGTCCAGCTCAACCAACGGTCCGGACAGGAAATTGGCAAGGGGCAAACCTCCATCCAGATGGCCCGTCAATCCGAAGTCATCCTCCGTCAGCTCGCCCTGCGGCTGGCCCAGGGTTCCGATGCTGATCCCGCCCTTCGTGGTCTCCTCCAAAAATACCAGCTCAATGTTTCCATCCCGGGGCCCGACGGCAAACCCAAAAATTATCCCTGAATCGTCCGCATCCACGCCCCTCCCACAAAACCCATTTTCATAAAGGTCCCCCTCCATGTCCGACGAAAATCCCTCCTCCTATTCGCCTTTTCTCCCCGTTCTCATCATTCTGGTCTGTCTGATTGTCGTGTACGCGATCCAGACCAAAAACATCTGGGATCAAAACCGCCAGATTGCCGGAGCCAAAAAGGAACTCAAAAACGTCCTTCCCCAGGCCGAAAATCTCAATGGCACGCTGGTGGCCATCAGCCAGGACCTCCTCTCCATGGCCCGCACCAACAACAGTGCCCGCGCCATTGTCGAGGATTTCAAAATCCAGGCCGTCGCTCCCCAGGGAAAATGATTTTCCGCACCCGCCGTTTTTGAAAACCGGAGTCCTCCCACTCCGGTTTTTTTATGTCCGCGGTCCCGGACCCGGCACCACAATCCGGCTCAGGGGTGTCCAGTCACCAAGATTGTCGTGCCACACGAGATTCTCCCCGGTGATTTCACCCCGATCCAGCTTCCGCTGGATTTCATCAAGGGTCAGCGGACCGATCCGGAGATCCCCTTCCATCAGATAAAATTCCGCCACCTGGATGCCCAATTTCTCCGCCTGGGCGGCAATGTCAAAGACACTTTCGGGCAGGATAAATTCCATGCCGACCCGCACGGGACCATATTCAAAGACCACGGGACCGCCGGGTCTGCGGTCAAAATTGACCCGCAACCGCAGCCGCTGGCACCCCTCCAACTTTTCCGCTTCGGGATCCTTCACAAATTTCCCGTCTCTGAAGACCTGCCACTCCTCCACCCAGCCCGACACCGGCTCCCCATCTTCCCGGGTATCCCCTCCCCTTTCCAAATCCGGCGCAACCGCGCCGGTCAGGGTCAGACTGTCGGGCTCCCAGAGTTTGAAGGGGGTATCCGTCTCGACAGGCGATAGGGTCACTTCCATCCAACAGGCGGCCAGGCCCTCGCCATCATCCCCGGACGACGGGGTGACCTCGGCATATTCGACCGCATGGATTTGAACCTCCGCCCCCGAAAGCACGGACGCCCTGGCTTCAAACGCCTTTTCAAATGATTTCACCGTCGCACGGAAAAAGAATCGCACGGCCAGCACGCCCGCAAAGACCACACCCACAAGCACCACGGCCACAGCGGCCACGCCCCACCATCCGAAATACAGGGCACTGAGCGCGGTGATCAAAACCAATGTCAGCGGGATCAGGACCAGTGTCAGAATAAGGCGCGGCATGTGGAAGGGATCCCCCTCAGAGAAGGGGTCTAATGGGGCGATTGATGGGTCAGGAACAGGGGTTTGTTTTGGGGATCCTGCTGCAAATTGTCGTGATATCCGGGGGTGGCATTGTTTTCGAGCATCAGCTGCTGCGGGGTGGCGGTGGTGCCGGAGAGATAAAATCCGGC
>JANRIZ010000139.1:0-4592 GCA_033764445.1 Verrucomicrobiia bacterium | reverse complement strand
GATCATGGAGGCGTCTCATGGTGTTCACTCGATACAGTGACCCCGCGAAAATCCTTCAGATTGAAATACCACGCGGTGGCCCCGGCAGGCAATGGGGCGGTGGCCTGAAAACGCTCCCAGTGAAACGTCACGGGTCTTGTGCGCCAGACGCGGTCCACCCATTTTCCGGAATCCTGCGTGTACAGCAGATTCCCCTCCATCAGCGAAAACTCGCTCTCCCAGGTCACTCCCACGGTATCACCCTCACGGGGCAGATCCGCCAGCCTCATCAGGGGATGTCCGTCCTTTAATTGCCAGTCGCAAAATTGATGGATTTCCACCGGGCACTCTCCGGGGCCCCCATGCCCGTGTGGCATGTTCAAAATCACACTGAGGGTCCGCGGTCCCCGGGTCAGTCGGTAACTCCTCTGCCAGGTCGAAAGGGGATAGGCAAAATCGTTGGTTCCATTGACCCACAGCATGGGAAGGGTGGCTTCGGAGAGATACTGCGGGGAGTCCCAGCGTTGGATCCATTCATCCCGACGGACCGGACCCATTTTGTCAAAGTCGATGAGCCACGGAGAATCCTCCCCGATGAAGCCGCTCCCGTATACGGGGGCCGCACACTTCAGGCGTCGGTCCAAGCCACTGACAATCCCGGTCAGAAACCCGCCCCACGACACACCGGTGATGCCGATTTTTTCGGCATCAATCTCAGGTCGATTGGCCAACAGCGAAATGCCCAACAGAATATCGGCCACGGCATGATACACCCACTGGTCGGTCACCGGTTCGGCGACCTGGTCAAATCCGCCCCATCCCGGGGGTCCGCCACATGCGTGCCGTTCCCATCCCTCATGATTCCCCTGGGGCACAGACCCACACATATCCATCGCCAATGCGGCATAACCCCGCCCCGTCCACATCCGGACCCATTGGGCAAATGCCGTGCCGCCCCCGCCGTGCACCAGCACCATCGCCGGGACCTTTCCCGTGCGGTTCCGGGGCAGACCCAACCACGCAAATGTCCGGGTCGGCTTTCCCCGCCAGGCCAGGGTTTCATAAAACAGGGCTTCCACGCCGGCTTCATTGAATCCCGTGGCCGGATGGACTCGGGGAGGACGTTCAAGGTCGGGAATATTCCACATGGATTTTCAATAAAACGGCCTTTGGGAGGAGTGCAATCTTTTACCGGCTCAAAACTCCCAGTGGCCCGAGCCCCCTGGTCCAACCGGCCACGATCCGCATGCCCCTCCGCCGGGGAGAGCTGATACAAATCCGGCTTTACATGATTGGTATTGTGTTTTAATACCAATGACAGTTTTTTATGGATCATTCCACCGCCACCGAAAAGGCCCGGCTCCGGTATCGGGAAGCCATCTACCTCGGACAGTGGCCGGAAGGTGAAAAAATCCCCGACGAACGCAGCCTGGCCCGGCGGGACAGCATCAGCCGGGTCACGGTCCGCTCCGCCCTCAAGCCGCTGGAAAAGGCCGGCCTGCTCATCCGGCGCCAGGGCCACGGCACCCGCGTGCGCCTGAACGCTCCGGCAACGTTTGCGCAACCACGACTCATCGCGGCGGTCTCCCCGGGCAACCACTCCTTTTTTGGGGAATTCATCAGACATCTGGAACAGCACGCGGCAAAGACCGGGGGCCTCGTACTGTACAAACACTGGTCCCTGCAATCCCTCCCGCTGGAACAAACCCTTTGGCAGCTTTACATCAACGGCATCCGTCATGTGGTGATATGGCCCGAAGATCAGTCCGTCCCGGCGGACCTGCTCCGCCGCGCGGCGGCCATCGGCATTCAACCGATTCTCTTTGACCTTCGTCTCCCCCTCCCCACCTGTCCGACCGTCAGCCTCGACAATCCCCGGGCGATTGGCGGCCTGCTTAGGGCATTGAAAAATCCGCGACAGGCGGTGTACGTGGGATGGGACCATCCGGGTCTGAGCAGTCTGGCGGAACGCGAGGCGGCCTTTCGGAAATTCTGTCCCGCCGGGAAGGTCATCCGTCTTCCCTGGAATCTCCATCGCGGGCCCGCCGAGGAGATCGTTCCCGTCCTCACCCCCCTCTTCAAACCGCTGCCCCCCGGGCTTCCGGTGGTCGGTTCCGACGGGGGAACCGGGCACTGCTCGGCCGTGGCCCTGCGCGTTCTTTCCAAAAACAACCCCCTCGCCAGTGTCGATCGCCTGCCTCCGCACAAAAACAGGCGCCTGATCTGCTGCGAACAACCCCTTCAGGCGATCGCACGGAAAATGATCCATTGCCTGACCCACCCGATTCCCCCAACCGACCAGGACAAATACCACAGGATCCCCGGAAAAATCATCACCCTATGAAAACCCAATCCCTCTCCCTGAACGGAACCTGGCAGGCTTCCTGGAATGACGGTGTCCGCGGCCTGGCCTGGACCGGCCCCCTGCCCGCGGGGCCGGACTCCCGTCTGATTCCGGTGCGTGTTCCAGGTGACCTCCACGACGACCTTCTCCGCGCCAAACTGATTTCCGAACCCCATGAGGGAACAAACACCCGTGACTGCCGCTGGGTCAGCGAAACAATGTGGTTCTACCGGCGCACTTTCACCGCCCCCGTCGGCGCTCTCGACTCCCGGGCCTGGCTGTTTTTTGAAAAACTCGATCTGGTCGCCCGGATTTTTCTCAATGGCACGGAAATCGGCTCCCACGCCAATTACTTCCGTCCCTGCCGGATTGACGTGACGGGCAAACTGCGGAAGGGAAAAAACCTGCTGGTCGTCCAGATAGAAAGCGGTCTGTTCCACGCCTCCGAAAAACCGGCGGAGGGTTGGATGAGCCAGGGCATCGACCAGCGGCTGCACAAACGCCACTGGCTGCGCAAACCGCAATTCCAGTTCGGTTGGGACTGGAGTCCCCGCCTGATCCAGGTCGGCATCCACGGCGACGTCTGCCTCGAATACACGGACTCGCCCGTCCGCGTGGAGCAATTTGCGCCGCTCGCTTCTCTCGACGATTCCCTCGATTCAGGCTCGGTGCGGGGGCGTTTTGTCATTGAAGGTCTCCACGCCCAGCCGGTGCCCTGCGCCCTCAGCCTTTCCTGCGGCGGACTTGGGAAATCCGAGACATTCCTCATCAAGCCCGGCCTGCACACCTACGATGTCATCCTCCCGGTTCCAAAACCAAAACTCTGGTGGCCTGTCGGGCACGGAGCGCAATCCCTTTACAAGATCCGCGGAACGGTCACCCTCCACGGAATGGAGGTGTTTTCATCTTCCCGCGAGGTCGGTTTCCGCAAAGTGCGCTTTCGGCAGGACCCCTCTCCTCTGCCGCGTGACAACGCGGGGCTCCAGGGAATTGACACGGTCCGGACCCCGCGCAACTACCGACCCGAAAAGGGCCGCACCTTCATTCTGGAGATCAACGACCGTCCCGTGTTCTGCAAGGGGGCCAACTATGTGCCTGCGGACATGATGCTCACGCGCATCACCCGGGAACATTACCGGCAACTCGTGGATCGCGCCCTCGAAGCGAATTTCAACCTGCTGCGGGTCTGGGGCGGGGGACTCTACGAAAGTGAGGATTTCTACGACCTGTGCAATCGGAAGGGTCTCCTGGTCTGGCAGGACTTCGCCTACGCCTGCAGCAAGTATCCCTCAAACGATCCGGTATTTCTTGAGAACATCACCCTGGAAGCCACCTGGCAGGTGCGCCGTCTGGCCCCCCACCCGAGTCTGGTGATCTGGTGCGGCAACAACGAAATGGAATGGGTCTCCCAATGGGCCGAAAATCCGGCCAACGGCGAAAAACACGTCGATTACGGACTGTTCCATTTTGTACTTCCGCAGGTGCTGCGCCAGGAGGACGGCACCCGGCACTACCAGCCCAGCTCCCCCTACTCGCCGGAGGGTCTCTTCGCCAATGCCGATGAGGCGGGCGATCAACATCCCTGGTGTGTGGGATTCCACAACCTGAATTTCCATGACTACCGGCGGCTGGAATGCCGTTTTGCCAACGAGGGCGGATTTCTCGGGCCCAATTCATTGGCGTCCGTCCGAACAAGTCTCGGACCGGACACACGCATTGGGGGCAGTACCTGGGTGGCGCGCGACAATTCCATCGCCCACATGGGAGCCCCCGCCTACACCGACACCGCGCCCGAGCTGTGGCTGGGAAAAAAAATCCGGGACTTCAGCCTGGAGGAATACGTGTACTGGACGGGACTGCTCCATGGGGAGGCGCTCTCCGAGTACATCCACAATTTCCGGTGGCGCATGTTTTCGAGTGCGGCGGCGGTCTTCTGGATGTACAACGACTGCTGGGACACCCCGCGCAGCTGGACCATTGTCGACCATCTCCACCACCGCACCCCGGCCTTTCACCCGGTGCGCCGCGCCTACGCACCCGTGCATGTGATTGTCACCCACCAGGCGGGTGAGGTCGTCATCCACGGAGTCAATGAAACCCGGCAGGCCGTCGAGGCCACGCTCCGCTACGGTCTGTTCGGCCTCACGGGCGGATTTCCCGTGGATGAAAGAATCCCCGCACTCCTTCCGCCCAATGCCTCGACCCCGCTGGCCCGTTTCCCGATCTCATGGTGGAAATCACCCCGGGACTCGGCGGCCTTTGCACACAT
>JANRIZ010000107.1:0-25579 GCA_033764445.1 Verrucomicrobiia bacterium | reverse complement strand
CCCCAATGGCGACATCACCATCCTCAAAGACCCTCCGGCGCACCAAAAATCACCAATCCCCCTTCTCCATTGCTCAAATCAACTTTAGTGTCCGGGTTTGCTTGCCCCAATTATTCCGGGTTTGTTTGCAACACCACAATTTCAAATCCCGGGCTTGAGGCGGGGAGGGAATGTGTCTAGGATGGGAACTCCTGTGATCAAACCCGAGAAATCGCACGGCCCACTGCCGTGGTGGACGTGGATTGCCCCCCTGGCGATTTTTCATCTTTGCACCCGGATTTCCGTGCCCTTTGCGATCGGAACCGGATTGTCCTTCTGGTATCTCCCGTTGGTCATTGGGTTTGTTCTGGTCCATTGGTGGGGCCCCCGGGTTCTGATCGGGCTGTATGTGAACTCCGTCATTTCCTGTGGCCTGTGGGGGGCGAACAATGTCATGTTGTTTCCGCTCTATGGCATTGCCGAAACCGTGGTGGTCTTTCTTTCCTGGTGGCTGTTCCAACAGCGGCTCCGGGGCAACTCCTCCCTGCCGGATGTTCAGCAACTGTTCTTGTTTCTACTGGTGGGAGTGTTCGTGCCACTGGCCGTCGGGGGTGTTCTGCGGGAAACCCACCTGAAGTTTGGGGAGGGGAATCCGACACCCTTTTGGACCGCCTATTTCACCGGACTGATTGTGGACATGTCCGGTGCGATGACATTTTCCGTGCCGTTGATGATGGTGGGGAGCTACTGGATGTCGCGATGGGGACTGACATTAAAACGGGGGTATGAGCGGGTCTCCCTGGTCGAATGGCCGGAGTCGGGCACACGGTTATCCCTGAGGACCGAACTGATCCTGTTGTATGTCCTGATCCTCGGATTGAAAATGACCCCCGGACTGCCCCCGTCACTGGTGGCTTTTGAGGTCGTGGCGTTGTGGGGAGCCGTGCGGTTCGGGGTGGGCACGGGCATTCTGCTCAACACCTGGATCATTGTGCTGTATCTGGCCCGGATGTTGTTTTTCAAGGACAACCCCCTGGGTTTTGATTGGGACTATTCGGACGGGCAGATACTCAATCACCTGGATATGACCCTGATGATGCTGGCGGTCATCGTGGCTGGCAGTTCGGTTTCGGGTGCGCGAAAAAAACTCCAGGAAAACATTCGGATCACACGGCAGCTGGATTCCCACAAACAGCTTGTGGAGGCCTCCTTTTACAGTTCCGCCGTCGGGATGTGCCTTTTGGATGCCCGCGGGGTCATCCGCGAGGCCAACCCGGCTTTTTTGGGTTTTCTGGAGGATCCCTCCGGGGAGCGGATTCCGGGACGCAATTTCGGCGAATGGGTTGTCGAGGAGGACCGGGGAAAATTCCAGGGGGTCATGGACCGGATTGGAGACGGCACCCTGACCCGGGACAGACATTATATCCGTTGCCGAACCCTGACCGGCGGGATTGTCTGGGCGGATGCGCACATGTCTGCCGTTGATGATGATGCGGGAAAACCCGGCCTCATCCTGTTGCAAATGACCGATATCACCAGCCAGCGGAATGCCGAGCGTGCCCTGGAGCAAAGCCGGCAGATGGTGACCAGTCTTTTTGAAAACACCCATGCGTTCATCTACACAAAGGATTCCGAGGGCCGGTATGTCCAGGCCAACAAACGATTTGAGTCCCTGATCAAACGCCCCCTCTCGGACCTGATCGGCAGGCGGGACCACGATTTTTTTCCGCAGGACGTGGCGGACAGATTTACCGCCAATGACCGCAAGGTGCTTGAGGAGGGCCGTGAGCTGACCGTGGAGGAAAGTTTTGTGGACAACGGGGAGGAGCGGGTTTTTATCTCCATCAAATTCCCGCTGCGGGATGAGGCGGGCAAGTCTGATCTGTTGTGCGGAATTTCAACGGAGATCACCGAGAGGCGCAATCTTGAAAAACTCCGGCAGAAACAGATGCAACGCTCCGTCCAGTTTCAGGCCGCCGTCCTGCAGCTTTCCACCGGCGGACACATGCTCAAGGGGGACGTCGGGGAGGCGTTGGAGGAGGTTGTCAGCCTGCTGACCGCCAATCTCCATGTGGACCGGGCCAGCGTCTGGTATTTTGACGAGGGAGACCGGATACTCCGATGCACTGTCCTGCTGGATACCCGGACCGGGGAATATTCCTCGGGCATGGAGTTGAAGGCGGAATACTGCCCCTCCTACATCAAATCGGTTCATGAGGGGCGGGCGATCGTGGCGGTGAAGGCGGCCCTCCATCCCGCCACCTGGGAATTTGCCAGGGATTACCTTCCCCACTCCAGGGTTGTTTCCATGCTCGACGTCCCCATCCGCATCGAAGGCAGGGTCCGGGGCGTTGTGTGCGTGGAACACGGCCAGGAACGGTCCTGGACCGAGGACGAAGTGTCCTTTGCCGGACAGGTGGCCGACCAGACGGCTTTGGTGGTGGCCGCCGGGGAGAGACGCCGCTACGAGGCGGAGCTTTTCCGGGAGCGGAATTTCATTTCCACGATCCTCAACACCATTGGCGCCCTGGTCATCGTGCTGGACCCGCAGGGGCGGATTGTCCGGTTCAACCAGGCGTGTGAAAAATGCACCGGGTATCTTTTTCCCGAGGTGGAGGGCCGTGCCTTCTGGGATTTTCTGATCCGTCCCGATGAGATGGAGGGGGTGCGTCAGACCTTTGACCAGTTGAAGGCCGGGGACTTTCCCCTGGCCTACGAAAATTACTGGATCAGCAAAAACGGGGAAAACCGGTGGATCAGCTGGACCAACTCCGTCATTCTGGATGCGAAGGGAAAAATACGTTATGTCATCGGTTCGGGTCTGGACCAGACAGAAAAAAAACTCCTCGAGGACAAGATCGAACAGGCCTCGCGCGAGTTTTCCCGCAGTGGAAACCAGTCGATTCTCGAGGTGTTACTGGAGCAACTCTCTGTCATCCTCGATGCGGATATCACACTCATCGGGGAGTTGATGCCCGGATCGAGGGAACGGGTACGGACCCTGGCCGTGCATTCCGGGGGGGTGATCGTGCCGAATTTCGAGTACCCCCTGGCCGGGACCCCGTGTGAAAAGGCGCTGGAAAAAACCGTCTGCACCTTCCGGGACGGGGTGGCCGAGGATTTCCCCACAGACCAGATGCTTGCACAGTTTTCCATCCGCGGATATGTGGGAACGGCCATCCTGGGGTCGGATGGCCAGCCCGTGGGAATTGTGGCCGCCCTGTACAAAAAGCCCATCCAGGACGAACGCGTGGTGGAGTCGATGCTCCGGATTTTTGCCACCCGGGCGGGGGCCGAGATGGAGCGGAAGGCGATGGAGGAGAAACTGTTCCAATCCCACAAAATGGAGGCCATCGGCCAGCTCGCCGGCGGGATCGCACACGATTTCAACAACATGCTCACCCCCATCCGGGGTTTTGCCGAGCTGGTGATCAACGATCTTTCCGAGACGGACCCGCATCGGGAACAGCTGAGGATCATTCACAAGGCGGCGCTCCAGGCGGAGGAACTCACGCGCCAACTGCTCGCCTACGGACGCAAACAGGTCTTTCAACTGAGAGTATGCGATCTCGAAAGCATCGTCCAATCCTTCCGCAAATTGTTCCGGCGGACCCTCCGGGAGGACATCGAAATGGAGGTCAAAATCCCCGGAGGTCTCGGGTGTGTGGAGGCGGATTCCACGCAGATCAACCATGTGCTGATGAATCTGGCGCTCAATGCCCAGGATGCCATGCCCGACGGTGGACGCATCACCCTGGAGCTTCGGGAGCAGGTCCTCGGGGAGGACCGGACCGATGCCCCGCCGGACATTCCCTCCGGGGACTACCTGGTGCTTTCCGTGACAGATACCGGATGCGGGATCAGTCCGGATGTGGCCCGACACATCTTTGAACCTTTTTTCACCACCAAGCCGCTGGGCAAGGGCACCGGACTGGGCCTGGCCATGGTATATGGCATCATCAAACAGCACAATGGCGGGATCACCATGACCTCCGAACCCGGCAAGGGGACCTCCTTTCAATTGTATTTCCCGAAAATTCAGCGGCGGGAGAATCCGGTGCCGGAATCCGTTGACATTCCGGTTTCGGCGGCGAAGGGATCGGGAAGGATTTTGGTGGTCGAGGACAATGCCATGGTCAGAAAGTTCACCTGTACGGCCCTGGAGGGATGCGGTTATACCGCCCTTTCCGCCTCCAGCCTGGAAGAGGCAATGCAGGTGATGGATGAATGCGAGACAAAAGTCGACCTGCTCCTGACCGATGTCATCATGCCCCTGATCAATGGGCGCCAGTTGTATGAACGCCTCCTGCAGGTGCAGCCCGGACTCCGGGTGTTGTACATGTCGGGATACCCCAGTGAGGTCATCGCCCGGCACGGGTTTCTTGAGGAGGGTGTGAGACTCCTGCACAAGCCCTTCAGCATTGAGGAACTGATGGCGGCCCTGATCACTGAACTCCGCCGCTGAGAGCCGGTGGGGGCGGTCAGATGTTGATCATGTGGCTGAGGGGGACAAACCGCCGGACCTTGTCGATCATTTCCCAGGAGTTGAGGGATTTTTTGAGAAATTCGCATGCCCCCAGAGCCTTGAATTTGGAAATGGTTTCCTGGTCCTCATTGGCCGAGAGCATGATGACCGGGATATCCGCCAGGGCGGGGTCCGCCTTCAGGGCCCGGAGACAGCCCTCCCCATCCAGGACCGGCATGTTGATGTCCAAAATGACCAGCGTGGGCCTGATTTTCCGGGCTGCATCCAGACCATCCTGGCCGTTTGCCGCCTCGATGATCTGACAGTGGAAAATGTGGAAGACCTTGAACATGACCTTCCGGTACATGGCACTGTCATCGATGAGAAGGATGCGGGCCAACAGGGGGGGGACCTCCTGGGCGTGGGTTCGTGGGGAAAGACGGGAGGAAGGGCGTGCCAGGGCGACAGGAGAGGGGAGTGAATTCATAGGTTTTGGTTCCGGAGGATGGAGGGTTTGACGAGAGTGAGATGTTTGCGGATTCCCGAGAGCCCTTCCGCGTGGCCGACGATCAGATAGCCCCCGGGACGCAGGGATGCGGAGAGCCGCTCGAGGAGCTGCTGCTGGGTGGGGCGGTCGAAGTAGATCATGACATTGCGGCAGAAAATGACATCGAAGGGATGCGGCGCGGGCGCGGGGTCCTCCAGGAGGTTGAGTTGGCGGATGAGAACCCGGCGACGGAGCGCCTCGATGACCGTGCAGGAGTCGTTGTCCTGGATGAAATATTTTTTTCGGAGAGCCATTCCAATCGATGTCATCCGCTCCGCGCGGTAGGTCGCCATGCGGGCGGTCTCCACCATGACCGAGGAGATGTCCGAGGCGAAAATCCGCCATGGGATTTTTGGGGAAAGCCCCAGACATTCCGCCAGGGTGATCGCCAGGGAATACGGTTCCTCGCCCGAGGAGCAGGCCGCGCTCCAGAGGCGCAGTTCAAGGCCGGGGTCCGTCACCTGGGCTTTTCTGAATTCCGGCAGGATGTGCTCGCGCAGGAAGTCAAAATGTTCGGGTTCCCTGAAAAAAAACGTGTGGTTGGTGGTGGTGACGTCGATGAGGTGGGGAATCTCATCCTCGAGCAGACCCTGACGGATCAGGGAGCAGTATTGGCGGATGGAGGGGATGCCCGTGGCCCGGAGACGTTTCCGGATCCGGGCGCAGACCAGTTCGGTCTTGTTTTCACCGAGATTGACCCGGCTGGTGGTGTGGATGATGGAACGGATCAGTTCGTAGTCACGGGCGGAAATTTTTTCCGGTGACAGCAGTCGGGGGCGGGGGGGGAGGTCCGGGCGGTTCATGGCTGCGGGGCGGGAAGGGGGGAGTGGGAGGCCGCCTGGATGGTTCCGGCGGCCACCACGCGGTCGATATCCAGCAGGGTCATCACCTTGGAGTCCAGTTTGGCCATGCCTTTGATGTATTCGGTGGCCAGAGGCAGGCCGAAATCGGGGGTGGCCTCCAGGTCCCCGCCCGCGAGGGTGAGCACCTCCTCGACGGAATCGACCAGCAGACCCATCAGACAGGAATTTCCCGAGTGGGTGTTGACCGTCACCACCACCGTGCAGGAACGTTCGTTGATTTCGATGGGCGGGAGGGAGAACTTCAGGCGCAGATCCACAACCGGGACAATTTTCCCCCTGAGGTTGATGACCCCCTTGATGTAGGCGGGCATTTCCGGGACGGGGGTGATCTCGAGCATCCGGATGATTTCCCGGATGCGCAGGATTTCCAGTCCGTAGATTTTTTCGTCCACCACAAAGGTGAGAAATTTTCCGCCGGTGAAGATTGCCGAAGGGGTGCTGTTGTGTGTCATAAACTCATTCCCTGGATTCGTGTTTGGATGATGGGCCAAGCTTAGACGGGGCGGGGTGCGGGGACCATAGGGGAAGACCCCTATTTTCTGAAAAATTCCGGTTTGAATGCCAGCCGCCCGGATGCCTCCCTGTCCCCGCCCGTCACGCGGGGTCTAGACCAGCGTCTGATCCGCCGGGCTCACGGTTTCTGCCGTCCTTTTTACGCTTCGCAGAGGTTGCTCCGCAACCGGGTGGGAAAAACCGTCCGTATAGGAAGCGGGGATATGGGCGGATTTTTTGCCCACGATCGCCCCCAGGGAGTCGACGCTGTGGGAAAGTTCGGTAATGTGCTGCCGGAGATTTTCCGCCATGGCCGCCGCGTCCTCGGAAATCGCCGCATTGGATTGGGTGACCTTGTCGATTTCAAGCACGGCCCGGGAGACCTGGCGGAACCCCTCGGCCTGCTGTTCCGCCGAGGCGGCCGTTTCATCGATGATGAGGCGGACCTGGCGGGATTTTTCCATGATCGCGTTGACCGCCACCGTCACTTCCCGGCTGATGTCGAAGGCTTCGGAACCGCGGCGGGCGGAGTCATTGAGTTTGGAGCTGGTTTCCCGGACCGCCTCCGCGCATTTCTGTGCCAGACGGCGGACCTCATCGGCCACGACCGCAAAACCCGCCCCTGACTGACCCGCCCGGGCCGCTTCCACCGCCGCGTTGAGGGCCAGGATGTTGGTCTGGAAGGCGATTTCGTCGATGGTTTTGACAATGCGCGAAGTGCCCCGGTGACTTTCCTCGATCGCCTCCATGGCCTTTTGGAGGCGGAGCATTTCATTTTCGCCCGAGGCCGCCAAGGCATCGACCTCGTTGGAGAGCTGCTTCATCGTGCGGGTGCCGCGCAGGTGGGATTCGGTCATGGAGGAGAGTTCCTCCACCGCTGACGAGGTTTCCTCGAGGGAGGCCGCCTGCTGGCTGCTGGCCCCTGCCAGATCCCTGCTGACCTTCAGAAGATTGGAGGAGGCCCCCTGCAGCTCCAGACCCGTGTGATGGACCGTGGCAATGCTGGAAATGATCGGTGCCGTGAGGACCCTGGCGGCGATATAGCTGAGAATTCCCGCCAGTACCAGGGCCGAGATGCCCACCAGCATCGAAAGGTGCGTGGTCCGAACGATCAGCGTTTCCTGGGATTTGACCAGGGAATGAATCAGGGACTGGGATTCTTTCTGAAGTTGGTTGATGGCCGTACAGAGTTCAATAAAGGCGGGTTTTTGGGAGTTTTCGGAAATATCGACCGCATCCAGCCGTCCGTCCCTTGTGTCCAGGGCCAGGACCGAGCGGATCTGCTCCGAGGCTTTCATGAAATTTTCCATCTGGATTTCAAACACCGAGGAGAGCGTGACATCCCTCTCCGCTCCCTGGAATTTCGCTTCAAACAATTTCCATTCCTCGAGCAGGGCGGCGACTTCCTGGCTGCGGGAGGCGTCCACGGCGTTGTACTGGTCGGTACCGACCCGGAGGGTGATCACCGTCCGTTCGGCCTGAATGATTTTTTCAAAGCGCTGGGCGATGCTTTCGAGAAGGAAGAGACGGTTGATTTCCTCCGAAAGCTGGAGTTGGATCATCTTCTGGTTCCGGAGCAGATACCACAGGCAGGCCGAGGAGACGATGGCCATGAGCAGGACCAGTGAACAACTCAATGTCATCCACTGCTGTTGGAGGGTGAACCGGGATTTTTTCATGGAACAAAAATGTCGGAATCAAAAAATGCCCCCCTGTGCATGCCAGGGGGTGGGGACGGGACTATTTGGATAGTTTATCCAGAACCGAGCAGTCGATGCCGACGGTCAGCACCCCGATGGCCTTTGATTTGTCGAGGACCGGGACGGAAATCTGCACAAGGTAGTTCTGGGAGGATTCGTCAAACTCGGGTTTTCCCTGCCAGGGTTTTCCGGAATCGAAGGCGGCATCGAACTTCTCCTTGCCCTTGTGGATGTATGAGGTGGTTTTTTGGACAAAGGCGACCTTTTCCCCCTGGGCCGCCGAGAGAAAGGCCTCCCCGTAGAGACCGCCGGATGCGGCCAGAGAGCTGGACAGAAACGCGCCCGCGGGATTGGATTGGTAGGCCTTGATTTCGTCACTGGTGCGAAGTTTCCCCTTCCAGACATCATTGGTCAGGCCCGGAACCGGACCCTTCGCATTCTGCTCCTGAAGGGCCTTGATCAGGACCGGGTTGGCGGCCCAGGCCGAGACTTCCTTGATGCACTTGTCGATTTGTTTCTGTTGGAGGGGGGTGATGACCTTGTCCTTTGCCAGCAGGGATGATTGAACCATGGCAGGCATGACGGTCAGAAGAAGAAGGGATTTGATGAGTGTTTTCATAGGGGTGTTTTTGATGTCAGGAGCCTAACCATCTCCCTCCGATTGCCTATAGGGGATGTCCCCTAGTGGCGGGAAGAACCGAAGATGCTAAGACAAAGGCAGGATGTCTCTGCCGACGTCCCCGCCACATGAATAAAATCCGTGTCCTGATCATTGACGATTCCGCCATCGCACGGGGCATGATCTCCCGCTGCCTGGCCGAGGAGACGGATATCGAGGTGGTCGCCACCGCCTTTGATCCCCTGATCGCACGTGACCGGATCCTGAAGTTCCGACCGGAGGTCATCACCCTCGACATCGAGATGCCGCGCATGGACGGACTGACTTTTCTGGACATTTTGCGCGAGGAATATCCGTTGCCCGCCATCGTGCTCAGTTCCGTCACCAAAGCGGGGTCGGACAAGGCATTGCGGGCCCTGGAACACGGGGCCTTTGATGTGATGGCCAAACCCGCCGGGCTCCATGCCCTCGACGAGTTGAAAACGGGACTGGTTGAAAAAATCCGTGCCGCAGCCCGTTCAAAACCTCCGGCCCTGCCCCGTCGGTCGTCGTCGATTGTTTTTCCCCATCCCCCCCTGCCGTCGGGGTCAGGAATCTTCAACCGCTCCCTGATTGTCATCGGGGCTTCCACAGGCGGAACCGAGGCCATCCGCGAGATATTGATCCGGCTTCCCGCGGACATGCCTCCGGTCTGTATCGTCCAACACATCCCGGCCCATTTTTCGCGTTCCTTTGCCGACCGCCTCAACCAGTTGTGCGCCCTGAATGTGAGCGAGGCCGTCGACGGACAGAATCTGCGTGCGGGAATGGCTGTGGTGGCCCCCGGAGGGATGCACATGGTTGTGGTTCGGAGAGGGGACACGTATGGCGTCAATCTCAATGAAGCCCCCCCTGTGCGTCATCAGCGCCCGTCCGTGGATGTGCTCTTCCACTCCGCCCAGGCCTGTGGAGGCCGCAATATATTTGCCGCCCTGCTGACCGGTATGGGACGGGACGGGGCCGATGGAATGCGACAGCTTTTTTTGGAGGGTGCCTGCACCGTGGCCCAGGAGGAATCAAGTTGCGTGGTTTTTGGCATGCCCCGTGCCGCCATCGAGGCCGGAGGGGCCGGCGAGGTGCTGGACCTTCCCGGAATCGCCACGCGGATGATTGAGTGGAGCCGGGCCCGGGAGATCACGGATCAGACAGTGGTGCCGAATCCATTTCGTTGAAACAGATTTGTTCCTGGGATATGGCCGGGCGGGGGATCCAAGCCTCCGAGTTGACCCATGTGCTGCCCGGCCATTCGCGGAGGGATTTCCTGGTCCTCACGAGGCCACATTCACACACGCGCTTCACCCGGGCGCCTTTGCGGCATGGAAACAATCCCGTGATGAGGCGCACTGTGACCGTGTGAAAAACAAAAAACCCCCGCACCCGGAGGGGGTGTGGGGTGGGGGTGTTCCCGGAGAACATCATTTCTTGAGCAGACCCATCTCGTGCAGATCGTCGAAGGATTTCGGACCCGTGCCAGAGGCGGGATCTGTTTTCCAGGGCCATGCGGTGCTGTTGAAGGGAACCAGCGGGGGAAGGACCGCTTCCTTGCCCAACTTCTTCATTTCCGCCTCGATCGCGGCGCGTCCGCCAAACCCAAGCAGTTCATAGTCCATCAGCCGGTCATTGTTGAAGAAGACTTTCCCCAGGACGCGGTCGGAGACGATGCGGGCAAAAGCCTCCATCATGGCCTCCGGGGTGGTTTGAAAATCGGTTGTCTCGAGCATGATCAGACGGTTGTTGATTGCGTCCTTGCCCATGAACTGGACCAGCACGCTGAAGAGGATGTTGTTTTGCCGGGCGACATAGATCGAGTTGGAGAGTGCATAGGTGCGGTCCCAATCCTTGCCCAGCAGTTTTTTCCATTCCGTCAGGACACCGAACCAATGTTTGACCTGCGCGGAGGAGGCCACGGCGACGAGTTTTTCGATGTTGGGTTCCACACCCCGGGCGTAGGCCTCGAGATCGGCATAGGAGAATGTGCCGTTTTTGAGGCAGGTATCCATGAATGTTTCGATCCTGGTGAGTGTGTCGATGAGCAGTTCCTTTTCCTCCGGTTTGATATTGAGGTTGGGAATGCTCGCCTTGGCGCTGATGACGTCCATGCGATAGGCTTTCATGGGTGTGACCCAGGACTGATTGGTTTTGGCCGTGCCGATGTAGGGGGCGACCAGCGCATAGGTTCCCATGGCGCAGTGTCCCGTGGATTTGCAGAGTTGATAGATCACGGGCACCGAAGGCGCTTCCAGGGGTTCCTTGCCCGGACGGTAGAGGATGAATCGTCCGCCTTTTCCACTGAAAAGCCCCATGATCAAGGGGACCCGCTCCCGGATGTTCCTCTGGTATATTTTCAACGACGTGTCATAAATGCCGAACATCGACTGGTTGAGTTGGTAGACATCCCGCATGGCCAGTTCTTCCTTTGATGGTGCCGGACCGTTATAGGTCACCACTTCCTTCAGGAAGGCGGGTGTTTCCTGTGCGGAGACAGGGAAGGTGCAGACCAGCGTGAGTGCGGCTGCGACAAGGAGGCATTGTATTTTTTTCATGGGTTGTATGGGGGGGTTGGGTTTTGTCACCAAGGTAAAAGTTTCCAGAGTGCGATGACTTCGATGGCAAAAAGCAGGCACAGAAGGGAGAGCCCCCTGCCGGTGACCCCGGCCATGGAGGCGGCCTGAGGGAAAAGCCACCATCCAAACCAGCGGACAAAAAGGGGCATGGTGATGAAGCTTGTCACGGCGACACTGATGACATTGCCGATGAAGGTCGCCAGCGAGGCGTGCAGTCCCCAACCGGCAAGGACGGGACTCAGAAAACGCAGTTCCAGCATCACCACGGGAAAAAGGCCCAGCAGCACCAATAACGCCGTTTTCCAATTGGGCGGACCCTGGCCCGTTGTGGGGTCCACAGGCACCCAGCCGGGAAAGGAGGTGGCCAGGCGCGTGAAATGTTCATGTTCGATGAATTCGCCCGACTCGGCCAGAAGTGATTTGCGTTCGGGGGCATTCATCCATGCCTCCAGGTGCGGGGCCGTGTCAAAACGGATAATCGTCGTCCACAGACCGCCCGGATCCTCCGGAGGCTGCAGAAACATGCCCCGGTAGCCCGGATATCTTGCCTGGGCCGCCTGAATCCGGGCCGACCACTGACGGTAGGCATCCTCCCGGCCCGGCCTGATTTTTGAGAACACCACCTCCGTCACATTGTGGCCGGGTTTTTCGCCCGGGTCCCCCGCACGGACCACCTCCTCCAAAGTGCCGTCCTCAAAAAGCGGCGCCCCCTCGGCCAGGAGCGCGGCACGCTCCGTGGATTGTTGCCAGAGCCCGACATCGGCGGCGGTCCGGAAGTTGAGGAGGATCGTCCATTGACGGCTTTCCGGACGGGTGGGGGGAAGGATGTCGCTGCTGACAAAACCCGGGAATTTTCCAACAACCATGTCGTGGCGGATTTTCCAGGCCTCAAAGGCGGGGTCACAGCCGGAACGGATCCGGGCCGTGGCGATGAGGACGGCGGGTGAATTCATGGATCAGCCCAGGGTCTGCAGTTTTTCAAAAATCCGGTCCGCACTGAAAGGCAGACTCTCGAAGCGGAGCCCCGTCGCATCGGCCAGGGCATTTCCCAGGGCGGGAGCCACCGGGATGATCGGCGTTTCCCCGGCGGATTTTGCGCCCAGAGGCCCGTAGGCATCGAAGGTATCCGCAAAGAAAATCTCCGTCCGGGGGATGTCCGCAAAGGCCGAGATCCGGTAATTGCGGAAGGTCGGATTGATCATTTTGCCATGGTCATCAAAAACCATGCGTTCAAAAAGACTGCTGCCGATGCCTTGGGCCACCGCCCCCTCCACCTGGCCGCGGCACTGCATGGGATTGAGGATTGTCCCCGCATCCGCCGCATGCACACTCTGCAGGATGCGGATTTCACCCGTGATCTTGTTGACCGCGATCCGGAATCCGTGGACGTTGAAACAGGTTGTCCTGGGCGAGCCGTAGGCTTTGCGCATCACCAGAAATTTGTGCGCCGAGTCCGGCACGGCGGCAAAAAGTTCGGCCAGCGGAATCCGGCGGCTGCCGCAGAGGACGGCCTCATCAGCCAGTGTGCATTCCGAAAGGGGCGTGGAGGTCAGATCGCTGGCCGCCCTGAGGATGTTTTCCCGGAGATTTTCCGCCGCGAGACTCACCGCCTTGCAGGAGACACTGGTGCCCACGCTTGAGAAAGTCCCCGTATCGTAAGCCGTCCTGTCCGTATCCGCAATGACCAGCTCAATCCTGTCGGCGGTTGTGTTCAGGATCGATGCCGCCACCTGCCGCATGGAGGTGATCGTTCCATTGCCCATTTCCGTCACGCCATTGGTCAGGTAGTAGGTGCCATCCGCCCGCAGGTTGATGTGGGCTTCGGAACGCTGTTCGGTCGGCGGCACACAGTCGTGCATGTGAATGGCATGACCCCGGCCCTCGAGCCATTCATCGCCCACGGGTTTGATTTCACCACGCCCGCTGGCGAGGGCCTTCTCGACAAAGTCCATGCACTGGTCCAGACCATAACTGCCCATTTCCGCATCCGATGGCCCCTACCAGATGCTGTGGACGAAGTCACCCGGGACGACGACATTTTTGCGCTGCAGCTCGAAAAGATTCATGCCCAATTTGCGCGCCAGATCACCCATGGCCGACTCCACGGCAAACACCGTTTGCGAGGAACCGTACCCGCGAAAGGCCCCCGAGGGCGGGATGTTTGTATACACGGCGTAGCCGGTCCCCTGCATGTTCGGGCAGCGGTAAATCTGGAGGGACTGGCTCAGGGAGGCCGCCAATGTTTCCCCGCCGTGGTTTCCGTAGGCACCGGTGTTGGATACGACGCGAATCTGGATCGCCGTGAGTGTGCCATCCTTTTTTGCCCCCACCTTGAGGCTTGTTTTCATCGGGTGACGCGACACACCGGCGACAAATTCCTCCTCACGGGTGAATTCCCATTTGACCGGGCGTCCGGTTTTGAGCAGGGCCAGAACACAGAGTTCCTCGCAGAGCATCTCCTGTTTGCCGCCGAATCCGCCTCCGATCCTTTCCGAGTAAACATGGATTTGATCCGGGTAAATGCCCAGCAGATAGGCCAGCTTGGCCTTGGTCTGGAAGGGGGCCTGGGAGCTGGTGCGGACATGGATCCTGCCATCCTCGCTGCGGGAGGCGATGGCGACATGCGTTTCCAGATGCGCGTGCTGGATTTTGTTGCTCAGGTAGGTGCCCTCGACAATGACCTCGGCCTCCTCAAATCCCCTTTTGACATTGCCGTATTCGCTGTCGATTGTGACAAAAATATTCCGGCCCGGACGCTGGATGCGGGAATCCGCCTCCTTGTGATGGAGCACGGGCGCCCCCGGCAGCATCGCCTCCTCGGGATCAAACACCGCCGGGAGAATCTCATAATCGATCTCAATGAGGCGGCAGGCCTCTTCGGCGATGCCCTCGGACTCCGCCACCACCGCCGCGAGGCGCTGCCCGACAAACCGGGCCACATTGTCCAGGATGTATGTGTCATCCGGGTCAACCCGGTAATCGTCATGCAGGGCCGAGGTATAGGGGCGACGGGGCACATCCTCCCAGGTGAAAACCGCATGCACCCCCGGCAGGGCCCGGGCCTTTTCCGTGCGGATGGCCAGAAGCCTGGCGTGCGCGTGGGGGGAACGGAGGACCTTCAGGTGCAGCAGTCCCTCCATCCTGATATCCGCCGTATAACGGGCCGTGCCCGTGACGATCGAATGGGCGAGGGGACTTTGCAGACTCGAACCGCAGGCTTTTCCGGCAACATCCCTTTCGACGGAGGCCACCCCGTTGAGGGCATCCTCAATCGCATGATACCCCGTGCACCGGCACAGATTGCCCTTGAGTCGAAAAGCGAGGTCCTTTTTGTCCTCCTCGGAAAGACTGGCGGAGGTCATGATCATGCCCGCCGCGCAGAAACCGCATTGGAACGCCTGGGCGTCGAGGAACGATTGTTGCATCGGATGCAGCGTGCCCCCGCAGGAAAGCCCCTCGATGGTCGTGACCTCGCGGTCCGCCGCCCGGAAGGCCGGAACCAGGCAACTGTGGACGGGTGTGCCGTCAAGCCATACGGTACAGGCCCCGCAATCACCCGCGTCACATCCCTTTTTGACACCGAACCAGCCCTGTTCCCGGACAAAGGTTCGCAGACACTGGCCCGGACGGGGTTCTGCGGAGGTGGCTGTCTTGTTGATGGAAAAATTCATGGTGGTGGGTTCCTTATCTGAAAAGTTCCTGGCGAATCTGCTCGGAAAAATAGTAGGTCAAATGGCGGCGATGCTCCCGCGAGCCGTGTGTGTCCTCCAGATACATCCCAATCGGGGCACGGGCCTCGATGGCGGACTTCACGTCGGCGGCAGAGGGGGGGTGTTGAAAATGGAATTGCAGGGGCCGCAGCGTGGAGGCGGTCACGGTCAGAAGCATCTCCCCGGACGCCGGGTCGCGGGTGCCGATGATCAGGACTTCGGACCGGCCCAGATGCGTGAGAGTGAAACGGCGGAAGGCGTGGGTTTTTTTCAGGGCACTGGCCGGAAGGTGGATGGAACGGAGCAATTCCCCGGGGGCAAGGATGTTCTGGTGGTTGCCCGTCACAAAATCCACCACGGGGACCTGCCGGGGGGTGCCCTGGCGGGGCCACAGGGTGCAGACCCCCTCCAAGGCTGCCGTCAGGGAAATCATCGGTCCGGCGGGCAGGGACATGATCAGGTTTCCCCCCACGGTGGCCTCGTTCCAGATTTTGAAGGAGGCCAGGAAGGACCGGCAGCATTCGCTGAAAAGTGGCGCCGCCTTCCAATCCGCCGGGGCGGCGAACCGGTCCAGCTCAATGACCTTGCAGGTTGCGGCAATCTCCAAACCCGCCGGGGAGGCCGTGAGGGAGGGCCATTTCAACGTCTCCAGATCAATGAGGGTGTGGGTGTTGACCTGCGGCTCCGAAAAAAGCCACGTTCCGCCCGCCAGCCAGGCATAGCCATTGTCCCAGGCGGTGACTGAGTCCGCGGTCTGCGGACGTTTGATTTCTTTGATCGTATTCAAATCCATAGGAGTCCCGTGGGTGGTTTTTGAGGAAAAGGGCCGTCCGGGGTGGGGAAAAACAGGTTCAGGTAGCAGTTGGAACGGCGATCATTTTGAAAAATCAAAACCGATGTTCCGTGGATTTAGACAGGATAAAAAGTTTTGCCAAGTGCAATGATTGAACTTGCCGAACAATTTATGTCGGCTAAGCCTGTTCGTATTGAACGCTTTTTTCAGCGCACTAGAAAAGGCATTGGAGGCGGGCCCCGTGGCTCTTGCCACTGTTGTTTCCGCGAAGGGATCCACTCCGCGCGTACCCGGTGCGCGCCAGTTTTTGCCGGTCAAGGGTGCCCCGGAGGGCACCATAGGCGGAGGAGCCACCGAAGCCCGGATTTTGGAGCTGGCCCAACAGACACTTGAGGATGGTCAGCCCCGCACCTTTGAGGCCGATCTCCGGGGGCGTCCCGGGGACATCCGCGAGGGGATTTGTGGCGGAATCATGACCGTGTGGATTGTCCGTCTGACCCCGGCGCAGGATATGTCCGTGATTCAGGCCCTGAATACCGCGCTTGAGAATGGAAAGTCGGTGACTTTGCTGACACGTCTGGTTTCCCCCGGGCCCGTTTCATTGGCGGGAGTGGGGGGCCCTGTGACAGGGGAGGTCTTCGAGGAGGAGATCGAACCCGCGCCGCAATTGCTCGTGGTGGGAGCCGGGCACATCGGCCGGGCCCTCGCACGGCTGATGGATGAACTTGATTTCAACATTTGCATTCATGATGACCGACAGGAGTGGCTGGAACCGGGCTGTTTTCCGAAACGGTGCCGGCTTGAGAAAAATCTGAGGTCCTGCGTGGAACGCCTGAAAAGCTGGCGGGGGGAAATGTATGCCGTGCTGGTCACCCGCGGGTATGGGCAGGACGTGGAGGCAATGGAAGCGCTTGCCGGTGTGCACAGCTTGAAATATCTGGGTCTGCTCGGAAGCCGACCCCGGGTCTCCACGGTTCTTGCCGCCCTCGGGGAACGGAACGTGGTCTTTTCCGAAAAGGTGCTCCACGCGCCCATCGGCATCGAAATCGGGGCGGAAACCCCCATGGAAATCGCCGTCAGCATCGGGGCCGAACTGATCCGGGTCCGCCGCCGCCCGCGTGAGGCGGCCACCCGTTCCAACCCATGATATTTACGGCGATCATTTTGGCGGCGGGACTCTCCAGCCGGATGGGGCGGGAGAAAGCTGCGCTTCCGTGGGTGGGCGGGACAACCCTGCTGGAATGGACGGTGGCCCTGCTGGTACAGACCGGGTGGAATCCCGTGGTGGTGCTCGGCTCCCACAATTACCCCCTCTGGCTCCCGCGCCTTCCGCAGAGGCAATTGGTGCATAATGCCCGGTCGCAGTCGGGTAAAATCACCTCCCTTGCGGCCGGGGTCCGGGAAGTCCCGGAGGAGGAGGGCTTTTTTTTGGTGACGTCGGTGGATCAGCCCCGTCCCGGAGAGGTGTACGAACTTTTGAGGCAGGTGTGCCTCCAGGGGAACGACCCGATTTTGGTTCCCGACCGTGCGGGTCGCCGGGGCCATCCGGTCGTGTTTCACAATCGGTTCCGGGCGGACTTGATGCATCTTTCGGAGGCGACACTCGGGATGCGGGGATTTTTGGACGGACAGGCCGGTGTCATCAGGCGCGTCCCCTGTGATCCCCGATGGCTTTCCTGGGACTGCAACACCCCGGACACCTACCGCGAGGCCCTCGACTGGTTTACAGAACAGAGGGCCGCGTCACCCGTGTCCGAATCCCAAAAATCCATCGATCAGCCTTGAAAAGTTCTGCGGGAACGATTGAGTGGCCCGGTGACGGATGACCACACAGCTCCTGCAGCCTCCAAATGGGAGGGGTTTTTGCGGCACTACGGAGCCTGGCTCCTGGCGGCCCTGACGCTGCTGGTGCTGCTGCCGGGGTCCGACACGCTGCCGTTGATCGACCGGGATGAACCGCGGTTTGCCCAGGCCACCCGCGAGATGATGGAGCGGGGTGAATGGATCATTCCGTATTTCAACGGGGAATACCGCTTCGACAAACCCGTGCTCATCTACTGGATGATGCGTCCGTTTTACAACCTCATGGGTGTCAACGAACTCGCCGCCCGCATGCCCTCGATCCTCTGCACCCTGGCGCTGATCCTGGTGGTTTTCCGGATGGGCCGCCGCTTTTTTGACGCGGTGACCGGTTTTGCCGCCACCTTCGGGTTGCTGACCTGCCTGCAAATCCAGATTCACGGACGCAGTGCCGTGGCGGATATGCCCATGGTCCTGGCCGTGACCCTTTCCCTGTGGGCCCTGTACGAACTGTTGATCAAACCCGGCGCCACCCCCGACCGGAAGTGGTTCTGGGTCCTGTATCTTTCACAGGGTTTGGGGTTTCTGGCCAAGGGGCCGCTGACCCAGGTGCTTCCCCTGGTGGCCCTGCTGCTGTACCGGTTTGCCCTCTGGAGAAAACCGCTGCCCTGGAAAAACCTGCGTCTGCACTGGGGGATCCCGGTCATTGTGCTGATCATGGCCGCCTGGGGGATCCCCGCCCTGATCAGGACCGACGGTGAATTTTGGAGGATCGGCATGGGCAAACATGTCGTGGAGCGCGGCATTGGCGAGATCAACGACCGGCGGACCTTTGTCTTTTATTATTTTGCGACCGCCTTCCTGAGCCTGTGCCCCTGGATCGCCTTCCTGGGCTGGGGTTGGCGCATTTTGCGGAGGGAATGGACGCCCCTGAATGTCTGGCTGCTGTCCTTCCTGGCCGCACCGTACGTGATTTTCAGCCTGTACGCCACGCGTCTGCCGCATTATGTCCTGCCCGGATTCGCCGCTTTCTTTCTGATTCTTGCCCAGGGACTGAAGCTGCGACGCGAGGATGCCGACGGCTGGCCAAGGGTCTTTTTTTGGGTGGCAACAAGCCTTTATGGGTTGGTCGCCCTCCTGGTTTTCCTGGCGGGATTGAACCTTCATCTGTACATCCTTCCCGCGATCCCGGAAACATCCCCCATTTTCTGGTCTGCTTCGGCGATTCTGACGGGATTGATCCTGATGAGCCTGGCTGTGTACTTCCGCAGGATGCGGTATGTGCCTGCCGCCCTGTTGCTGGTGGTGTGCAGTCTGCCGATCCTGGCAGTCAGCATGCGGAAACAGCTTCCTGCCATCCAGATGAGAGAAGTCATGCAATCCATGCCTGCAGAGACGGAGTTTATCGCGTACCGTTATTCCGAACCGAGCCTGGTTTTTTACGGCAACCGCCGGTGGACGGTTTTGACGAGTCTGGATGAGGTGAACCAGAAGCTCCGTCAGCCGGGCCCCAAATTCATTGTGGGAATTGATGAGCAGATCCGTTTTGACAAAAATTTGCGAAAGAACTATGCGCGACTTTTGATTCCGAAGACCGGCAGCATATTGACCGAATCCGAGAAGGTTTTTGACGGTCTTTTCGACTGGAGGAACCGGGGGTTTGAATTGGGCCGCAATACCGGACTGAATTACGCCCGCAGCGAGATTGTCGGCGTGGAGTGTTTTTACCGCCGTTAGCCGATAAAAAGAGCGGGACTGACACCGAACTTCTGGCCCAGTGTTTTGATCTGGTTGACCGTCAGTTGACGTTCCCCATTAAAAATGCGACTGACGAGACTCCGGTCCACGTGGAGCCATTTTGCCAAATCCGATCCGTTGATCTGATGTTGTTCCATCAGGAAAGCCAAAAGATCGAGCGGCTTGAGGGTGGGTTCAGGGGAAAGAGGTTTTTCATAGGTCTCAATCAGTTCACAGAGGAGTTCAAAGTAGTCCTCCTGATCCTTGTTGAGATCATGTCCTGCAAAAATACCGGCGATGGCACAGGTGTTCCGATACTGCACCGGATCATGGATGGGCCGCGGGAGAAAATGGCGGCACAATCCTTCATAGGTCTCGGGCAAATCCTGAATGCGGGTAGGGGCGATCTGTGTTTTCATACTGCTGATTTGATCCTAAAAATGCATTTTTAACCGCGGATGGCGCAGATCACGCAGATTTTAGGAGGTTGAGCTCCCGTTTTGTTTCCTGTGGCTGAGTTCCAGCCAGAGATTGTAGGCGGCGATGAAGGCCGGGAAGAGGTTTCCGAGAATGCCCACGGAATCGTTTTTGCCGAAGGTGAAATAACTGAGCACCATGACACTGCCCACCAGGCTCATGATCCAGAAGAGCAGGGGCATGACCGGCTTTTTGGCCTTGTGCGAGGCGTAGAGCTGGACAAACCAGCGTCCGGCAAACAGAAACACCCCGCCGTAGCCGATGAGTTTCCACGCGGTGATGATGACCTCCTTTTGCAGGAAGGGCAGGGTGAAGGTGATCAGCGGTTGGTCCATGTCGGTTCTCGGTTGAGCGTTGGGTGGGCGGAAATTCTGCCATCAGGCCTGAGTCATTTTTAATGAGGCATTCTCCACTTTTGTGCCTTTTTGCGGCTCAATTGTCCGTTACTTTCTGATTGTGTAGGGGCAGCGGCGGGCCAGGAGCCAGCGCACACCGAACATGTCGCGGGTGGCCTTGAAGGCGCGTCCGGCCACACTGTACTTGCTCACCCCGTGGATGCGGGCACGGTGGTTGACGGGCATTTCCGTGATGCGATAGCCGTGGCCCTTGACAAAGGCCGGGATGAAGCGGTGCATGCCGCGGAAATTGGGCAGCGTATGGATGACCCCGCGGCGGTAGGCCTTGAGCGTGCAGCCCGTGTCGCGCACGCCATCGCCCACAAAGCGGGAGCGGACAAAATTGGCGATCCGCGAGGCGGCGCGTTTGGACCAGGTATCCCGGCGATTTTTGCGGAAGCCGCAGACCAGATCGTGGGTTTCCAGAAGATCGAGCATGGCCGGGATGTCCGCCGGATCATTCTGCAGGTCGCCATCCAGACTCACCAGCAGCCGGCCCCGGGCGGCATTCAGACCCGCGTGCAGGGCCGCGCTCTGGCCCGCGTTTTTTTCAAAGTGCAGGACCCTCAATGCCGGGAACTGGGAGGATAAGCGTTCCAGCACCGTTTCGCTTCCGTCAGTGCTGCCGTCGTTGACCAGGGTGATTTCGTAGGAAAGCCCCAGCGGACCGAGAACCCCGTCGATTTCCGCCAGGAGTTCGGGCAGGTTTTCGGTTTCATTGTAGATCGGGACGACAATCGAGAGGTCGAGGGACGGGGCGGAGATCATGGGAGGGCGGTGGAGGGTTGGACGTGGGAGGGCGGGTGGGTTTTGACACGCCAGTAAAAAGGATCGGGATATTTTTCCTGAAGTCCCCGGACCACCGCAAAACGGTGTTTCATCCACAGATACCGGAACCCGAAGGCGATGGCAGGCGTGTAGAGGGCGGCCAGGAGGAAGGAGACGGCCACATCACTCGGGTAGTGGGAGCCGACATAGATGCGGGAATAGCCCATCAGCACGGCCCAGACCCAGAAGACCGGTCCCAGACGCGGATAAAATAGGGTCACCAGAATGGCCAGGGCGACATTGTTGACCACGTGCCCCGAGGGCATCGAGCGTCCCCGCGGGTTGAAAGTCACCTCCGCCGGACGGGTTTCAACCGAAAGCGGGTTCAGATGAAAGTCGCGCGTTTTGACCCAGGCGACCGCCTCGTGGGGGCGGGGGCGGCAGGCGGCTTTTTTGATCATCCAGTTGATGCCCGCATCCCCGATGAGCAGACACAGGAGCATGAGAAAAACCAGCAGCCGCTCGCGGAATCCCCCCAGAAAGATCAGGGCGGCCACCGCCAGCGCCAGGGGGAATTTCAGCAGCCGGAAATTGCTGATGAAGGACATGGCGTAGTCCAGGACCGGATGGGTCCATTCCAGGTTTATCTTATGCAAGAAAAATATGTCCATTTGACTGCCTTCAGGGAAGTGCCTACGCTAACTGCAATCAAACCTATGAAGCAAGCCATTATCATTCTCCTCTGTGTTTTTGCGGCTCCCTCCCTGTTCGGCGCCCCGGAAAAAAGCACCAAGATGCCCCCCGCCGACTATGTCATGGCCCGGCTGTGGCGGAATTTTTCCATGCAGAAGGCCGAGATGAAGGGCATTTTGCGGACCCCCGGCAAAATCTACCCCATCATCATGACCACCGACGAGCGGGATATCCTCCTGGATGTCCCCGGCGCAAATCTTTCCATACGGGTGAGTCTGGCCAGCGACAAAACCGCCATCAAACGGGGAAAATCCGGCGGCAAGGACATGGCGGAGCTGACGGCCGCCCAGAAAAAGGAGAAGATTCTGGACACCGACATCACCTACGAGGACCTCGGGCTGAAATTTTTGAACTGGCCGGATATCCGTGAGGTGGGCACCGACAACATCAAGACCCTGGCCTCCTACGCCTACGATGTCGAGGCCCCCGCGGGTCAGAGCAACTACAAAAGCGTTCGGTTCTGGATTTCCTCCGAGTACTTTGCCCTGCTGCGCGTGGACGGGCTCAATGCCGAAGGGCTCTGCATCAAACGGGTGGAGGTCAACGGGGTGATGAAAGTGGGCAATTCCTATGTGATCAAGGAGATGATGATCTCCTCCTTCACGCCCGGACGGACCAGTTCCAAATCGCGCACGTATCTTGAAATCCAGGAAGCCAAAATCCTATGAAGCTGAAATTCGATCTCCACTCGCATTCACGTTTTTCGAGCGACGGGGTTTCCGAGCCCGAGGACATGATCTATGCCGCCCGGGAACGCGGGCTGGATGGATTTGCCATCACCGACCACAACACCTGCGAATGTGTGGATTATTTTCTGAGCAAAGGCTACATGCGCGAGGATGGGGAGCCCGTCAACGGCCTGCTGATCATCCCCGGCCAGGAGGTCACCACCAATGAGGGACACCTGCTGGCCCTGGGGATCACCCTGCCGGATTTGCGGATGCATCCGCCTCTGGAGGTGTGCAATCTGATCCACGAAAAGGGCGGGCTGGCCATTCCCCCGCATCCGTATGACCTCTTCCGGGCCGGCATCCGTGAGCCGGTGCTTGACTCCCTGCCCATTGATGCCCTGGAGGTTTTCAACGCCGCCACCACCCTCAAGCGTTACAACAAAAAAGCCTTTGACTACGCGCTCAAACGCAAACTGCCCATGACCGCCTCCAGTGATGCGCACAATTCCGAGGCGCTGGGAACCGCCTACACGATTCTGGAAACCAGGGAATTCAACCTCAAGGCCGTCCTCAAGGCCATCCGCGATGGCGGGGAACTCCAGCAGCGGTATCTGACCGTCCAGGATGCCTTCCGGAAGACCTTCAACAACATCTTCCGCATCCGGAAACCCGCCTCAAAAAAAGCCCACAAAGCCAGGTCAAAATCCTGAAGTCGGAACCCGGGATCCGATGATTCTCCTCGAAAATCTGACCAAACGATTCGGCGATCTGACCGCGGTCAACGATCTGACGCTGGAGGTGCGTCCGGGTGAGTTTTTTGTCGTCCTCGGGCCCAATGCCGCCGGGAAAACGACCACCATCAAAATGATGGCCGGACTGATCCGGCCCGATCAGGGACGGGCGGTGGTGGGGGGATTCGACATCCAGAAACAGCCCGTCGAGGCGCGGAAAATCATGAGTTATGTGCCCGACTTTCCCTTCATGTACGAAAAACTCACGCCCACGGAGTTCATCCGTTTTGTCGGCGATCTCTTCGGGGTGCCCCGGGGGAGTATTGAGGAGAAGAGTGAGGAGATGATCGCCTATTTCAACCTGGGGGAATACCGGCATGAACTCATTGAAAACCTCTCCCACGGGACCCGCCAGCGCGTGGCCATTGCCGCGGCACTCCTGCACGATCCGAAGGTGTTTGTCATTGATGAACCCATGGTCGGACTTGACCCCAAACACGCCCGTCTGGTGAAGGACATTTTGCGGAAACGCACCCGTGAACGGGGCATGACTGTTTTTCTGTCGACCCATCAGCTGAGCATGGCCGAGGAGCTGGCCGACCGGATCGGGATCATTCATCGCGGCCGTTTGCTGGCACTGGGGACCCCCGCCGAAATCCTTTCCCGGAGCGGAAGCGATACCGCCCTGGAGGATGTGTTCCTGCGGATCACCCAGGAGGAAGTGCCCGGGCTATAAGAAAGCGGCCGCGCCATTGTAGTGGGAGCATCTTGCTCCCGTTTCAGAGGTGCCACGTTGCGGAGGCCACTGATGAACACAGATCAAACACGGATGCGGATTGGTTGGCCACAAAAAGGCACAAAAATCGCAAAAGGGGAGACTTTCCCACAGATGTCGCAGGGAACCGCAGATTTTTTAACGCGGACTTGTCCCGGATTGTTCGGGATATCACGGATAACACGGATGGAAGAGCCTGAAAATGCAAAGAATAGTGTCACCAATCTGATGATGGGACGTCTCTTGTATGGAAAACAGTGGAACAAAAACAGCCTGCTTATCTTCAGGTTCGAATAGCGTCTGGTATTTTTCTGATCCGTATTTGATTTGTGTTTGATCCGTGGCTTCCACATTCGGTCGATCGAGGGCAGAGCCACGGACTTGTCCCGGATGGTTCGGGATGCACACGAGGACGCGTGCGCCCCCCGGGCAGTTTTGAAAGAATCCACCCTTTTGTGTGTTTTTGTGCATTTTTGTGGCCAAAATGCAGCGGCCCGTTGGACCTCGCAGAGCGGAGGTGGGGGCGCCTCCTGATACACGCGGGGGCGCGTGCGCTCCCCGGGCAGAACAGGGACGGCAATTAGTCCAATATATGAATCTTGACGAAAGACATGCAGGATAAGTAAATTTTCCCAATCAAGAGATCAACCTGCCCACCCAATTCCCTGTCCGAAACCGCCCCCAAACACACTGCGAATGTTCCCACACCCTCCTTATCCTGTGCTAATTGCCTGTCCCTTTTCGGCCCTCGAAACCTTGAAGCACTACGCCAAGCTCACCATCACCGACCTCCAGAAGACCCATGCCCAATGCCATCCCCGGGAAAAGAACGACTAAAAGAAAAATCATGCCCAGAGTTGTTCTGACGCTCTTTTCGTGGTAACAATATGCCATGCCTACTCTCTTGGAAATCAAACCTTTGGAACCATACCGGCTTTGGCTCCGTTACCTGTACCACCTCACAGTTGGCGCCAGCTCAATCCTAAGAAAAAATAAATATGAAATTATATTGCTTGGAATTGTGTTTGCTGGCTCTGATTTTAACGGTAAGTGGTTGTCGAAATAAAAGTGAAACTGATGGTCATAGAATTAATGCACTAAGGCAGATTTTAATCACTGGCAGTGCCTTGGGTCAGGTTTCTGCTACCAATTTGCAAGCTGGTAAACGGCCTTTTTCATTTACGGATTATACAAATGAATTGTCTCATATAATGAAAACACAGGGGTTAATCATCAAGCAAACAAGAGATAATTCAGGCGGATGGTGGTATGATGAGCAAACCGGAAAGGTTTTTTTCAATAAAAATGAAAATATTTATTTAAATGATCAGTCGTGGGTTCAGATTGGAGAGGTGGATTTTTCGCAATCTATAGATATTCAATTGAGGGGAGAGAGAAATATTTTCTTGTCAGATAGATTGCGGGAAATGGTTAGTGAAACAGAAAATGTTCGCGGTATTGTAAAACAAAAATAGTCGGCAGGAGAAGTGAACTCTAGACGGCAACCAACAGCATCCAAAGGACCCGTTTTTAATACAGCACTAGGCAAGGTGTTTGGAACTGAAAAGGGACACCCATCAGTGAATGAGGTCAAGAGATAAAAAGCGTCCGTCCTGTTTTTTTGAAACAGTTTTTACGGTGACCGACGAAAGACGTTGCACGGCGACAAACTCGTGTCTGAACCAACCGACGTCAGGACTT
>JANRIZ010000072.1:0-3839 GCA_033764445.1 Verrucomicrobiia bacterium | reverse complement strand
CCAACCCGGGTGTGGATGGTCCGGGGCATGGACGATCTGACGCATCAGGCTGCGCCACTCGACAAACAGCCTGTCGATATCGCCCCGGCCCGCCAGTTCATCGGTCAGCCGCGCCCGGCGTTCGGCACCCAGAATGATTTTGCGGATGATTTCCGAACCGCCCGCTCCGTACCCCTCCGGAATGCCGTGCCGGAGATACCCGTCGATGGAAAGGTGCCTGTAGGTTTCCTGACACAGGGCCGCCAGGCGTCCTGCGAGCGGGGCGTCGTGTTGGGAGAAACGCTCCGCGGCAAAAAGGTTGGCCAGGTCAAAGACCAGTTCCCCGGGCGGATAATCGCCTGCCTCCAGGGCGGCCATCAGGGCGAGTCCCTCGGCCCCGGAAAAATGCGAGACCATTTCCCCGCGCGGCGTCACACACAGGGCGCGATCCAGCAAACCGAGTTTCTGCCACAACCACAGCAGGGAGGGCGCGGGGGAAAGCGCCCGGCATTCCTCCCGCCAGACACAGTTTTTGCAGCCCGGGAACTTCCGGGTTTTGCGGCGGATCAAGCGGGCCCGGGCGGTATCGGTCCGTTCCCCGCAGGGCAGAAGTGAGACGGGCCGCAACCGTGTGGCCTCCACGCCCACGGGCAGCGGCGACTCCGAAAAAAGTTTCCGGGAAAAATCCACCGCCCGCTCCGTGATCGGTTCCCCCGGAAGAGCCAGCCGGAGCAGGTCCGACCATGGAAACGGGGGAGCCCGGCGGCATTTCTCCGGACGCGCCTCCGAAAGCGTGGGCGTTTTTTCCGTGGAAAGAAAGTAACCCGTTTCATCCAGCCCCCGCCGTCCCGCGCGTCCGGCCATCTGCAGGATTTCCGCCCCGGTGATATCCCGGTCGGCTCCGTCCATCCGGTAATGGCGGGCGGTGATCATGACCGAACGCAGGGAGAAATTGATGCCCGAGGCCAGTCCGAGCGTGGCCACGACCACGCGCAGTTTTCCCGCCTTGGCCAGCGGTTCGATCACTCCGGCCCGCTGGGCGTAGGTGATCCCGCTGTGGTGGTAGGAGATCCCCGCATGCACCATGCGGGAGAGCTCCGCCCCCAGAATCCGTTCCTGGTCACCGGTGAGTTCCACCGCCCGGGGCAGGGGAGGCAGGTCGCGGGTGGCGGCGCGGGCCAGGCGCTCCGCCTCGCGGCGGTGCGGGACAAAAACGAGGACCGGCCCGAGGTTGTCGCGCAGGGCGGTGTACAGCCGCCGCACCCAGAATCCCTCCAGGTCCCGCGGCGCCCGGCGGGCGAGTTCATCGGCATTGATTTCCTCGAGGGGAACCGGACGCCGCCGGTGGGACACCACGCGCACCCGGCGGCCCAGACGCGTGAACCAGGCGGCCAGATCGGCGGGATTGGCCACGCTGCCGCTCAGAAGCAGCAGCCGGATCGCCGGCGCGAGCGAAACAATCATTCCCTCGTAGTGATTGCCCCGCTGTGGATGCGCAAGCCACTGGTATTCGTCGATGACAAAGAGTGCCAGATCGGGCCGGTGCCGGGGAAGGTCGCGCACCGCCTCGAGGGTGCCGACAATCAGGGGCGCCTCCGCATTTTGCACCGTTTCCCCGGTGATGATCCCCACCGGCCATCCGCGGGCCGACCACTCGGCGAATTTGTCGTTGGCCAGGGCGCGGGTGGGCACCGTGAAAACCGACGGGACCGCAAAATGCGCCAGGGCGGCGCATTTTTCAAAAATCCAGGTTTTGCCCGAACCCGTTGGCGCATCCACGATGACGTCGTGGCCCTCCCGCAGGGCATTGACCGCCTCGACCTGCCAGGGGTCGGGGATGAACAGATTCTGGAGACGGGCGGATCCCTCGAATGGATTTTGCACGGGAACCTTGCCGGGGGGCGGGGGTCAGCCCTGCTTCATTTTTTTGCGGGCCGCGATGAAGGACCGGATGCAGAGGATCAGGAACACCAGACACAGCAGGGCCATGACGGATTGGGCGAGGACCGCGGCAGGCCGGGCCGGAGCGGTACCCGAAAGCCATTGCACGGCCTTGATCACGCCTGGGACCGAACCCAGCAAACCCACCAGGGCGAGTGTGGCCGCCCCATGCATGGCGTGTTTGCGCAGATGTTCCTTTTGCGCGAGCAGACCGCAAAACCCGATCAGGGCACCAAAGGCCGAGGGAATCAATGCCGTGAAATGGGTCATACCGGTGGCCACAAACGCGCCAAGCCCCAGAAGGACGAGCAGCGTTCCGAAGATAAGGGCATAAATGGACATGGGGGGGGGTTCTCCAGGGTAAAGAGTCAGTTTTTTGTGGGTGACCCGCAAACCCTAGCCCAAAATGCGGCGCGGGCAAAAGAAAACTTTTCCGGTGATGCGGAACTGGTAGCGTGCCCTCCATGGCCTCCCCACTCAACAACGCCCAGAAACGCACCCTCAAGGCGCTGGCCCAGCATCTGGAGCCGGTGGTCACCCTGGGAAAGCTCGGCATGACCCCCGCCTTCCTCAAAATGCTGGAGACGGAACTGGACAAACGCGAGCTGATCAAGGTGCGGCTTGACGGATTCAAGTCCGAGCGAAAAACCCTGGCTCCGATCCTGGCGGAAAAGGGGGGCGCGGAGCTGATTCAACTGGTGGGCCACGTGGTGGTCCTCTACCGGAGACAGCCGGATGCCGCCAAACGGAAGGTCGTGGTGTAGGCGGGTGCCGGAATCCTCCGGGGCGGAAAAAGCGTCCGACGGTTCCCGCCAGCAGAAACCATCCGACGCAAATAATCTTTCAAAGCGGTCCGCAATTTGCTTCAAAAAGTGCCATGCCAGACTACTCCCAGCGTTTTGAGGAGAATGTTCCCGGTTCGTACTACGTGGACAGAACCTGCGTGCATTGCAAGTTGTGCATGGACATCGCGCCGGACCATTTCAATCAGAATGACGAAAACGTGGGTTTTGTGCATGCCCAGCCCTTTGATGAGGCCTCCCTTCGGTTGTGCCAGAAGGCCAAGGAACACTGTCCGGTCAGTGCCATCGGCGACGACGGATCTGCCGGCCTCGAGACGGAAGCCGCGCGGGTGCAGTCCGTGAACCTGACCTATGCCGGCGTGGGGGGCATTTCGGCCTCCCTGCCTGAAAACGATTGGGGACGATGAAGCCGGGGCTGATGAAAGCGGGAGTCGCCGGCCTGCTGGGATTGACTCTGCTCTGCCTGAACGCCTGCCAGAGCGCAGGCACCCGGGTCTCCGGCCCCGCGCACACACCGGTCCAACATGTCGTGGTCTGCTGGTTGAAACGGCCCGGTGATCCCCGGGACATCAAGGCCATTTCGGATCGCACCCGCGCACTTTCCAGAATCCCCGGGGTCATTTCCGTGCATACCGGACGGCCCGTGCCCTCGGACCGTCCGCAGGTGGATGACAGTTTTGATGTCGCCATGGTGATGGTTTTCGAGGATGAACAGGCCCTGCGCGCGTATGCCGCCCATCCGCTTCACAAAAAGGCCGTCCGCGAGGTGCTGCAACCGCTCGTGGAACGGTTTGTCGTATATGACGTGGCCGGGAAATGAACGGGCATGTTTTTTTGAGCCACGACTTTTTTCCGGCAGCTCTTTGGCCGCAAAATGCGTATTCTTTCAGAACTGCCCGGGGAACGCACACGCCCCCGCGTGTATCAGGAGGCGCCCCCGCCTCCGCCCTTGAACGCCCAACTCCAAGCCGTTTAACCCAAATTTTGCATTAGGGGAAGATGAAGGGAGGGGATAATTGATCCGCGCGGGAGAAGAGGCCATCGAGCCAAGGGCGTTTTTTGGTGGGGAGGGAGATTTTGAGGCTGGATTTACCGGCATGGGTAGTGATCCAAGCT
>JANRIZ010000064.1:0-5666 GCA_033764445.1 Verrucomicrobiia bacterium | reverse complement strand
TCACCAGGGACAATCCATTGAACCCGGACGATTTTTTTGCCGTCGCCCAGCAGGCCCTGGCGGGAATCTCCGCCGCGCACCAGACGGGCATTTTGCACCGGGACATCAAACCCTCGAACTTCATGATCCACCGGGATGCCTCGGGTCACGTGACCGTCAAAATCCTCGATTTCGGACTGGCCAAATTCCAGCAGGAGCCCTCCCTTCAGACGGTCAGTCAGGATTCCTCCATCCTCGGTTCGATCCATTATCTTTCCCCCGAGCAGATCCATCTCCGGCCCGTGGATTTCAGGACGGATCTTTACGCCCTCGGCCTGGTCTTTTATTACACGCTGGTGGGGCGCCCGGCCTTTAACGGAACGGTGGCGGATCTGATCGTGCAGCATTTGCAACACGATCCCGCGCCTCTGGAAGCCCTGCGCCCGGACCTGCCACCGGCCCTGTGCGAATGGCTGCGCAAAATGTACGCCAAGGCCCCCGAGTCCCGCCCGGCTACCGCCGCCGCGGCCCTCAACGAACTGGCGGCGATCATCCGCAATCCGTGGGTGACACATTACGTCCCCGACCCGGCGCAGGCGGTTGAGCCGGTCCGGATGGTCCCACCTCCTGTGGAGGAAATTCCGGCCCGAGCCATGGAGCATCGTGCGGCGTTCCGGGCCGTTTTTTGGACCGCGACGATTGTGGCCGGGGTGCTGATTTTGTGCGGGGTGCTTTGGTGGATGGGCAAATCAAGGTCTCCCGTGGCAGCGGTCCCTCCCGCCACCCCTCCCTCCGTGGCGTCGGTCCCTGTGGTCGCTTCCGCCCCCGCGCCGACCGTGACCACGGCACCGGTGGGGACGACGGTCCTGTCTCCGACGGATCTGGGGGCATTAAAAAGTGTCTTTGAAAGCGGCGGGGATGCCGTCGTGGAGGGGGTGCCGGTGGTGACCGGGGAAAACAAGGCGGGGACGATCCTGTACCTGAATTTTTCGAGGGACTACACGGATTCCCTGAGTCTGGTTTTTTTCAAGGAAAAGGATCCCGCCTTTACGGAGGACACGCTCCGGCAATACATCGGTCGCCGCATCCGGGTTCAGGGTCCGGTTTCCGAGTACAATGGCAAACTGCAGATGAAAATCCAGTCTCTTAAGCAGATTCAGACTCCGTGAAGTGGAACTCCGAAGGGGGAAGAGCCTCACGCAGTGTCAGAAGGTTCCTACCGCGGATCACGCGGATATCACGGATGGTTTGGGATGGCAGGGTTGACTCCCGGCGGATTTCTGTGCGCTCAATTCCGGGATCCATCGCGCGCGGGCGCACAATGCTCAGCCGAGAACCGGCTCAGTTATCAGCTGTTGAAAATCTGATCCGTGAGCCAACGGACAGATCCAGTCCAGATATCATCTTTAAGCGGAAAGGGGGTTGGTACGGGGGCGATACAATAGGATTCCGTGAGAGCCAGATCCTCGCGAGCCTGCCAGAAACCGCGACTCAGGGAAGGAGTGAGAGAGGCTTTAATTTCGATGCCGATGATTCTTTTTCCTTTTTGTAAAACCAGATCAATTTCCGCCCCACCGGAAGTGCGATAGAAACCATGGTTCCAACCGGACGGAAGACGTGAAAGGATTTGCTCCAGGACCCATCCTTCATACGCAAACCCGTGAAGGGGATGGCCCAATGATTCCTCCACATTCTCGATTCCCAGCAAGGCCCAGAGCAGTCCCACATCCCGGACATAAACCTTCGGACTCCTGATGAGTCTTTTCTTGAGGTTTGTTTCCCACGAAGGGAGAACTCTCAACATGAATGTCCGGGTCAGGACATCCCGGTAGGTTCGGACAGTGGGTTGGGAAATGCCCAGTGATTGGGCCAGGATGGCTCCATTCCATAACTGCCCGTGTGTGTGGGCGCACATTGTCCAGAACCGACGAATTTGTTCCGCCCCGACCCCGATTCCCATGGAGGGCAAATCCCGTTCAATGTGACTGCGCACGAATTCCTGCCGCCAGTTCCAACTGGCTTCATTGTTGCGTGCCAGATAACTTCTGGGATAGCCGCCGCGGATGAGGAGTCGCTTTTCGGGAATTTCAGTTTGATCGGACCGTGTGAGTTCGTCCTGCAGGAACGGGGTGAGTTCAAGAAAACCGATTCGTCCAGCCAGAGATTCGGAGGACTGCCGGAGGAGTTCAGGAGAGGCTGAACCCAACAGGAGCATTTGTCCGGCTTTGTTCTGACGGTCAAGCCAGGTCCGCAGGACAGGAAACAAATCCGGCACACGCTGGATTTCATCCAGACAGATGAGTTTGTCGCGTTGAGTATCGAAAAAGATCAGGGGTTCATTGAGTTTTGCACGATCTGCTGGATTCTCCAGGTCGAGGTAGAGGGAATGTGGGACTTTTGACAACACAGCGTGTGCCAGCGTCGATTTTCCGCATTGGCGTGGGCCTACCAAGCCCACAGCCGGAAAATCTTTGAGCCATTCGCAAATTTGCTTCTCCAGTAAACGATAAATCATCCGTGTATTTCTAAAGTGAAACTTTATAAATGCATAGTAAATTCATACGGAAAAATGACCATTGGAAATATGATTCTGTAGGGCGAAAGGCCTCGTCGTCACAACGCCCAGTCGGCAACTGGCAACCGAGAACCGGTAACCAATTTCGGCACGCCCAACGCCCAACACTCAACACTCAACGCTCTTTTGTTTGGAGAGGGTCCGATAAAGGTCGAACGTTTTCCGGGCGATGGAGCGCCAACTGAAAAATTCCTCGGCGCGGCGGCGTCCGGCCCGGCCGAATTTTTCGCGCAGGGCGGCATCGGCCATCAGTGTATTGATGGGGGCGGCCAGGTCCCGCGCAAATTGCTCCGTGGCCACCGGGGCAAAGGGAGCCTCCTTCATCTGCTGGAGCGGGACGAGGAATCCGGTTTCGCCGTGAACGATGATCTCGGGGATGCCGCCGACGGCCGATCCGACGACCGGGGTTTCGCAGGCCATCGCCTCCAGATTGATGATGCCGAAGGGTTCGTAGATGGAGGGGCAGCAGAAGACCGCCGCGTGGGAGTAAAGCTCGATGATGCTTTTTTTATCCAGCATCTCCTGGATCCAGATGACGTTTTTGCGTTTGGCCTGGATCGCCTCCGCCGCCGCCTTCATTTCGGCGGCGATTTCCGGGGTGTCTGGGGCGCCCGCACACAGGACGATCTGGAAATCCGGATGCATGTGTTCGATGGCCCTGACCAGATACACGATGCCCTTCTGCCGTGTGATGCGTCCGACAAACAGCAGAAAGGGTATCGCGGGATTGATGCCGTATTTTTCGAGTGCGGTGGTGGTGGAAACCTTCCGGTATTCCTCCGGGTCAATCCCGTTGTAGATGATATGGATGCGGTCCTCGCGCACGTTGAAATGGCGGAGGATGTCCTGTTTGGCCCCTTCAGAGACCGCGATGACCGCATCAGCCATTTCCAGGGCGGTTTTTTCCACCCACAGGGAGAAATCGTAGCCGCCCCCGAGCTGCTCGCGTTTCCACGGACGCAGAGGTTCGAGCGAGTGGGTGGTGACCACCAGCGGGATTCCGTAATTGAGTCTGGCCATGATGCCGCCCAGATGCGTGTACCAGGTATGGCAGTGGACCACGTCGGCATCGATGTTGAGGGTGTTGAAATCCAGACAGCGCCGGGCGGAGCCGAAGACGGATTCGAGATTTTTGGGGCAGGTGAATCCACCCCTGTCGAGACCGAACCCCGTGACCTCCAGGTTTTCAGTCCGGACGGTCTGATCCCCAAAGCAGCGGACCTCCACGGGGGTCAGTCGCGCGAGTTCGCGGCTGAGGTAGGCGATATGGACCCCCGCACCCCCGTAGGTGTTGGGCGGGTACTCATTGGTCAGTTGCAGGACTTTCATTCGGGGAATTGCGCCGGGAGATCGGTGAAAAGGGCTAGATGACCGTGCCGTCGGGGATGGTGGTGTTTTTGGGTACCACCACGATCCCGTCGCGGATGTGGTAGAGCGGATGGTCGGTGTGGGCGGGTTTGCCCTCGGGACTGATGCGGCAGTTTTTTCCGATGCGCGCGTTTTTATCGATGATCGAGGTTTTGATGACCGTGCCCTCCCCGATGCCCAGCGGGATCGCGCCGGGTTGTTCGGATTCATAATAGTCGGCCCCCATGAGCAGAGTGTCCTGAATGTCCACATTCCGGCCCACGATCGTGCGGTTGCCGATCAGGACCCGTTTGAGGTAGCCCCCGCCGATTTCGATTCCCGTGCACAGGGCGCAGTTTTCGAGCTTCGCATTGAGGATGATATTGGGCCGCAAATTGCGGGGGCGGGTGAAGATCGGGGCGTTGGGCTGGCCGTAGTCGAACTGCGGGTTTTCGTTGCACAGATCGAGATTGGCATCGTAAAAGGCCTTCACCGTTCCGATGTCCTCCCAGTAGCCCTCAAAAATGTGTGCGGCCAGCTTGTGTTTGCCGATGGCCGAGGGGATGATGTGTTTGCCGAAATCGATCTGGCCATCCTCGAGGACCGTGTGCAGGGTGTCGTGGTTGAAAATGTAGATGCCCATCGAGGCCAGATACAGTTCCTCGTGTTCCCCGCGGCCCAGACGTTTGAGTGTGACCTTGTCCAGTCGCAGCGTTTCCAGCAGGGCGTCATCCTTCGGTTTTTCGACGAAGCGGATGATGTTTTGTCCCTCGTCGATATCCATGATCCCAAAACCCTTGGCCGCCTCGCGGCAGACGGGAATCACGCCGACGGTGATCGCCGCATTGTTTTCGATGTGGCGGGAGAGCATTTCGCGGTAGTCCATCCGGTAGAGCTGGTCGCCGCTGAGGATCAGGCAGTAGTCGTGGGTGAAGTTGTCAAAGTGCTTCATGTTGGCCCGGACCGCATCCGCCGTGCCCTGGTACCATCCGTCGGTTTTGTCCGGCGCCTGCTGGGCGGCGAGGATCTCGACAAACCCGTTGGAAAAATCGTCAAACTTGTAGGTGTTCTGCACGTGGCGGTGCAGGGAGGAGCTGAGGTACTGGGTGAGCAGATAGATTTTTTTGATGTCGGAATTGATGCAGTTGCTCACCGGAATGTCCACGAGGCGGTATTTGCCGGCCAGGGGGACGGCGGGCTTGGCGCGATCCTTGGTCAGAGGGAAGAGCCGGGTTCCGGCCCCCCCTCCCAGAATGACGGCCACGGTGCGTGAGGTGTGAACGGCTTGGGAGAGGATTTGAGGCATGGTGCGGAGGATAGCAAAAACAACATTTTGTCCAAGACGGAATGAGATTGCCGGAGAAATTTACGGAGGGGAGACGGGCTCCTTTTTCAGGCGGGAAAAAAAGCGGAAATAGACGATCCAGTAGAAGGCCATGACGCCGTCCTTCCAGTTGATTTTTTTTCCCTCGGCGTAGGTGCGGCCGGAGTAGGATACAGGCACCTCGTAAATGCGCAGCCGCGCCCGGGCGGCCTTGGCGGCGAGTTCGGGTTCAATCCCGAAACGGTTGCCCTCCAGATGCAGTTCCTTGAGGCGCGGGGTCAGAAACAGTTTGTAGCAGCATTCCATATCCGTGAGGTTCAGATCGTTGAGGACGTTGGAGAGCAGGGTCAGGAATTTGTTGACCATCGAGTGCCAGAAATACAGGACCCGGTGCGAGCCGAGCCCGCCGACAAAACGCGACCCGAAGACCGCATCGGCCTT
>JANRIZ010000062.1:0-8147 GCA_033764445.1 Verrucomicrobiia bacterium | reverse complement strand
CGCGATCCGCATATTGTGCGGACCCTTGAGGTCTTCGCAAAGGTCGGGGACTTTGTGTCACAGGTGGGCTGGGGGCAGGCCGATGTGGACCGGGCGATCATTGCCCTGGCAAAAAACACAGAGCCCCCGATGCGTCCGGCTTCTGTCACCGACCAGGTGCTGACGATGGACCGGTGCGGGATCACCCAGGAAATGCGCGAGGAAAACTATGCCCGCATGCTCAGGGCCGACCCCCGGGAGGTCAAACGAGCCCTGGAGGAGCACCTGCTGCCGGCTCTGGCAGAGGCGAGCATCTGCGTGGTGTCCAGCCGGGAAAAACTCGAGGAGGCCAATGCCCGTTTGGGGGCGGGTCCGCTGGCCATTGAAAACATCCTCAAAGGGTAGCGGGCGGAAAATTATTGCTGTTGGGAGATGGCCGAGAGGATTTCGTTGGGTTTGATCGGTTTGAAGAGGATTTGATCGACCTTCAGGGATTTGATGTGGCGCAACTCCAAGGGGTCAAGCTCGCTGGTGATGAGAAAAATTTTACCCTTGTACTGGTGCTGGCGGAGCAGGCCGATCAGTTCGTCCCCGTGCATCAGGGGCATGTTCAGATCGGTGAGTACCAGGTCGAATTCCTCCAGTCCCTTGGAGAGCAGACGCCAGGCCGCCGACCCGTTGGCCACGCGGCGGACATCATAACCCTTGGTACGCAAGACCACCTGGATCGAGTAGGCGACCAGTTCGTGGTCTTCGACGAGCAATATTTTGCGGATCGAAGGGTGGGGCTGGGGGGAGACTTCTGGAAGGGGATTGGCGACCTGATCCAAGAGGGCTTCTTTCATGACAACAAATACTAGACATGTATTTTTTTTTGGGAGGTCAAAAGGGATGGACGGTCAAAAACCGCTGCAAGAGGGGCAAAGCAAGGGATGGAGGAGTCGGGAATGGGCCGGTTTTGGGTGGGCAATGGGGTTGAAAAATGGACAGCCGCCCGTCGGAGAGACTGATGGCTCGGGGTCCGTGGGGCCTTTCTCTCTGTTGAAAGGGATGGGGCAAACAAGTACGTGAAAATTTTCACAAAAAGGGTTGACGCTCCCGGCGGGGACCGATAGGTTGCGGTTCCATTTTTGAGTGAAAATTTCATTGATCGGAATTTTCCAGAAAAAGCCGGCATGAGACCTGAAAACACATGATTTCCCCATTGATCATCGCCAATCTGACCTCACACGCGCCGTCCATCCCCGGATTGGAATTCGGCTGGTTTGAAGTGACGAATTCGATGCTGGTTTCGTGGGTGGTGGCCATTTTGCTGATCGTCGTCGCACAGGTGACCATGCGTGCCCCCAAACTTGTGCCCACCGGGGCGCAGAACTTTGTGGAATGGCTGGTCGAAAGCCTTCAGAATTTCCTGGCGGGAATCATCGGTGTGGAGCTGATGAAAAAAACATTCTGGTTTCTGGCCACCGTTTTTATCTTCATCCTGGCCTGCAACTGGTTTGCCCTGTTGCCGGGGGTGGGAACCATCGGATGGGGCCATGAGGACAGCGGCCATTTTCACATCACCCACCCGTTGATCCGCGGGGCCAATGCGGATTTGAACATGACCCTGGCGATGTCACTGGTGTTTTTTGTCATGTGGACATACTGGGCCCTCCAGGCCAACGGTCCCGTGGGCATGGTCAAACACATTTTCGGCTCCAAGGGCGGCGTCAAAGGCTTCATGGGGCTGGTGATTGCCGGCATTTTCATCATCGTCGGCATGATTGAGGTTGTTTCCATCCTCTTTCGCCCCGTTTCCCTCAGTTTCCGTCTTTATGGTAACGTTTTTGCCGGGGAAAACCTGCTGGAATCCATGGCGCATCTGGTGGACAGTCCGTATTTGAACTGGATTGTGCCGCTGCCCTTTTACTTTCTGGAACTTTTGGTCGGTCTCGTACAGGCCCTGGTGTTCTGTCTTTTGACCGCTGTTTTCACGCTCCTGATCTGCACCCATGACGAGGAACACGAGGATCACGGACACGAAAAACACTGAACCGATTCAGACACTTTGTCGGGTCTGACCATGGCAAGACTGTGGGGGCCCGCAAAACAAAAAACAAAAAGGAAAAAACAATATGTTGTCACTTATCGCTGAACTCTCCGGCAACTTCCACGTCGGTCTCGCCGCCCTTGGCTCTGCCATTGGTGTGGCCCTGATCGGTGCGAAAGCCTCCGAAGCCGTCGGACGCAATCCCGGGGCCGCCACCGCGATCCTCGTGCAGTCGATCATCGCCATGGCGCTCGCGGAAGGGATCACCTTCTTCGCGATCTTCCTGGTTGCCTCGAAGTAAGAATTGGCCCGCTGTTCCGGTCGCCCTTGGGCGGCCGGAACAGAGGCTTAATAAGAGTAAGAGCGGATATCGACCCCTTCACCCCTTGAAATTATGAACATCCTTTCCCTTGTATTTCTGGCAGCCGGAGCCGCCGGCCATGGCGGTGATGCCAGTTCAAATGTCGCCGTCCAGATTGCCGACCGTTTTGGCGTGACGCCCCCGCTTCTGGTGTCCCAGATCGTCTGTTTTGTCATTGTCGCCCTGGCCCTGAAAAAATTCGCCTATGGTCCGGTCATCAAAATGCTTGAGGAACGCCGCAAGCTCATCGAGGAGGGCCTGGCCAATGCCGAGAAGGCCCGGCGCGACATGGCCGAGACGGAGAAACGCACCCGCGAACTGCTCACGCAGGCCTCCAGCCAGGCGGATGCGATCATTGCCGAGGCCAAGGATGCCGCGGCCCGCATCGCCGCCGCCGAAAGCCAGAAGGCCATTGCCCAGGCCGAGCAGATCATCCGTCAGGCCCATGAAGTGGCCCTGATGGACCGCGAAAAAATGAAGTCCGAGCTGCGCCGGGAAATCGGCGCCCTGGTCATCCAGACCACCGCCAAGGTGCTGGGCAAGGTCGTCAGCGCCGAAGATCAGAAACGGCTCAACGACGAAACCGCGCGGGAGCTTGTGTAGCCTGGAACGTCCCGGTTTTTTCTGCCACAACCCGAATGTAACCCCCCGATGAAAAACTCCAAGGAAGCCATCAAGCAGGCGCGCAAGCTCATCAGGCTGTGCGTGTCCCAGGGCGCGTTTGACGAGTCCCGGGTCCGGTCGGTGGTCTCCGCGCTGGTCTCCCGCAAGCCCCGCGGTTTTGCGGATATTCTCCATGTCTTTGCCCGTCTGGTCCGTCTGGAGGTCCGGAAAAAATCCGTCCTGGTGGAATCCGCCGTCCCGCTGGACCCGGCCCTGACCCAGTCCCTGAACTCCAAGCTGGCCTCGTTGCATGGAGCCGGATTGCAGACAACCTATGCGGTCAACCCCTCCCTGCTGGCCGGAATGAGAATCAAGGTTGGCAGCAACGTGTACGACGGATCGGTTTCCGGACGACTGACCCGGCTCCACGAAAATTTTTAACACCCCAACACCCCTTTACGCATTGAAACCCATTTAAGAAACACCCCTTGAAGGAGACCCTATGAGCAGCCTGTTACAGGAAATCGAATCGCAAATTGCCGGACTTAAAACCTCGGTCAACCGCCAGAATGTCGGTGTGGTCCGTGAAATCGGTGACGGCGTGGCCAAGATCGAGGGCCTTGATGACGTCATGCTCAACGAGATGATCGAGTTCCCCGGCGGGGTGGTGGGCCTGGCCCTCAACCTTGAGGACACGCAGGTCGGGGCCGTGATTGTGGGCGAATACACCTCCATCACCGAGGGTATGGAAGCCAAGACCACCGGCAAACTGCTCCAGGTTCCCGTGGGCAAGGGATTGCTCGGTCGCGTGGTGGATTCGCTCGGACGCCCCATCGACGGCAAGGGTCCGATCCAGCAGACCTCTTTTTATCCCGTCGAAAAAATCGCCCCCGGCATCATCAAACGCAAATCCGTCAGCCAGCCTGTCCAGACCGGTATCATGGCCATTGACGCGATGATCCCCATCGGACGCGGCCAGCGCGAACTGATCATCGGCGACCGCGCCACCGGCAAAACCACCGTGGCCGTGGATACGATCATCAACCAGGCCAATATCAACCGCGCCAAGAAGGATAATCCCAACTATCGCCCCCTGTATTCCATCTATGTCGCCATCGGGCAGAAGAACGCCAACGTGGCCCGTGTCATCGAGACACTCACCCAGACGGGCGCATTGGAATACACGATCATCGTTTCTGCCCCTGCGGGCGATTCCGCCGTCAACCAGTACCTTGCCCCCTTCGCGGGCAGTGCCATCGGCGAATGGTTCATGGACAACGGCATGGATGCGCTGATCATTTTTGACGATCTTTCCAAACACGCCGTTGCCTACCGCCAGATGTCGCTTTTGCTCAAGCGTCCCTCCGGCCGCGAAGCGTATCCCGGTGACGTGTTCTATCTCCATTCCCGTCTTTTGGAACGGGCCGCCCGCGTCAATGAGAAGAGTGGCAACGGTTCTCTGACCGCCCTGCCGATCATCGAGACTCAGGCCGGGGACGTCTCCGCGTACATCCCGACCAACGTCATTTCCATCACCGACGGTCAGATTTACCTCGAGACCGACCTTTTCTACCAGGGTGTGCGTCCGGCCATTTCCGTCGGTCTTTCCGTCTCCCGTGTCGGTTCGGCCGCACAGATCAAGGCCATGAAACAGGTGGCCGGCAAGATCAAGGGTGAGCTGGCGCAGTTCCGCGAACTGGCCGCCTTCGCCCAGTTCGGTTCCGATCTCGATGCCTCTACCAAGGCCAAACTCGACAGGGGTCAGCGCATTGTGGAGGTTTTCAAGCAGATCCAGTACCATCCCCTGCCCGTGGAACTCCAGGCCGCGATCCTTTGGACCGTGCAAAACGGACACATGGATGACGTGGCCGTCGACAAGGTCAAGGATTTCCAGAACAAGCTCACGGAATACCTGCAAAACCGCAAGAGCACGATTCTCGCCGCCATCGACAAGGAAATGGCGGTCACTGAGGCCATCACCGCCGATCTGAAGGCGGCCATTGCGGAATTCAAACAGACCCATCGTTAGACCCACCGCAGACCCCAGATTTTCCAACCGGAATCACCCATGCCCTCCACACGCGACATCCGCCGCCGCATCAAGTCGGTCAAGAACACGGCCCAGATCACCAAGGCCATGCAGATGGTCGCGGCCAGCAAAATGCGCAAGGCGCAGTTGGCGGCCCTGGCCGGCAAACCCTATGCGGAGCTGACCAACTCGATCATCAGCGCCCTCAAGGGTCGCGTGGACGAGGAGGCCCATCCGCTGCTGCGGGTCCGCCCGGTTCACAAACGGATCGCGCTGGTGGTCAGTACCGACAAGGGCCTTTGCGGGGCGCTCAATGGAAACCTCATGCGCGAGGCCTTCACACTCGATGCGGCCTCCACTTCCTACGTGACCATCGGGCGCAAGGCCGTGCAGTACGTCACCCGCGCCAAGCGCCAGTTGCTGGCGGATTTCCCGATGAAGGACGCCCCCTCCTTTGCCGAGGTGAAGACGGTGTCCCGGTTTCTGATCGAAAAATTCCTCTCCGGCGAATGTGACGAGGTCAGTCTCGTGTACACGGATTTCATCAACACCCTCAACCAGAAACCCACGGTCCGTCACCTGCTGCCCATCGTGAGGTTTGAGGAGCTGGAGGCCGGGGTCGAGGATCAGAAGGTCTCCCGCGAGATCACCGGCGGGGCGACGGAATTCCTTTTCAAACCCGACCGTGGCGAGGTCCTCGACTTTGTGCTGCCCAGCTACGTGCACTTCATGGTCTATCAGATTTTGCTCGATGCGCGCGCCTCCGAACACAGCGCCCGCATGGTGGCCATGAAAAACGCGACGGATAACGCCAAACAGCTCGTCAAGGATCTCACGCTCGATTACAACAAGATCCGCCAGGCGAGCATCACCACCGAAATTCTCGAAATCGCCACCGCCCAGGCGGCGATGAGCTGAAACCCTTTACCCCATATCCCAGAAGAACCAAGGAAACATTATGAGCAAGATCACCGGAAAAATCGTCCAGGTCATTGGCGCGGTTGTCGACGTGGAGTTCCCCGCCGGACAAATCCCCGCCATTTACGATGCCCTGACCATTGACTACCAGGTTGGCGGACAATCCTTCAACCTGACCCTGGAAACCCAGCAGCATCTGGGCGACAGTCTGGTCCGTGCCATTGCCATGAGTTCGACGGAAGGCTTGAAGCGCGGCATGCAGGTCACCGCCACTGGCGCCCCCATTTCCGTTCCCGTTGGCGAAGGGGTGCTCGGCCGCATCTTCAACGTCACCGGCGATCCGGTCGATGAGCGCGGCCCCGTGGTCTCCGAAAAACGCTATCCGATCCACCGCCGTCCGCCCGAACTGGTCGATCAGAGCACCTCGGCTGAGATTCTCGAGACGGGCATCAAGGTCATCGATCTGATCTGTCCCTTCACCAAGGGCGGCAAGGCCGGGGCCTTCGGGGGTGCGGGCGTGGGCAAGACGGTCGTCATTCTGGAGCTGATCAACAACATCGCCAAACAGCACGGTGGTTATTCCGTGTTTGCCGGGGTGGGCGAGCGTTCCCGCGAAGGAAACGATCTGTACCACGAAATGAGCGAGGCGGGGGTCATCAACCAGCAGGACCTCAGCAAGAGCAAGGTGGCCCTGTGTTACGGCCAGATGAATGAACCCCCGGGCGCCCGTCTGCGTGTGGCACTTTCCGGTCTGGCCATGGCCGAATATTTCCGTGACGAAAAAAACCAGGACGTGCTCCTGTTCATCGACAACATTTTCCGGTTCTCCCAGGCCGGTTCCGAAGTCTCCGCGCTGCTGGGCCGCACCCCCTCCGCGGTGGGTTACCAGCCCACACTGGCCGCCGAGATGGGCAATCTGCAGGAACGCATCACCTCCACCAAAAAGGGGTCCATCACCTCGGTGCAGGCCGTGTACGTGCCCGCCGACGACTTGACCGATCCCGCACCCGCCAACACCTTTGCGCATTTGGATTCAACCATCGTGTTGGAGCGTTCCATCGCCGAGCTGGGCATCTATCCCGCCGTCGATCCGCTGGCCTCCACCTCCAAGGCGCTGGCACCCGACGTGGTCGGCGAGGAGCATTATGCCGTGGCGCGTGGTGTGCAGAAAGTGCTGCAACGCTACAAGGATCTGCAGGACATCATCGCGATTCTGGGCATGGACGAACTCAGTCCCGAGGACAAGCTGACGGTGTTCCGCGCGCGCAAAATCCAGCGTTTCCTTTCCCAGCCCTTCCACGTCGCCGAGGTGTTCACCGGCGCCCCCGGCAAATACGTCAAGGTGGCCGACACCGTCCGCGGCTTCCGGGAAATCCTCGACGGCAAACACGATGAAATCCCCGAGTCGAACTTCTACATGAAGGGCGGCATCGAGGAAATCCGCGCCTAGTCCCATCTGCATAACCTGGTAAACCCATGTCCAAACTCCTTCTGGAAATCATCACCCCCGAGGCCAAGACCTATTCCCAGGAAGTGGATTCCGTGGTCATGCCCACTGCCGAGGGCGAGGTCCAGATTCTGCCCGGTCACGTTCCCCTGATGACCCTGGTTGAGCCCGGCGAACTGCATGTCATCAACGGCTCCACCCACGAATACCTCGCGGTGGGAACCGGTGCGGCACAAATCACGGGCATCCGTGTGGCGGTGATGACCGACATGGCCGTCAAGGAATCCGACATTGACATTGGCAAGGCCGAGGAGGCGATCCGCCGCGCGCAGGAGGCCCTCAAGGCCAAGGACGTCGGTGGCGATTCCGAGAAGGCCCTTCAGGCGACCATCATGCGCATGACCGCGCAGATCCAGGTCCGCCGACGCCGCCAGATGTAGTCGGAGCCGGGGAGTTTCACCCGCAGATAAACACAGATTATCTGCAGATTTTTTTTGGTGTTTTGCTTCTAAAAATCCTGATTTGCTTCAGGCAGAAGGTTGGGTTAGCTTATTCGTATGGTTCGCATACTGGATGAATTCAAACAGATGACCATGGAGGAAAGGCTCCGGTTGGTTGGTGAGCTTTGGGATCAGATTGCACTTTCCGAGGTGGAGATTCCAGTGCCACCGCATATTATTGAAGAGGTCAAAAGACGACAGGCTCTCTACCGGGAAAACCCTGAAAGAGTGATTTCGTGGGAGGAAGTCCGGAACAAAATCAGGGGAGTACGTGGGTA
>JANRIZ010000059.1:0-24069 GCA_033764445.1 Verrucomicrobiia bacterium | reverse complement strand
GCGGTGGTCGAAATGCAGATGCGGTCCAGGTAGGCAATGGCTGTCAGCACGAGTGTAAAACCCAACACGGTGTGGCGGGCCTGGGTGGGTTCAATGCCATTCATGGACGGCATCGACTTATACGGATTTCCCTCCAAAAGCCATTCCTTAAATTGCTTTTTCCCGGACCGACCTTCAGGGGGACGGATCCAAAATAAATGACGTGGGGGTGGATTTGGGACAAAACCCCTTGCCTTGACCGCCGTGGTCCGGCACTCTTCACGGTTCTATGACCCAGGAACTGCAGAAACTTGTCGATGCGGGAAAACTCACCAAACAGGCCTTTGAGAAACTGAAGGCGATCCAGCCCGGAGCGTATGTGACGGATAAAAGCTGGGGGTTTGGCCAGGTCAACCGCTACGATTTCATCACCAACCAGGTTTACATCGATTTCAAGTCCAAGTCCGGCCACGCGATGAAATTTGAGTATGCAGCCGAAAAACTCACCCATCTGCCCGATTCCCACGCCCTGGTGCGCCATTCGACGGATGCCGAGGGCGTCAAAAAACTCATGGCCGAGGATGCCGCCGCGTACCTGACGATGGTGCTCAACAGTTTCCCCCAGAAACAGGCGACCGCCGCCCAGATCGAAATGCTCCTGGTGCCGGCCTGTTACAAGGCCGAGGAATGGAAAAAGGTCTGGAGCAAGGTCAAGGCCGGCCTGAAAAAGAATCCGCTCCTCTCATTGCCCCTGGGCAAGACGGATCCGTACGTCCTCCACGATTCCCCGGTGGACACCAAGTCCGAGCTGCTGGAGAAATTCATCGATGCGGTGGGCATCAAACCCCAACTGACCTGTGCCCAGGCGCTCCTCAAAGAGATCGATCTTTTTTCCGGGGAGGCCGAAAAATTTGAACCGGTCTTCAGGGGGATCAATGAGACCATCACCAAAAACGCGGCCTCGAACATGGTCCAATGCCTCGAACTGGCGATGATCCGCGATGACCTGAAAATGGCACTGAAACTGGAGGGGGCGGAGGTTCATTCCATCGACACACTCGTCACCCGCAGTGAAAATCTGGGCAAGGTGCTCAAGGACCTGCCGACCAGCCGCCTGCTGAGGGTCCTGCAGGCCATCAAAGCCGCCAGCCCCGCCGACTGGCACAATTCCCTCATTTCCCGGCTGAACACCTTCGAGGGGGCGCTGCTCTCGGAATCCATCGGTTTCCTCATGTCCGAAGGCCACCGGGATTCCCTGGCCCGCCAGCTCCAGAAACTCGTCCGTGACCACTCCATCAGTTCCCCCCTGCTGTTGTGGCTGGGCAAGGAGCGTCCGGAAACCTTCGAGGAGCTTCTCAATGCCAAACTGCTCTCCTCGATGATCGCCGCGTTGGAACGGGACCAGTTTGAAAAGGACGGACGGGTCGGGGGCAAACTCCATGACCTGCTCGTGGACAACAAGACTCTCATCGGGGAACTGATCGCCACCTCCGACCTCGACGAGGTGCGGGACGTGGTGCGCAACCTCCAGTCCACCCCGGCCTTTGAGGACTTGAACCGGCGTTCGCTGCTGGCGCGTTTTGTCAAATCCTTCCCCGAACTGGAGGAAATGGTCAGCAACGCCAACAACCGCGAAACCCCGGGCCGTTCGGCGGTCCTCTATGTCTCCTGGGCCAGTCTGGAAAAGAAAAAGGCGGAACTCGACGAGGTCATCAACGTCAAAATCCCCGCCAATGTGAAGGAGATTGAAATCGCCAAAAGTTACGGGGATCTCCGTGAAAACCATGAGTTCAAGGCCGCCAAGGAAATGCAACGCCTCCTGAGCCGCCAGCGTGCCGAACTCGAACACATGCTCGACCGCGCCCAGGGTCTCTCCTACGAGGATGCGGACATCTCACAGGTCAACGTCGGAACGGTCATCGAAATCGAGGACCTGACCAACAACGAAAAAATCACCTACACCCTCGTCGGAGCCTGGGACGGGGAACCCGAAAAAAATGTCATTTCCTATCAGACCCCCGTCGGCCAGGCCCTGCTGGGCAAAAAGTCCGGCGAGGAGGTCGATCTGCCGGGCGGCCACAACAATTTGCGCAAGGCCCGGGTCCTGAATATTTCCAAGTATCGTTAGAGTGTTGCCGGTTGGGCGTTGGGCGAGATTTTCTGTGGGGCGAACGGCCTCGTCGCCTTTGTTCCCGTTGAGCACCTGCTCGCGACGTGAGTCGGAGTTGGACGTGCAAGATATCTCCCAAAAGTCATGAGTCATTCTTAATGAGACATTCTCCCTCCCTTTGTGTCTTGCCGGGAGCCTCCCGCGGTTACCGATTCCTCGAAAAAATCCGTGTGATCCGTGATTCCCCGAACAATCCGGGACAAGTCCACGGATAAAAATCTGCGGGGAAGTCCCCCTTCCTGTTTGATCCGCGGCTACTGCGTTTTGACCTTCGAGATTTCCTCGCGGAAACCGTCCCAACCATCCCCCTGGGACTCAATCTTGGACGCTGGCGGTTTCGGATCCGCCCCGGCCGCCGGGGGGGGAGAGGGCGGACCGGCAGGGGAGGATTCCCCCGGACCACGGACCTTGTAACGGCCCTCAAAATTGTCCTTGTTGGATTCAACGAACTCGACCATCTCCTTGTTGGCCCGGTTGATTTCCGCATCGTTTCCGCCGCGGATGGCCTTGGCCAGCAATCTTTGTTTTTCGCTGAGTTTTCGAAGAAAATCGACTTCCAGGCGAAGCTTGACCGCCCGCGCGGGGTCAGCGTCCCGGGCCTCATCCTCGAGAATCTCGGCGCGGTTGAGCATGTTTTTGACGTTCCGCTCGTATTCCCGGATGTACTGCTCGGGAGATTTGCGCGACCCCTGAAAATCCTGGGCGCTGACACCCGGCAACAGGAAAACAAGCGCGAGTGCCAAAACACCCAACCTCAGCAAACTGGAAAATCCCGGTTTCATGGGGAAACCCTAACACGGTCCTGCCCCGGAGTCCATCCGCAGATTGGCTCAGATGAACACAGATTCTCGGAGGGGGTGTTTTTATCAAAATCCGCCTTTTCCCTGGCTCATTTGAATTGCCGATTTGAAATTGCCAAATGCCGATTGGGTTTCTGATTGCCGGGTTTCAGATATTTCTGCATTTCAGTTTTTCAGAAACTTAAAAATCTGCGGTTCTCTGCGACATCCCGACCCCCCCGGCGTGGGTTTGGATTTGCCTGAGCGACCGGGCACAACGGAGGGGCGTCTGCCCGGTCCGCTCCTTGAACCATCGGTTGAACCGGGCGGGGTCCTTGAACCCGCACAGGGCGGCAATCTCCTTGATCTGTCTTCCGGGCTCGGAGAGGTACTGACGCGCCTTTTTCAAACGGCACTCCTGCAGGTATTCCATGGGGGTCATGCCGAATTTTTCGCTGAAGAGGACGATGAAATGGTTGTGGCTGAGGGAATGATACCGGGCCAGCTGGTTGATTTTGAGCGTGTTTTCGCAGTTGCCTTCGAGATATTCGGCGGCGGCGGCCAATGACTTGCTGTGGCGTGGTTCCGGACCCGCGGCCAGCACTGACGATTCGGCACTGTCGCCCTGCGCCGCGCGCCGGATCAAGATCACCAATTCCGTCAGTGCCAGGGAAATGCGTTCCCTCGCCCCCTCACGCCCCCGATGCACTGACTCCTCCTCGATCCTTTCAAAAAGGCGGCGGATATCCGCAAAATTCCTCCCAAAGTGGAGACACCGGTTGGCATATTCCCGTCCCAAAAAGGGAATATCCCCTCCTGTCGCAGGACAAAAGCCGATCCAGGCAAGCCGTAACGGATGCAGATCGCGGTTTCTTTCGGTATGTCTCTGTCCGGGCGGCATGAGCACCCCCTCCCCGGCCTCCACCGTGATCCGGCGGTTCCCGGGGAGCCTCCAATCACACCGGCCATTCAATACAATGCCCACCTCATGAAAGGGATGGGCGTGAAGGGTCCCGACAAGGTTGGACCGGGAAAACTTGGTGTTGAGGACCACCAGCCGGGCCTCCAAGGGCACCTTCATTAATTGACTCAAATCCATATTTTTTTTGAATAGGACCATGAATCGTGAAAAAAGACAATTTATTCCAGAAAGCGGACAATTCAATCCACGTGACTCGGGGGCGGGGACACGTAGGATTTCCGACAAAACAACGATGGAAACCTCCATCCACTTCAGCCTTCCACACCCTCACATTCAATCCTATGTCCAAAAAAATCCGCTGGGGAATCCTGGGCACTGGCAGCATCAGCAATGCCATTGCCTACACGCTTCCGAACTCCGAGAAGGGCCAACTGCATGCCATCGGCAGCCGTTCCAAAAAGTCCGCCGTTGAATGGGCCAAAAAATATCCGGGCATCAAAGCCTACGGATCGTACGAGGAGCTGCTGGCCGACCCCCAGGTGGATGCGGTGTATGTGGCCCTGCCCAACAACGTCCACGCAAAATGGGTGGTGGCGGCGGCCGAGGCGGGCAAACACATCCTGTGCGAAAAACCGATGGCCTCCAACCACGCGGAGGTGCTGGTCATGCAGGAGGCCGCACGGATCAACGGCGTCTACCTGTCGGAGGCCTTCATGTGGCGCTACCATCCCGGCACGGCGGAAATGGTCCGTCTCATCAAATCCGGCACGCTCGGGGACCTTCGGATCATCGAGGCCCAGTTCAGTTTCAACGTGGGGCCCGATTCACAGACCAACCGTCTTTCCAACGAAATGAGCTGGGGCGGGATCATGGATGTGGGCTGTTATTGCATTGCCGCCAGCCGTCTCTTTGCCGGGGCGGGTCTGGGCCGCGATTTTGCAGACCCCCTCTCGCTGAGCGGGGCGGGACACGTCGGCAGGTCCGGGGTGGATGAATGGGCCGCGGCGGTGATGAAATTCCCGGGGGACATTGTCGCCACAGTGACCACAGGCCTGCGGGTCAACCTGCACAACCACCTGCGCATTTACGGGGACAAGGGCCATATTCTGGTGACCAACCCCTGGTTTACCGAGGGGAAATTCACGCTCTGTCTCGACGGCAAGGAACCGAAGGACATCCATGTCAACAGTCCCAAAAACCTCTATGCCCACGAGGCGGATATGCTCGCCGAATGCGTCGCGGAAGGACGGACCGAACCCCGTCCGCCCGGACTGACCTGGGCGGACAGTCTGGGTCAGCAGAAAACCGTCGATCAATGGCGCAAATCCCTGGGCATCACCTTCGCCTGTGAAACCGACGCGGGTTTGAGTGCCGGAACACTGGCGGGGCGGCCGCTGAAATTCCGTTCCAGGATGACCAAGGCTCTTGCCATGCCCATGGGCACAATCGCGGGTCTGGAAAAACCCGTCGCGCGGGCGATCATGGGCTCGATGTGCCTGCGCCATGACGACATGGCCTACACCTGCTCTGTGCTGGACGAATACTTCGAACGCGGGGGCAATGCCGCCGACAGTGCCTGGGTTTACGGACCCAACTGCGAAAAGGCCCTGGGCAAATGGCTGCAACTGCGCGGGGTCCGGAAGGATTTTGTCATTCTGGGCAAGGGGGCCCACCTGGCCTTTGACGGCAAACCCTTCATCAGTCCGGGTTGTGATCCGGTCAGCCTCCGCAACCAGCTCTACGAGAGTCTGGAACGGCTGCAGACCGACCATGTGGACCTCTACTGCATGCACCGGGACAATCCCCACATCCCGGTGGGAGAATTCGTGGACGTGCTCGACGAACTGGCCCGGGCCGGACGCATCAAGGTTTTCGGTGGGTCCAACTGGACGATCAAACGTTTTGAGGAGGCCAATGAGTACGCCCGGCGCAAGGGGCGCCAGGCCTTCCAGATTCTCAGCAACAACTATTCCCTCGCCCATTGGAACTGCCCGATGTGGGGCGAATGCCTCTCGAATTCCGATGCCGAGTCGACGGCCTGGTTCAAAAAAACCCAGACTCCCCTGCTGGCCTGGTCGAGTCAGGCGAGCGGATTTTTCACGGGGGCCTTTGACCGGAAAACAAAACCGGACCGGGATGACTGGACCCGGGAGGTGGCCCGTGTATGGTTCAACCCCGGCAATTTCAAGCGGCTGGAACGCGCACAGGAACTGGCCAAGTCCAAAAAATGCACCACGCTGCAAATTGCGCTGGCCTACGTGCTCTGTCAGCCCATGAACATCTATGCGTTGATCGGACCCCGCACACCCGAGGAAGTCCGGACTTCCCTGGACGCCCTGAGAATCAAACTCTCGCCGAAGGAACTGGCCTGGCTGAACCTGGAAACGGCAAAACTCTGAGCGTTGGGCCGAATGGGTTCTCGGTTGCCGGTTCCCGGATGTCGCTTGGTGACTTTCTTGACTATACTGACCAGACGGTGGTATAGGACACACTTCGTGGCGAGGGATTTTTGAGTCTGGCAAGGAGCGAATGCCGGAGGATACCCACTGTGGTCTCTGACGGCATGAGCAACGCCGCCAGCCTTCAAAAAGGACCGCCACCCGGAGGGCTGAAGCAGATTTGGCTGATGGCTTTGTCGTTCAATCGGTCGAGTATCGCAGAGGATACACTCCCTCTTTCTCTCCTCGCCCTCACCCAAATCTGCTTCAGCGAAGTGTATTCTATACCACCGTCTGATCAGTAAATTCATCCTTCGTGCCCTTCGCGTCCTTTGCTAGAAACTTCCTGTTTCCCCACCGGGAACCGGCAACCGGGAACTCAATACCCCAGAGGCGTGCCCGGAGGTCCCGCACCACCAGGGAGACGTTGAATGTTGTGCGTAAGGAAACCGACTCTCGGAACACCCTGCGCTCATGCGGGGCTTTTTTGATGGAAAGTCAATTTCGGCTATTTCTTGGCACTCGAAACCTCATCGCGGAATCCATCCCATGAGTCCCCCGTCTTTTCAACAGGTGCCGGTTCAGACGGCGTGGGAGCGGCGGCCTGGGCGGCAATCGGAGCCGTCTCCTTGGCCGCCTTGTATTTTTCACGGTCCGCCATGGACTTCTCCGTCGGCGGACATTCCTTGCCATTCTTTTCACTGATGATCTTGTAAATCTCCCCCTTGGATTTCTCGACTTTCTGGTGGAATTCCTTCATCTCACAATCCGCCTGGGCGATGGCCGCTTGGTTTCCCTTTTCAATGGCGACAGCCACATTGCGTTTCTTTTCAGCCAGGGTCCGGAGGTTGGCCGCCATTTCGCGCAACTTTTGCGCGTTCTCAGGAGACGCATTCTGCGCCTCCTGCTCCAGGCATGCCGCCTTTTCCTTGAGACCGCGCGCGCCGTCGTAGAGAGAGTTTTTCCACTTTTCCTTCTGGCCTGGGTCCCCGGCAAACACCGCAAGACTGCTCAGACAAGCCACCAACGCCACATACAGGGTGAATTTTTTCATATGCTGATGATTCCTTCGAATAATGGTATTTATGATTCCAATGCTGACTGTAGCACTTTTGACGACTCTCCGCCAATTTTCATTCAACGCCCCGTCCCTCCCTCAATCCACCGTGATTTCCATCAGCTTTTCCCGGAACAACTTACAGGCACTCTCCTCGTCCATTTCCGCCGGAATCCGAAAAGGGGCCCCCACCCGGAATTCCACCCTTGAAAAGGGTTTTGGAATGATAAAGTGGTCCCAACTCCGGAGTCTCCAACACCGGGCGGACTCAAAGGACAGGGGCACGATTTCAATGCCCGTTTTTTGGGCGAGTTTGACCACCCCGGGATTCACCTCATACATCGGACCGCGCGGACCGTCCGGGGTGATGGACGGATCGCGGCCCGCCTCCACGGCCTTGAGCAGTTCCAAAAACGCACGGACTCCCTTGCGGGAACTGGATCCGCGGGCGCACGGGGTGCGGTAGTAGGAGAGAATGCGTGCCAGAATCTCGCCATCCTTGCTGGCACTGACCATGGCCGTGCAGCGGCGTCCGGAAAAATAGGTCGTGTAAAACCAGGGCGTGATCAGAATGCGGTTGTGCCAGAAGGCGATGATCACCGGCGGGGCCGGGGGGCGATCCCCCACCCGGTGCGGATCGGAAATCCGGACCCGCAACGTCCCAGCAAGCCCCTGGACGAGGCGGTAGGCCAGAAACGGGAGTAGGAATCGGAACATCCGGTGGTCTGTTAAAAGGTGGTGGGTTGGCTGGGACTCGAACCCAGGACCAATGCCTTAAAAGGGCACTGCTCTACCAGCTGAGCTACCAACCCATCCGGAAAAAACGGGAGCCCGAAAATGTGCCAGACCGGGGCGGGTGTGTCAAAAGGAATTCTTCCCTCGACACGAGGGCGCGGCGGGGACTGCTTCAGGAAAGCATCCGACCCCGGTTCAAATCGACCCGGGTCACGCACAATTCGAGCGCAAGCGGTTCACTGTGGGTCACACAGATGAAGGGCAGGCTCAGACGCTCCACGGTCCGTTTGAGCAATCGGACGGAATTTGCCTTGGTCGCGTCATCCAGCGAGGCAAAGGGCTCATCGAGCAGCAGCAATTGCGGACCTCTCACCAGAGCCCGCGCCAGGGACACCCGCTGTTTTTCCCCTCCCGAAAGGGTGGCGGGATAACGGGCCATCAGAGGCCCGATCTCCAGACCCTGACAGAGCTCCCCCAAACCCGCCGGTTCAGGACCCCGCACCCCGAAAAGGATGTTCTGACGGACGTTCAGATGGGGAAACAGGAGGTTTTCCTGCGGGCAATAGCCAAACCTCCGGTGTTCGGGCGGGATCAACACCTTTTTTTCGCGGCTGAATACGGTGCCGTTGAAAATCAGGGTCCCCCCGCCGGGCTGGCGCAATCCGGCAATCAGTTCGAGCAGGGAGGTTTTCCCGGCCCCGGAGGGACCACACAGGGCAATGGACGGACCCTCCAAAACGGAATCCAGTTGGAGTGAAAAATCCCGGAGCGGCAGGCATATCTTTTGGAATTCAAGTTTCACGGGCCCGGGCCTTTTGATTGAGAAGTTCACTGGCCAGGACCGCCAGAAAGGCGATGCCAATGGAGATTCCGCACAGCGTCCACGCCTGCGAGTCCTCGCCCAGCTGGATCAAATGGTAGATGCTCAGCGAGAGAGTCGAGGTTTCCCCCTGGATGTTTCCGGCCACCATCATGGTCGCGCCAAACTCACCCAGGGCCCGCGCAAAGGCCAGCAGGGTGGCGGCCAGTATCCCCCGGGATGCCAGGGGCAATGAGACCGACCAAAACACCCCCCACGGTCCCTTCCCCAGGGTGCGGGCCAGGGACTCCAGACGCAGGTCCACGTTTTCAAAGGACGTCCGGGCGGTTCTGACCAGCAGGGGAAAGGCCATGACCGCACTGGCCACCACCACGGCCTTCCAGGTGAATGCCACCTCGATGCCCAGGCTCTCAAAAAAACGGCCCAGGGGACCCCGACGCCCCAGAAGCTTGAGAAGGATCAGACCGACGGCCACCGGCGGGAGGACCAGCGGCAGGCTCACGAGCGTTTCCACCAGCGCCTTGCCCCTCCAGTTCCCCCGGGCCAAAATCCAGGCCAGCGGGATTCCCAGGGGAAGGATGCAGACGACCGCAATCACCGACATGGTGATCGTGAACAAAATGACTCTGGCCAGTTCCTCCTGCATGGGTGTGCGGTCAAAAAAACATCAGTCACTCAAAACAGCAAAGCCAAATTTCCTGAAAATCCTCCGGGCGTCGGCGCCCTGCAAAAAACCGACAAAATCCTCCGCCTCCCGCCGGCAACCGCTGGCCTTCGTGACCGCGGCCGGATAGACAATCCTGGGTCCCTGTTCCACGCCGACAACCACGGCGGTCCTGACTTTTTTGGAAATCAGCGCATCTGTCACATACACGATGCCTGCATCCGCATGCCCCGCCTCGACGGCGGCCAGGACGGACCGGACATTTTCACAGGGGAGTATTTTTTTGGAAACACGGTCCCACAGTCCCAATCCCTCCAGATACGCGCGGGCATAAATGCCGGCCGGAACGGCTTGCGGCTGACCCACGGCGACTTTCCGTATCCCGGAGGCCGCCAGATCGGCGGGGGTTTGTATGACCGCCGCACAATCGCCGGCCACAACGATGGCCAGCTGGTTCCCGAGAATATCCCGGCGTGTGGACCTGAGAATCAGATTTTTTTCCGACAAAAAATCCATCTTCGCCGCGTCGGCGGATACAAAAACATCCACGGGGGCTCCCTCCTGAATCTGCCGGGCCAGTGTCCCTGAAGAATCAAAATTGAGGATCAGCCGGTGGCCGGACCGGCCTTGGTAGACCTCGGCCACCTCGTTGAGCGCATTTTTCAGACTGGCGGCGGCGGAAACCCGTATCTCTGCGGGTCGGACCGTGTGCATGGCCAAAAACCAGACGGCACACAGCAGAATCCATTTTTTATGCGATTTGAATCGTTTTTCCATGAACTCCTTGGGGACAAACCCACGGCGAAGTCAATCCTGCCGACACCCGCCTACTGGGCGGGGGTCACCCGGTCTCCGCTGACCCGGACCTTCGCATTGGAACGGACCTCGGTGAGATTGAAGGAGCTGCCATATTGCAAAATCGCCTGTCCCCCGCCGCCGGATTGGATGACGGACCCGTTGGGGACGGCCATGCCCGGACGGAGCTGTTTTTTGGCCCCTCCGTCACTGACGATAAAAATGTCACCATCGGCGGCCAGCGCCTTGAATTGGGCCTGCACGCTCAAACCGCAAAATGCGAGGAAAACCAACCCCATGACAAGCAGGGGGCGGGCGCATCGGGCCGGGGAGGTTGAAAAAAACGGGTTCATGGGCGTCTAGGGCTGTATCGCCTCCTTGCGGGTCATCGGCAACGTAAAGGCCGCGTCGTCCCCGGAACCGAACCGATGATCCGGTCCGGCCGATTTGATGGCGATTTCGCCATTGGAAAACGCGTACTGATACGGCGTACCCCAGACATCCTCGGACATGTTGTAGGAACCGATGAGCCGATTCTGGATGGGGAGTGTTTTCTGGAGATAGTCGGGGATGTTCCCGGGCCAGCGGTGGTTCCGGGCATGGTACTCATCGAGGGCGATGGCCGCCAGACGCATGTCGCGCTGGTTGATCATCTGGCTGATCTGATCCCAGCCGCCCCGGAACGCATTGCGGATGGAGAGAAAATTCATCGTCACCATGGCCATGAGGACCACCACGGGAATCAGGCTCATCCAATGGAACGTTTTTTTCACCGGCTCCCTCCCGTCCGTTGCTCGGCCTTCCGATCCAGCACATAGCCGGTCAGAAAATCCTTGGTGACAATTTCCAGGAACTGTTCCTTTGAAAACACAAAACAGCGGGTCTCCTCACGGGTCACCACATCGGCGGTGGCCGGAATCCCCTGCATGAGGCTGATCTCACCGCAAAACTGCCCCGAGGACAGCACGGCCACCTCGACGCCATCCTTGAAGATTTTCACCGACCCGCTGAAAACAAGATAAAAATGCCGGTTCTCCTCCCCCTGCCGGATCAGGGTCTGCCCGGCGGGGAAGGTCTCCAGTGTCACCTTCCGCAACAGGGTCAGGATCGCCTGCGGATGCCAGTCCGCAAAAAGGTCCACACGCCGCAAAAAGCCCGCCATCTCGACTCTCTGGCGGATTTCATCCGCCCCGGAGGACGCATCCACCACGCGGCTCTGGAAATCCCCGCGGCTGAGCACCAGCAACTCACAGTCTGTTTCCGCCCGAATGGTCGCCACACGGGGGGCATTGTCCAAAAGGGCTCTTTCCCCAAAGCTGTCCCCTCCCCCGAGATGGGCCACGGCGGTTGCCTGCCCGGCAAACCCGTTTCCAAAGACCTCCACCCGCCCGTTCCACACCATGAAAAAGGAATCCCCCGGCTCCCCCTGGCGGACAATCTGCTTGCCGCGACCGACCCGCGCAAACCGGCACACCTCGGCCACGCGACGGACCCGCTCGGAATCCAGCCCGGCAAAAAGGACGTTTTGCGAAATGAACTGGACCTTCTGCGCGGTATCGGGTTCCCCATGGGTGTGCCGCTGCTTTTTCCATTTGCGCTCGTGGATGGCGGCCTTTTCCAAAATCTCCCGCACAAAACCGTAGGCAAATATCCACAACAGGAACACGACCGGCACCACCAGCAGCAGCAGGCCCAACCCCATGATCACCAGCACAAAATAAAACCGCAGGCCCAGGGTCTTTTCCAACAGGAATGTCGAGGTGACCACATAGAATTGCGAGGCGACAAACACCGCCCCCAGCTGGAAGACAAACCCCAGCCACAGGATCAGGGCCGTTGAATACGCAATGAAATAGCGTTCCTCCTGAAAATCCTCCCCCGAACGGATCAGTCGCTGGATCAGGTTTTTGCCCATCGCAAAGGGACTCTGCCGGGGCAGATCCACCCGGCTCCGGAAAATGCCGCGCACCAGGGCCAGCCCCCACGTGTTCCCAAACGGGGCCGACTCGATGATCAATGCCAGCCACGCCCCCATGATCAGGGCCGAGGCATACGCGAGCGGATTGACAATCCCCTCCCCGGTGGCGATCCGCAACTCCACGGCGGCATGGAAAAAATAGGTCAGAAATGCCAGCATCATCGGCCCGGCCAGCCCGGCCAATGCCACGGCGGTGTCGCAGGCCCGACCGCCCATGAAGGAATCATGCGTGTCAAAGGCCAGCCGGGGAATGCCCCGGGAATAGTCGATCGAGGGTTTGTACGCGCTGCGTCCCCACAAACCCAGGGTCATCGCGGCCATCACCGACCCCAGGCTGGTCGCCACCGTCGCCCCCACCAGCACAAACACCCAAAACCCCACGTGCGCCCCGGGATCCAGGGCGGAGTGGGCAAAGGCATACGCGCCCAGCACATACACCAGACCGATCACCAGAAAACTCACCAGCCCCATGGAGACGGCCTTGGGGTGTTCAACCCTCGAAAACTCCGTCTGTGTGACCTCCAAAAAACCCTTCTCCCGGGCACTGACCACCAGATCATAAAACACACGCGGCGACTTGATCTCTCCGGACTGGAACAGCCCCGCCAACACCTCCGCCACCGTCTTTCTGCCGTCAAACCGGTCCAGCAGGGCCATTTGAAACCGGGTCAGCGCCGCATACTGCAGCCGATGGGTCTGTTTGAGCAAAATGCGGTCATGCCTCAGCTGCCTCTCCTCAATGTGGGAGGACTTGATCAGAATGGCATTATTGTCGATGAGAGACACGCGGTGAAAGCTTGAAAAGAACAGGCCGAAACTCAAGCGTAAAAAAATCAAGCTCTGTGACAACTGCCAGACAACCCGGAGAGCTTAATCAAATCTTAATGGTTTGGGGCCTCCCCTTAATTAGGCTTCATGCCTCTCGAATGATAATCTCTCCTCATGCACACAAGAGATTATTTGGAAATCGGAATCTTTCTGCTGGTCCTGACAGCCCTCACCCCGATTCTGGGAAAATGGATGGCCGGAATTTATCAAAAGCCAACCGGAGCGGCTTTCAAATGTCTGGGTTGGCTGGAACGCGCCTGTTATTGCGGTGCCGGAGTGGATGCGGAACGGGGGATGGGATGGAAGGAATACCTGGCGGCCCTCCTGTGGTTCAATTTTCTGGGGTTCCTCCTCCTTTTTGTCATTCTCCTGGCACAGGGCATCCCTCTGCTCAATCCGCAGGGAATCAAAGGGCTTGGTGTCTGGCTGGCTTTCAATACAGCCGTCAGTTTCGTGACCAATACCAACTGGCAGGCGTACTCCGGTGAAGCCCAGCTGAGCTATCTGAGTCAAATGGTCGGTCTGGGTGTGCAGAATTTTGTCAGTGCCGGCACCGGCATGGCGGTGGCGGTGGCTTTGGCACGGGGGTTGGCGGGACGTGAGATCAAAACGGTGGGGAATTTCTGGGCGGACATGACCCGGTCGGTCGTCTATATTCTTTTACCGCTCTGCCTGGTCTTTGCCGTCTTCCTTGTGAGCCAGGGAGTCGTTCAGGGGTTTGGTGGATATGTTGAAGCCAAAACACTTGAGGGGGCCGCCCAGATGATCCCCCAGGGACCGGCCGCCTCCCAAATCGCCATCAAACAGCTGGGAACCAATGGGGGGGGATTTTTTGGTGTCAACAGCGCCCACCCATTCGAAAATCCCACCCCCTTGAGCAATTTTTTTCAGGTGCTTTCCATCCTTCTGATCCCTTCCGCCTTTGTCATCATGTACGGACATTTGGTGGAAAACCGCCGCCAGGGCTGGAGTCTGTGGTGGGCGATGATGGGGCTCCTTCTGATCGGGTTGGTCGTGGCCCTGTGGTCCGAATTTCATCCCGCCCTCCCGGGGGAGGTGATGATGGAAGGCAAGGAGGTCCGGTTCGGTGTGGCCAACAGTGTCCTGTGGGGAGTGGCCACCACAGCGGCATCCAATGGGTCCGTCAATGCCATGCATGACAGTTTCTCCCCCCTCGCAGGTCTGGTCTGCCTCTTTAATCTGAAACTCGGGGAAATCATCTTCGGAGGAGTGGGTGCGGGGCTCTACGGAATGATCATGTTTGTCCTCCTGACCGTTTTTCTGGCGGGTCTGATGGTCGGTCGCACCCCGGAATATCTCGGCAAAAAAATAGGAGCCCGGGAAATCATCTGGGCTGTTGCGGCCATTTTGATTCCCAATGTCTGCGTCCTGGGTGGGTCGGCCCTGGCCGTGCTGCTCCCCGCCGGGACAGCCACCCTCACCAATGCGGGCCCGCACGGATTGAGTGAAATTCTCTATGCATTCGCCTCGGCCAGCGGCAACAACGGAAGTGCCTTTGGGGGACTGGGGGCGGACAACCCCTTTTACAACACGATCCTGGCCATCTGCATGCTGCTCGGACGCTTCGGCGTCATCATCCCGGCCCTGGCGATCGCCGGGGCCATGGGGGCGAAAAAAACCTCCGTCGCCGGACCGGGCACCTTCCCCACCACCGGCCCGCTGTTTGTGGGACTGCTGATCGCTGTCATCCTCATTGTCGGAGGGCTCACCTACATGCCTGCCCTCAGTCTGGGTCCCATCATGGATCATCTCCTCTGGCAGTCCGGCAGAACCTTCTGACCTTTTTGGATAAAACACATCATGAAAACAAAATCATTCGATCCGGGCCTGGTCAAAATGGCGCTCAAGGAATCCTTCCTCAAACTGGACCCGCGCGTTCAGTGGCAGAACCCTGTCATGTTCGTCGTCTATATTGGCTCGATCCTGACCACCCTCGCAACCCTGCGCGACTTCACCGGGTTTAATATTCAAATCACCCTGTGGCTGTGGTTCACGGTCCTCTTCGCAAACTTCGCCGAGGCTCTGGCCGAAAGCCGGGGAAAAGCCCAGGCGGATTTTCTCCGCCGTACCCGCACCAAAACCAGCGCCCGGCTCATCCGGGATGGGGGTGAAAAGAAGGTTTCCGCCGCCGATCTCAGGGTGGGGGACATTGTGGTCTGCGAAGCCGGTGACATCATCCCCTCCGATGGGGAGGTCACCGAGGGAATTGCCACGGTGGATGAATCGGCCATCACCGGGGAGTCAGCCCCTGTGATCCGTGAAAGTGGGGGGGACCGGAGTGCGGTCACCGGCGGAACCCGGGTGCTCAGCGACCGGATCGTGATCCGGGTCACCGCCGAACTGGGCAAATCCTTTCTCGACCGGATGATCTCGCTTGTGGAAGGGGCCAAGAGGCAGAGGACACCCAATGAAATCGCCCTGGGAATCCTGCTGGTGAGTCTGACACTGCTTTTCATTCTGGCCGTGCTCACCTTGCCGGCCTTCATCCTGTACAGTGAAAAATCAGGGGGCAGCTCTGCGGGGGGTCTGGTCACGATCCCGGTGTTGGTTTCACTTCTGGTCTGTCTGATTCCCACCACCATCGGGGGGTTGCTCAGTGCCATCGGCATCAGCGGCATTGACCGGCTGACCCGTCACAATGTTCTGGCCCTCAGTGGCAAAGCCGTCGAAGCGGCCGGTGACGTGGATGTCCTGCTTTTGGACAAAACGGGCACCATCACTCTGGGCAACCGCATGGCCACTGAATTGATCGCCGCCCCGGGGGTCTCCACCGAAACGCTCGCCCAAGCGGCCCAGCTGGCATCGCTCTCTGACGAAACGCCCGAGGGTCGTTCCATTGTGGTTCTGGCCAAGGAAAGGCACGGTCTGCGTGGACGTGATGTGGCCTCGGCCCACGAACAGTTTGTCCCCTTCTCGGCGCTGACCCGCATGAGCGGTGTCGATCTCACCGATCCCCAATGCCCGGGAGGCGTTCGCCTCATCCGCAAGGGAGCCGCCCAGGCGGTGACACAGTTTGTCGAATCACACGGGGGTCGCATCCCCGCGGAGGTGAGTGAAGCCGTCACCCGGATTGCGCGCGCCGGAGGCACCCCACTCGTTGTTGCCGAAGGTTCCTCCGCTCTCGGGGTCATCTTTCTGAAGGATATCGTCAAGGGGGGAATCCGCGAACGCTTCGCCCAATTGCGGCGCATGGGGATTCGGACCGTCATGATTACGGGGGACAACCCCGCCACCGCCGCCGCCATCGCCGCGGAAGCGGGTGTGGATGACTTCCTCGCCGAGGCCACCCCCGAGGACAAACTGCGCCGGATCCGCAGCGAACAGGCTCAGGGTCGGCTGGTGGCCATGACGGGGGACGGGACAAACGACGCCCCTGCCCTGGCCCAGGCCGATGTGGGTGTGGCCATGAATACGGGCACCCAGGCGGCCCGCGAGGCGGGAAACATGGTCGACCTCGACAGCAACCCCACCAAGCTCATCGAGATCGTCGAGATTGGCAAACAACTGCTGATGACCCGCGGAGCATTGACCACCTTCAGCATCGCCAATGACGTGGCCAAATATTTCGCCATTCTTCCCGCCCTCTTTGTGGGGCTCTACGCCCTCCCGGGCCAGGCCGGCCCCCTGGCCACCCTGAATGTGATGCGGTTGCATTCACCCGAATCGGCCATACTCAGTGCCGTCATCTTCAATGCCCTGATCATCGTCGCCCTGATCCCTCTTGCACTGAAAGGAATCAAGTATCTGCCCCTGGGTGCCTCCGAGATTCTCCAACGCAATGCCGTTGTCTATGGACTGGGAGGCATCCTCATCCCTTTCATCGGCATCAAGCTCATTGATGTCATCCTTGTCGCCGTCAATCTCGTTTAAGCCAAAGGACAAATCACATGAAAACCTCTCTTGAATCCCTGCGCATGCTTTTGATGATGACCCTGCTGACGGGGCTCCTCTATCCCGCTCTTGTCACCCTGTTGGGCCAAGGACTCTTTCCCGGCCCGTCCAGGGGAAGTCTCATTGTCCGGGATGGGATGGTGATCGGATCCCGTCTCCTGGCCCAAAAATTCAGCCGGCCGGGTTATTTTCAACCCCGCCCCTCGGCCGTTGACTACGGCACTGTCCCCTCGGGAGCCAGTCAACTGGGTCCCGCCAGTTCCACACTTCAGGACAGGGTGGCGGAACGCCGCCAAAACTGGCAGCAGTCAAATCCGGGCTCGACGGATATTCCACCGGACATGCGGTCGGCCTCCGGGAGCGGACTCGACCCGCATCTGACCCCCGCCGCAGCCCGGCAGCAAGTCCTCCGCATCGCCAGGATCCGTGGACTCGAACCCTCCCGGATCGAGGCATTGATCAACACCCGGATCGAGGGTCCAGACGTCGGGGTATTCGGTCAGGAACGGGTCAATGTTTTGATGCTGAATCTGGAACTGGATACGCTAAAGTAGGGACATGGCCGAAGACCTCCGCCCTGATCCGGACCAGCTGCTGGATGCGCTCAACCGGAATCGCAACCGTGAAAACCGGGGCCGGTTGCGTGTGTTTTTTGGCATGTGTCCCGGGGTGGGCAAAACGTATGCCATGCTTCAGGAGGCGCACCGCCGCCGGAAAGCGGGGGCCCGTGTCCTCATCGGAATTGTCGAAACCCACGGTCGCGGGGAAACGGCCCAGATGATGGAGGGACTGGACGCACTGCCCAGGCGCAAATTCTCCATGGGCCAGACCATTGTGGAAGAATTCGACATTGATGCCGCCCTGCAGCAAAAACCCCACCTTCTCCTGGTCGATGAACTGGCCCACAGCAATGCCCACGGCAGCCGTCATCCCAAACGCTGGCAGGATGTCAAAGAATTGATCGATTCTGGAATCGAGGTCTGGACCACACTCAACGTGCAGCATGTCGAAAGCCAGGCCGATGTTGTGGCATCGATCACCGGCATCGTGGTCCGTGAGTCCGTACCGGATACGGTCCTGGACCTTGCCGATGAAATCACCCTCATCGACCTGACCCCCGAGCAGCTGCGGTCCCGACTGATGGAAGGAAAGGTTTACCAAGGGGAACGGGCCTCCACCGCCGCGGAAAACTTTTTTCGGATTGGCAACCTCAGTGCCCTGCGGGAAATGACCCTCCGCATCATGGCCCATCGTGCGGGAAGGGAGCGCAGGCATTGGACCCAATCCCTCCGCCATGACCAATCCTGGCGCTCGGGGGAACGCCTGATGGTCGCCGTCGGTGCCAGTCCTTTCAGCGGTTACCTCATCCGCTGGACCCGGCGGGCGGCCGAATCGATGGGGGCCACCTGGCTGGCGGCCAGTGTGGAGACGGGGCGTGAACTTTCCGAGGACGAAAAACGAAGGCTGACGGGCAATCTGACTTTGGTGCGCGAACTCGGAGGGGAAGTCGTGGAAGGGGCGGGCCACGATGTGGCCACCACATTGATCCGGCTGGCTCAGCAACAGCAGGTCACCCAGATCATTGTCGGGCGTTCCCCCAATACCGGAATGCTCCAAAATTATCTGAAGCTTTCCCTCGCCGACCGGCTGCTGAAACTCAGTCGTGACACGGATGTGTGTGTCGTCTGTGCCGACAAATCAGGCCGCGCCCCGATTCTCCCGCCCCTGGAACCCCCCTCGGATGCCACCTGGAAACAAATCCTGCACAGTCTGGCACTCATTGTCTGCATCAGTGGGATTGCCCTCCTCCTCCGGGGGTGGATGACGGACCAGTCCATGGCCATCTTTTACCTCATGGGGGTGGTGGCAGGGGCATTGCGATTCAGACGCAGTGTCGTCCTGCTCCAGGCGGTGGCCAGTGCCATGATCTGGAATTTTTTCTTCACGGAGCCTTTCTACACCTTCGCCATTTCACGGCCCGATGACATTCTGATGTTTGTCATCATGCTCGGGTCCGCCCTGGTGGTCGGGGACCTGACCCATTCCCTCCGTCGACGGGAAAGAATCCAAAGACAAAAGGAGGCCCAGGCAACGGCTCTCCTCGGATTTACCAAGGCGATTGCCTGGTCCATCACACTGGATCAAACCCTGGCCAACGCCATCGACTGTATCCAGAAGGTCCTTGCATCAAGGACGGCCATCTGGCTGTCGGGTCCCGGCGGGGAACTTTTGCCCGACATTCACCCGGCTTCCACGCTCGCACTCGATGTCAAGGAAAGGGCCGTGGCCCAGTGGTCCTTCAAGCAGGGGCAGGTCGCAGGCCGGTATTCCACGACCCTGCCGGATTCCCGGTCCACCCATTTCCCACTGATTACGGACCGGGGAGTGGCCGGGGTCCTGAGTCTGGAACTCAATCCCGGGACAATCCTGGAATTCCATCACCGGCAGCTTGTGGAGAACTTTGCCTTTCAACTCGCCTTGGCGGTTGAACGCAGTCATCTCGAGGAGCAGACACTGGCCGTGGAGGTGGCGGAGCGTTCCGAAAAACTTCAAAAAGCCCTCTTCGACAGTCTCTCCCACGAAATCAAAACACCCTTGTCGGTCATCTCCTCCGCCGCGGAGAGTCTTGTCCAGGACAATCAGATCACCGGCCCTGCAGGGGATCTGGCCAGTGAAATCAGCAAAGCCTCGGTGCGACTGATGCTCCTGATCGAAAATCTCCTGAATATGACACGCCTCGAAAGTGGTGCTCTCCATGCCCGACCCGACTGGTGTGACCTGGGGGATGTCATTCATTCCGTCATCCAACGGGTCACCCCTGTTCTGGAAAACCACACACTGAAGGTGGATGTCAAACCCCTCCCCATCATCAGGGTTGACGAAGGACTGCTTCAGGAAGTCCTGGTCCATTTGCTCTCCAATGCCGCCCACCATACTCCCGCGGGGACACCGGTCAGCCTGAAGGCCGGTCTGGAGGGTCATCAGATCGTCGTCCAGGTCTCCGATCTCGGGCCGGGGATCAACCCTGCCGAACTGCCCCACATCTTTGACAAATTCTACCGGGGCTCCTCCGCACGCAGTGGCGGCACGGGCCTGGGTCTCTCCATTGTCAAGGGTCTGGTCGAGGTCATGAATGGAACCATCACCTCCCGGAACCTCCCCTCCTGCGGCGCTGAATTCACATTCCGTCTGCCTGTCGAGGTTTTTATCGAGAAGGATTCCCTCCCATGAACCCGGCCAAACGGATCCTGATTATCGACGACGAACGGGCCATCAGAAAACTTCTGCAGGTGACTCTGACCGGATTTGGCTTCGAAGTATTGGAGGCCGAGGACGGACCACGGGGTCTTTTGGAGGCGGCTCATCTCAAGCCCGATGCACTGCTGCTGGATTTGGGATTGCCTGGCATGGACGGTTTGGAGGTCCTCCGCAGGTTTCGTGAGTGGAGCCAGATTCCTGTGATCATATTGTCAGTCAAGGGGGAGGAGGAAACCAAAATCGAGGCACTGAATGCCGGTGCCGATGACTATCTCACAAAACCCTTCAGTTCCAATGAACTCGCCGCCAGACTGCACGCCGTCATGCGCCGAAGCAGCGGACCTGTGAGCCCGGAAAAATTTGAATGGGGTCCCCTCAGCATTGATTTCGCCGGAAAGGTGGTCCGGAAAGCGGGAATCATCCTGGATCTGACCCCCACCGAATATCATCTGCTGCGGATTCTGACCCAAAATGCCGGCAGGGTGATGACTCATCGTCAAATCCTGCGGGAAATATGGGGACCAAAGGGTGAATCACAAATGCCCCATCTCCGGGTCCACATCACCCATTTGCGACGGAAAATCGAAAATGATCCGAGCCATCCCACCCTGATCATCACCGATTCCGGCATTGGCTACCGGTTTGAAGGGATTGAGTCCTAATCCTGATTCGGCGTCTTGTGCCCCCTCCTGATTTGCCTTGGTCTGGAAGGAACCCGAGTTTAAGGTTCCCCCCCATGTTTGATGCCCCACGGAATCCCTTTTTTCTGCTGCTGATGCTCCTTCCCATGGCTCTGGCTCAGGCGCAGTCCCCCGCCTTTTTTGACCGCGACGCCGAGGCGCAACTCGACGTGAGTCTCGGCTCCCTCAAGCTCCTCCGCTCCGATCTGGGTTTCAAAAAGGACCACTCGGAAAGCAACGAGGTTCTCCCGCAAATCCGTCAATTTCTCAATGACCCACTGTCCCTTTCCCAGTCCGGGCAAGACACCTTTCGCCTATTGACGCAGTGCCGTTCCCTCCCGGAATTGGGCAGGATCGCGTGGTCCCATCTCCAGGTGATTCCCCGGAGCACCCCACGGTCGCGCCCGGGCTCCCGGAGCCGACTTTCTTTTCCACCGGAACTCAAGAACAATCCTGCTGTCTTCGAGGCCATTGAATCGCTTTACGCGGTCATTCAGGTGGCGGTTCCGGAAATTGAAGCCTCAATGCCGCGCAACAAAAACGAACTTTTCGCGGCGTGGTCCTTTTCGGAATTCGACCTCAAAAGGGATTCAAACGAAATCAGGGACATGGAACGGGCCGGAATCGATACTGACCGCCTCCGCAATTTGATGGCCCGTGCGGACAGGCTGGAACTGCAGGATGACGAATTACTCGTCCCCCTCCACAAGGCTTCCGCACAATTTGACCGGGCCCGTTTTGCCGGAGCAACCGAGGGTATTCTCAGGGAGGTGCAACGCCTTGTGCCACTGCTTCAAAAACACAATCCGAATGTCCCGTTCGCAATCCGCCTCCAGACACCCCATGGGCTGATCATCCTCGGCGGGAATGGCCCCAATGCCTACCATGAGGAGGCCCTCCTGATCATTGATTTCGGGGGGGATGACACCTACTCCCACTCCGCCGGTGGGGCCAACGGGATGATGGGGCGTCCGGTCTCAATTGTTCTGGACCTCGACGGGAATGACCGATACCAGGCCAAAACCCCTCGTCCTCGTCCGGACCGATCGGGCATTCTGAACATTTCTGAAATTGCCGGCATCAAAAGTCTTGCCCAGGGCTCCGGGATATTCGGCTTCGGACTTCTGGCCGATCTGGGTCATGGCAAAAACGTCTTCGTTGCCAAAAACGCCTCTCAGGGAGCCGGATTCTTCGGAACCGGAATCCTTGTTTGCGAAGGTGATTCCCAGGAATTTTCCGCCAAATCCTTTTCCCAGGGCGCGGGCATGTTCGGCACGGGCATCCTCTGGCAAAAGGGTGGGAACTCCCGCTACCGCGCCGTTTCCCTGGCACAGGGATACGCCTCCTCCGCCGGCACAGGGCTTCTTTATGATGAGGAAGGTCACGACATGTACGAGGCTCCCGGACGGGATGATTGCCCCTGGACACCGGGGCACAAATTTTCCATGTCCCAGGGGTTTTCCATGGGGCTCCGTCCCTGGATGGGGGGAGGCATGGGCATCCTCTGCGACCGTTCGGGCAACGACCGTTACAAAACCGGCGTGTACGGCCAGGGCGGTGCCTACTGGTATTCCGCCGGGTTCCTGCTGGAGGGCGGGGGGGACGACGTCTACGAAGGCTGGCAATATGTCCAGGGCGCGGGCATTCATCTGGCGGCGGGTCTGCTGATGGATGTGCTGGGCAACGACTCCTACACGGCCCACGCGATCTGCCAGGGCGGCACCCACGACTTCAGCGTGGGTATTCTGGCCGATCTCTGCGGCAGTGATTCCTACACGGGCTCCTCCACGGCCCAGGGGGCGGGAATCAACAATGCCGTGGGCATCCTTCTCGACACCTCGCTGGTTCCGGATGCGGAGGACTCGGATTCCTACTCGGCTCCCGATCCGCTCTCCTCCCAGGGTTCGGGTAACGACGGCGGCAAACGTCAGTTCGGAGCGATCGGTCTCCTGCTCGATCTCTCCGGGCCCGACTCGTATTCGCAGGGATGGAAAAACGATTCGATGTGGCTCAAACCCCTTTACGGCGCGGGCCGCGACGTTCCCTGTCCCGCGTACCATGTCCCGTCACCTCCCAGAACGGTATCCCTGATCCCCTGGATTTTTCCCGCACCTCCCCCGCCCCCCGCCTCCGAACACCCGCTTCCGCATTTTGTTCCGGGGCGTTGGATCGATCCGCATGAACCGAGGGAACGGCTCCTCCGCCGCACGCTCCGCGAAGCTTCGTCCCCGGCGGAAAAGGCGGATACGGAGGCCGCCCAACGGGAGGTCAAGGCCCGGCCCCTGGAAATGCTCTCCCACCTGATCCCCCGTCTGGATTCCAAACAGCTCCTGATCCGGATCAAGGCGGAGGAACTGGTGGATGCGCTGGGCGACAGGGCCGTCCCCCTGCTGCTCAAAGGCGCGGCCTCACCGGACGAGGACACGGCCCGTTCCTGCATCTATTTTCTGGCCCGGCTCAAGGCGCCCAAAGCCATCCCTCTGCTGCTCCAACGGGTGTACGAACGGAAACTCACCGGCATCTGTCTCTACACCCTGGCCAATCAGCAGGCCGCGGAGGCCATCCCCGTCGCCCTGGCCATGACGTTGGACCGACGGGAAATGGTCCGTCTCCGCGCCACCCAGGTCCTGGGTCGGACCCGTGCCGTCCCGGCCCTGCCCCGGCTTCTGACCCTCCTCAATGACCCCGCATTCCAGGTCCGGTACGCCGCCGAGGACGCGCTCGTGTCCCTGGGCCAGGTCAGTCTCACGCCTCTGCGCCAAAACCACGGCCTCCTCTCCCCTGTCGCCCGCAAACACGCCCTCGAAGCCCGGGCCCGGCTGGGGGATGCCACGGTCCTCACGCACATTGCGGCGGTCTACGGACCCGACCCACTCCGGCAAAGGGCTGTTGAGATTCAACTTGCCGATTTCCTGGAAATATCCAAAAAAGAATCAGCCCCTTCCCCTCCATGAACCCCCGCAAAAAAGGCGTCCTGCTCATCAATCTCGGCACCCCGGATTCGCCGGAAACACCGGATGTGCGCCGCTATTTGCGGCAGTTCCTCTCCGATCC
>JANRIZ010000046.1:0-25217 GCA_033764445.1 Verrucomicrobiia bacterium | reverse complement strand
GCCGGCGATGTGTTGGATTTTGATGAAAAAGCGCCCTGTTTGAAGGCTGTGAAGGCTATTTCGCCCAAGGCATGGGATGCTTTGTCCGGCGAGTGGACGGATCCGTGGCCTGAAAAGACGACAGAGGAAATACTCAATGATTTCCGTGGATCGGTTGATCTGCCCAAGAAAGCAAGATCATGAAGACGGCGTTGGATTCATCGGTGTTGCTGCTGATTCTGCGTCGTCAAACCGGATGGGAACATTGGAAAAAACTTCTGACTGCGGCATCGGCACAAGGACCTTTGGTGATTTCTCCGGTGGTTTTTGTCGAATGTTCCGTCGGTTTCGCATCGACGGAGGAGGCCCTGCGTCACTTTGACTCGATCGGGATTGTGTACGATTCCATTTCTCCTGAGAGCGCATGGCTGGCGGGGAGGACCTTTGTGCAATATCGGCGGCAAGGAGGGGCACGGACTCAGCTATTGCCCGATTTTCTCATTGCCGCTCATGCCATGTGCCAGGCAGATCGACTGGCCGCCATTGATCGTGGATATCTTCGCGCCTATTTTCCAAAACTTCGAAGATTGGATTGAGGTGACTGGTGACGACACCAACGACCCGCCCGTGCCCGGTTGCAAATTTCCGGAAACGGGGCAGGGTGTCGGCACAAAATGCGATGAAAATCCACCGGCTCCACCGTTGCCAGCAATTGAATGCGACCCTCGCGGAGGCGTGGCGCTTCTTTTCGGACCCGCGGAACCTCGCCAAAATCACACCGCCCGCCATGGGGTTTGAAATTCTCTCGGACCCGGGACCGGATACCTTTGAGGGGCAGATCATTGTTTACCGCATCCGCCTGGCCCTGGGTCTTCCCTGCACGTGGGTGACCGAAATCCGCCATGTGCACGCCCCCCACCAGTTCGTGGACGAGCAGCGGTCGGGGCCGTACCGGTTCTGGCATCACCGCCATCAATTTGTCGAAAAGGACGGGGGCGTGGAGATGACCGATGAGGTGCATTATGCGCTGTGGCCACTCCCGGGCGCCGGGCTTTTGCACCGGTACTATGTGCGTCCGCAAATTGAGCGCATTTTTGATTACCGGACAGAACGCATCCGGGAAAAATTCGGGGCTGATTAGGGCGCACTGTTCCGGAATCAATCCTCCCGCCAGACGAGGCTCGAGAGTTCGCGGCAACGAAGAAGGGAGGGCATGGGACGGGAGAAACCCGGCTCCTGCAATTTGCGGCGGAATTCGCGGGGGGAAAGCTCGAAAAACTTTTTGAAGGCCTTGGAAAAGCTGTAGAGACTTTCATAGCCGCACTGTGTGGCGATATCCTTGATGGGCATGTCCCCCCGCGCCAGAAGTGAGGAGGCGTGATCGAGCCGCATCTGGCTCATGGCCGCCTGCGGGCCGATGCCGAATGTTTTCACAAAAAGGCGGTGCATTTGGGAACGGCTCAAGCCGCTGGCGCGGGACAACTCCTCCAGCGTGGGCGGGGAAAGAACGCCCCCCTCCCATTTTTCCCGCGCAAAATGCAGGGCCCGTGTGACCGCCGGGGGGAATCCGCTTTTGCGTTCGGGCTCCGCCTGCAGATGCCCATGCTGGTACACGCAAAGCATCTGGTGAACCGCCGCATTGACCGTTTGAAACCAGCCCGCCGGCTTCTGATGAAAGAGCCAGTCAATGTGACCGAAAAGCGGACGCATGATATCGTGCTCCGGCAGGGTGAGAGTCCGTGGCATTTTGCGGAAGTTGTAGAGTTCCCGTCCACGACGGATATCAAACATGAAAAACGCATGCCGACTCTGGTTTTTCACGTCCCAATAAAATGTCTGGTTGGTTCCCGGATGCATCAGAAAAACCGTGCCGGGTGGCGTGTCGTAACGCACCCCCTCACATTCCCACGTCACATTTCCCTCGATGATCCAGACAAATTCGTACGCGGTGAAAAGACCCGGACCCAACACGGCCCCGGGTGGATACACCGCCTCGGAGGAACCGTACATGTGAAACCGTGGAGTGAAATCATGCGACATATGGACAAGTATTTGCCATAAACAGCCATTTGATTCAAGAAGCCATGCGATTAATCTTCCTATTGATCCATTTCACTTTCCACACCAAAAAGCCCACCACATGAACACCCAATCTCCCGAAATCCCCGTCAAAACCCAATCCGAATCCGGACCCTTGGAGGATGCGGGTGTCACCCCCAAGGAGCGGGAGTTTTTTGTCAGTGAAGGGTATCTGATCCGGGAGAATCTGGTCACCTCCGGCGAGGTGGAGGAAATCCGTCAGGACGCCGCGCGGATCTGTCGTGGGGAATATCCCTGCGAAAACCTCAGGGTCCTGCCTCCCGAAACCAGCGATGCGGAGGTCCTGAAGCGTGTGTTGTGCATTCATCAGCCGCATTATGTGAGTGCCGTGATGGAGAAATACATGCGTCACCCGAAAATCTGCGATGTCCTCAGCAAAATCACCGCCGCCCACATGCCCTACTGGGATGGCAGCGTGAAATGCATGCAGACGATGCTCTTTATCAAACCCCCCGGTTTTCAGGGGCAGGCCTGGCATCAGGATGAATATTATCTCCCGACACGGGACCGCTCCCTCATCGGCGCGTGGATTGCGCTGGATGACGCGACCATTGAAAACGGGTGCCTGTGGGTCATTCCCCAAAGCCACCGCAGTGGTGTGCTCCACGACATGAAACCGCACGGAAACCCCGATGAATTTGATTCCACACCGGAGGCCTTCGGATTTGACGACCGCGAGGCGATTCCTGTCGAGGTGAAGGCGGGAACAGTGGTTTTTTTCAACGGATACCTTCTGCACAGGAGCAAAAAGAACCGGTCCGATATTTATCGCCGTGTTCTCGTGAGCCATTACATGAATGCGCAGAGTCCTTTTCCCATGATCCAGAACCCGGACAACCGCAAAATCTGGATGGTGGCGGGAAAAGACCACTACGCCTGGCGCGGATACGAGTCCGCCGAGCAGAACGTGTACCTGCGCATGTGCAAGGCCGCCGAGGAAGCGGTCAAAAAATAATAACCGGCATATATATGGCCCCCGAAAAGGACATTCAGTGGTATCGCTCGCCGATTGATAAAAACATGATGAAAGAACTGATGCGCCAGAGCGACGCACAGGGATTCCGTCAGGTTTTCCTCCAGCTCGGGCTTTCCGTGCTGACAGGAACCCTTGCCTATCTCGTGGCCGGACAGATCACCGCGCAGACGTGGATGTGGTCGGTGCCGCTCTTCATCGTCTGCCTTTATGTGCATGGAACATTTTATGCATTTTTTGGCGGGGCGGGTCCGATCCATGAACTCTCGCACAAGACCGTTTTCAAGACCAAGGCCTGGAATGAGTTTTTTCTGAAGCTCTACTCGTTTCTGAGTTACCACAACTGGGTCGGGTTCCGCACGAGCCATGTAAAGCATCACCAGGTCACGATCCATTCCGATCTCGACGGCGAAGTGGTGCTGCCGTTTTTTCTGAAGGCGTGGCACTGGATCACGGTCTTTACCTTTAATCCCACCGCCCCGTGGGGGACATTCAAAACCCTGTTCTCCCATGCGCGGGGAATTTACATTTCGGATTGGGAACGGAAAATCCTGGGCACAGCCAATGACGCGACCCGGGCTCAGCATCGCCATTGGGCGCAGTTTGTCCTCATCGGCCACGCCCTGCTGGCGACCCTCTTTATTGTGACGGGTCAGTGGCCGCTCCTGTTGATTGTGACCCTGGCCCCGTTTTATGGGGCGTGGCTCGCGCATCTGTGCGTGTATCCGCAACACGTGGGCATGATGGAAAACAGCGATGATTTCCGGCTCTGCTGCCGCACCTACACCTGCGGACCGCTGCCGGCCTTCCTGTACTGGAATATGCAGTATCACGTCGAGCACCACATGTATCCCTCTGTTCCCTTTTACAATCTGCCCAAACTGCGCAAGGCCATCGAGTCCGATCTGCCCCCCGCGACACATGGCTTGTGGGCGACGTGGAAGGAAGTCCTGGCGATTGTCGAACTTCAGAAAAAAGACCCCTCCTATTATCACGTGCCACCCCTGCCACCGCGGAGGGAAGTTGGAACCTCCGCCGTGACCGAGGAGGAGATTCTCGCTCGGTAGGGTCGAGACTCACACAGAGTTGCAAAGAATCAGATATCCAAGCCATCCGGGACTAGAGCATTTTAAATAAAGTTATAGCCACACGAGGCAAACCAATTACGGGCGTCCTCAGCGGTGACTTGGGTTAAGGATACGGAGATGGCTTTTAGGAGGTCCTCATAGGTTCTGGCGGCCTGGGTGCGCAGAGAGTTTTTGACTTTGCTCCACATCTTTTCGATGGGATTGAGGTCTGGAGAGTAAGGGGGGAGGAAGCAGACAGTGGCCCCTGCGGCTTCGATGAAGGTGATAATGGCCTCCTGTTTGTGGGGACTGAGATTATCCATGACCACAATATCCCCTTTTTTGAGGCTCGGACAGAGCACTTCCTGCACGTATGCTCCAAACACAGCGGTATCAGTGGCCCCTTCAATCGCCATGGAAGCGGTGCTTCCATCCCAGCGAATGGCCGAGATCATGGTCGTGGTTTGCCAATGACCATGGGGACAGCTCGACAGCAATCGCTCTCCCCGGGGGGAACGCCCCCTGAGCCGGGTCATGTTTGTTTTGGCCGCCGATTCGTCAATGAAGACCAACCGGGCCGGGTCCATGGAGCTTTGACGCTTTTTCCAGAGCTTGCGGGCTTGGAGGACGTCGGGCCGGTCTTGCTCACTGGCCCGGAGAGTCTTTTTTTATATGTCAGGTTCAAATCCACGAGTGCGTAGTGCAAGGCCGGCAGCGTGCAACTTAATCCCAAGGCCTTGCGCATTTCCATCAATGTCAGATCAGGGGTTTTGGCCAAAAGATGACGCAACTGTTGACGATGATGGTCCAAAATCACCGGCTTGCGTCCACACCGATGGTACTGGTCACCAATCTCCCCGATCCTCCGTCGCTGTTGAAGCAGCTTTTTGACCATCCCAAGAGATACCTTGAAACGATGGGCGATCTCCTCCCGCGTTCCCTCATCATTATCATAGGCAACCACAATCCGTTCTCTCAAATCCAATGACAGCGTTTTCATGCCTCCCACTCTATCACACACCCCTACATATGGCTATAACTTTATTTAAAATGCTCTAGTCCGCATATCCGTGGTTGAACCTCTGCGTGAGGTGGTGCGGGAAAACGGAGCCAAAAGGATCGTTCGGACCCACGTTCGGCGTTTTGTATTCCGTGGCCATCGAGCAGGGACTTTTTGTGCCGCCCAACCCCGAATGGTGGCCGTTTGAGGTCTAGGGAAGGATTGAAACGCGGAGGCCGAAAAGGGGACAGTGGGAAATGCTACAATCCCAGCGTGACGACCACGGCCTTGTCGGAGACCCGGATTTTTTTGAGGTGGGACTTCGCCAGTTTTTCAAGCCGGTCCCTGCTGTCGAGCTGGTAGACTTCCAGTCCGTTGAGGGAACCGGCAATCGAATCGGCCAGAAACCCCATCACCTCCTCCTTTTTGCCATCCGGTTTGGCCCCGTCGCCCAGTTCGTAGTCACGGACCTTCAGATCGGTGATGTGGATGGTGCCCGGCCCCGCACGGAATTCCACCGAGGCATCCGCCAGCACCCGGCCCGAGACCGGGACCAGGCCGAAGACGCGTGTGACCGTATCCGCCTCAATGTCGATGCGTCCGGTTCTGCCGTTGAGTTCGACCTTCGGATTGAGGATTTCGAGCGTGTAGAGACCCTTGTTGACAGTCATGGGAAATTTTTTGTCCACCCGTTCCAGAATCAGGTTCTGGGGGATTTTCACATCGACCGAGGGTTTGCCGCAGGAGACCCACAGGGTGGAGAATGCTGCCAGGGAGACCAAAAAAAGGAGGGGAATCTGGGGGGACTTCATGGGGGCAAACGATACACGCGGGTTGTCAGCGCGTAAATTCCCTTTTCATCCGTCACAAAATTGTTATGGTCGCCGCCCATGGAAACGACATTGATTCTGGTCAAACCCGACGGGGTCCAAAAAAAACTTGTCGGCGAGGTCATCCGCCGCTTTGAGGCCGCCGGGTTCAGCATCCGCGGCCTGAAGATGATGAAGCTGACCAGTGCCATATTGCGCGAGCATTATGCGCACCTGACGGACAAACCCTTTTATCCCGAGATCGAGAACTTCATGGCCTCCGACCGCGTGGTGGCCCTGGCGCTGGAGGGCGAAAACGCCGTGGCCCGGGGCCGCGAGATGATGGGGCCCACCGACTCCAAAAAAGCCGCCAAGGGAACCATCCGTGGCGACTTTGGCGTGGATGTGATGGTCAACGTCCTGCACGGATCGGACTCCGTCGAAAGCGCCCAGGCCGAGCTGAAGCGCTTTTTCCGTGACGGCGAGCTGTTTTAGAGATGGGGCGACGAGGCCGTTCGCCCTGCAGAAAAATTCCCGCACGTCCAACCAACAACCGGGAACCGAAAACCCATTTGGTGCTTCAGGTTTTGCGGACTTGCTTTTGGGAAATCCATTCAGGATACTGGTGACCTCACCTTCCCCTCACACACAATCACCTTTCAATGCCCCTATGAAACAATGGTACTATGTCAAGGATGGCGCGCAGGCCGGGCCTGTGACGGATACGGAACTTCAAATCAAGGTCCGCGCCGGGGAAGTCCCCGCCGATACCCTCGTCTGGTGCGAGGGAATGGGCGACTGGAAGGCGATCAATACCGTGACGGAGCTTTCCGCGCCCCCCACACCGACGACCCCCGACGCGGGGCTGCCTCCCTACAATCCCATGGCCTACGCCCCGAAGGGCATTTCCACCACGAGTGGCCCCGTGGACCTCTCCCCGGGCTCCGTGTTTAATGCCGCGCTCGAAATCTTCAAAGTCCACTGGCTGATGCTCACCCTCACCACCCTCGTGTACGGGGTGATCGTTTCGGCGGCTGTCGGGATTCCCGTTTTGGGATGGATCGCCTGTTGGCTCGTGGGCGGTTTCATGACCGTGGGAGTCTGGAAGGTCATTCTCTCGGCCGTGGACGGGAGAACCCCCGAGATCGGGGACATGTTCAAGGACATTGGCGACTTCAAAAACATCCTGATGACCGGGCTCGTGTACCTTGTCATCGGCATCATGTCTGTGATCGGCTTCCTTTTCCTGGTCGTTCCGGGAATGATCGTGCAGGCCCTGTTTGGATTCTGGGCCCTGCTTGTCGTGGACGGACGCTCCAAGGATTTTGCGTCCCTGGGGGATTCCCTCACCATTGCCAAGCCCCATCTGGTCCCGTTGCTGGTCCTGTTGCTGGTCAGCTTCCTGATCCTTTTTGTCGGACTGCTTTGTCTCTTCATCGGGATTTACCCCGCCACCGCCCTTGTGTACACGATGTGGGCCATTGTGTACCGGAGACTGGTTCCCCCCTCCAGCACGGTTGGCTGACCCTCCTTTTCATGACCCATGAAACAGTGGTTCATCAGCGAAGCGGGAAAACAGACCGGACCGGTCAGTGCCTCGGATATCCGGACGATGATCCATCAGGGCGTCATCTCCCGGACGACGCTCGTCTGGTCCGAGGGCATGCCGGAATGGAAGCCGGCATCCGATGTGCCGGAGGTCATCAGTGAGTACGCGGATATTTTTGCCCGCAAAACCCCGCTGAATATCGATCTGACCGATGACGACTTCTCCATCCCGACAGTCCTCCGCCAATCCGCCGAACTTTACAAAACCCACTGGCTCAACCTTTCGGTCATTGGTTTCGTGTACACGGTTCTCATGGTGCTCAATTATTTCTTTCCGCTTGTCGGCAGCCTCATCGGCCTCCTGCTGGGCGGCCTGCTCTGGGTGGGTTCCTTCAAGGCCGTTCTCCCTGCGGTCGATGGCGGAGACGTAAAAGTGGACCGGCTTTTTACAGATATCGCCCGGTTTGAAAAATGGCTGATGTGGGCCCTGATCAGTCTGATTGTCTCCCTGCTGGGAATCCTCATCCTGCCGCTGGCCCTGCTCGGATTCTGGGCGCCGCTGGTGGCGGACCGCCGGATGGATGCCTTTGCCGCCCTCGGGGAATCGGTCTCCCTGGCCCAAAAACATCTTGTGGCCATCGCGCTGTTGGTGGTTGTTTCCGCCGTCATTGTTTTTCTGGGCGCCCTTGTCCTCGTGGTCGGCTCCGCCTTCGCCACCGGATTTGTCATCGGCCTGTGGGCGATTGTCTATCGCAAGCTCAGTCCGAAGGTGTGACGCGGACGGAATGGTGGCATCCACCCGCGCCCGATCTCTGACCGTTCACTGTTTGCTTCCCGTTGTGGCCATTCAATCGGTCCTTCATTTTCCCTCGTACACGCAGCGGGCCGTGGGCGTTTCGTGAATGACGATCTGGCAGAGGCCCGGAAGCTGGGGGGCGAGCTTTTTCCACAGCCAGTCCGCCATCAGCTCGATGGTCGGATTTTCCAGCCCCGGGATTTCGTTGAGGTAGGCGTGGTCCATCTGGTCCACCAGCGGCTTCATGGCGCGGGTGATCTCCGCGTGGTCGTAGAACCAGCCCGTCTGCGGGTCCACCTCGCCCTCGACGGCGATTTCCACGCGGAAACTGTGCCCGTGCATCTGGCGGCATTTGTGACCCTCGGGCGCACTGGGCAGCGTTTGGGCGGCTTCAAAACCGAATTCTTTGACAAGTTTGACTTTCATGGGATCGGATCGTTTCTGACCGAAAGGGCAGATATCTGCCCGTGTCGGCCGTTGGTTTTTATTCCTCCCGGTCCAGCCACGTGACGAGATCGGCCAGATGGGGCCGGGCGTCATGGTGTCGGAGCAGGGGGGGAGATTGCATGTGGCCCAGAGGGCAGATACGCGCCGCACCCAGCTGACGCTGGAGGTCCGGGGAAAGTTTCTCCACCGGGGCGGTGCCGACTGTGGAGACAAGGGGCCGGACCCATTCCGTTGCGGCCACGATTTCCACCGGATCGCGGAAGGGTTTGATGAAAAGAACGCGGTTGAGGCACGAGGTCGCAAATTGCGGGTCCTCCTCGTGGATGACCGTCCACGCGTCGCTGCCCGGACTTTCCCACAGGACCACCCGCGGATCGTTGGCCGCGCGGAAGCGGTACGCGCTGCGCACCTGCAAAATGGCCGCACTTTCCCCAAGGGACCTTTTTTCCGACAGGCCCGGGCACCGGCCCCCTTCGTGGACCGTTTGCATGGCCTTTGCCACCGCCGCCGCAAATTGCGCGGGAGAAAGTTCGCCGCCCTCCTGCACATAAATGTCGTGTGGCGAGAGACACCCTTGTTGATCGTAGGCACTCGCATCCCACGCCGCACAATGCGCCGTGGTGGCGGTGGCGGCCTCCCGGAAAACAATCCCGTAGCTGAGCCGATGGCCGTGGGCAAGGAAGGGGGTCCGGGCGGGCACCTGACGGCGGATCGCGGCCACCGTTTCATCCGATCCGTACACGATCACGGCTCCCGCAGCCGAATAATCAAAGGGTCCGGGCCCCGCCTCCACCATGGCTTGCAGGGAAGCGGGCAATTCGCGGAGGAAACGTTCGAGTTCGGGACACCCTGCCGAGGGAAGCTTGACGTGGTTGCGCGATCCGAGCAGCAATCCGAAACACAGGCTCAAAATGCCCGGGTTGGCAAGTGTGCCCGCGCAGATGTGAATGATGGAGGCTGGCGGAATCGCGCGGGACCGGATCGTGAGGCCCCCGCTGCGGGCGTATTCGAAAAATCCGTCCAGTGCCTCCCGATGGCCCAGTTCCTTTTCCACCAATGCCAGCAGATCCCCGGCGGTGATCATTCCCATCTGTGGAAAAGTCCGCAGGGTTTGCTCCAGAAGCTGGGCGCGTTCGAGGGTATTCATGAGGTTGTCGGCTCCCGGTTGCCAGTTGCCGGAGGGGTCATGCTCAACAGATCATCCGCCGCGATGGAACAACCCCGGGCCGAGGCACGGCTGATGCGGCCCAGCAGACGGAATCCGTTTTCGTGGCGGATGGCCGCATCCTCGGTCTGGATTCCCAGCACGGAGCTGCGATTGGTCAGATCGTAAATGCGGACCAGCCCCGTTTCCCCGACGGTCACTTCCTGCCCGGTGGATGGGTTGATCAAGGCCACGCGCGCCCAGGGCGGGACGGTGTGAAGTCCCTCTGCACCGCGCGCATAAAACTGCACGCCCAGCTCGGTCATTCCGTATTCATTCCAGCAGGCGGCGTCCGGCAGGCCGAGGACGGAATCGAAAAGTCCGTAGAGTTCCCGTTTGGGAATTTTGCGGGAGCGTCCCTTGTAGCCGCCTGTTTCCAGCACGAGCGAACCCGGAGGCAATTTGAAGCGTGCCGGACGCCTTTCGCATTCGTCGAAAAGATGCACGAAGGAAAAGGCCGTCCCCATCAGAAAAACCGGCTGTTCAAATTGCTCCGCCATTTCCAGGGCATCGATGAGCGTGGTGAAATCGAGAATGCCCCCCTGCCAGAACCAGCGGGAGCCGCGCGGGGCAAAGTAACGGGTCCACACGTCGAACATGTGGGAGAGAGAGGAATGCGGCGCCTCTTTCGGGTCCGGGGCAAGAATCGCAAAAGTTTCCGGTGGTGGAACGGCGGCGGAACGGAACGTGCGGTCGTAACCTTCGAGGACGGAAATCTCGTACAGGTCAAGCGTCTCCAAAAAATGGCGTCCGGGCGTTTGGGCCGTCGTTCCGCTCGTGTGAAAAACCTTCACCGCATTTTGCGGCGGGAAAGTGCAGAGATCGAATTCCTTGAACGCATTTTGCGGGACAGCGGGGATGTCCTGCCACCGACCGACCGAGTCCGGACGCACTCCCAGACTTTCGCAGTAGCGCCGGTACGGCGCATTATGTGCAAACTGATGGGCCAGGGTTTCCAGGGCGAGGGCGTTGAACTCCGGCTCCGAAAGGGCGGGATTCTGGATGGCGGCGATGATTCTGGAATCGGGCGGGGACATAACCGTTTTTTAGAGCTGGTGACGCGGCGACAGCTTGCGGTTGATGAAAGCAAACCTCACGGGATCGGCGCAAGAGAATTTCATCGCACCTCAATCATGCAAAGGTTTTTTGAGGCCACGGATGGAAACAGATCAAACACGGATGAGGGAGGTGGCAGACCCTGGAACACGTCTGGCTGCGGGTGCAGACCTGCCGTGTGAAATCAACGGAGAAGCTGGTGCGGCGTCCCAAACAGGCATTGCTGCTCAAACTGTTGCGAGACCACGGCAGCATGTCCCCCGCCGAGCTGTGGGCCCGGCTTTCGGTTTCAAAACAGGGCGCCATGGACCTCCTGCGCCCCCTGATGAAAGCCGGATTGGTCGAAAAGGTCGGAGGGAAAAAAACCGGACGTTATTCGCTCAAACAGCCATGACTGAAGCCAGGCCCTCAGGAGCCGTTTGATTCGGGTTCCGTCAACCGCGAATGCCCGCCCATGACCCGTCTCCGGGCTTGTCGGAGTCATTCCAACAAATTGCGATCCGGTCCGTCGTTTCTTTCTCCTCCGGACGTTTTGAGGTGGCTTGCCTCCGTGCGGGGCGGGCTGTTAGCCTGTCGGGATGCCCCAGCCGGAGACGACCATTGCCGCCATTGCCACCCCGCCGGGGATTGGCGGGATCGCCGTGATCCGGATTTCCGGGCCGAAGGCGTTTGGGGTGGCCGGGGAAATCTGTTTCAGGGGCGGGAAACCGCTCGGGGTGGACCGGCGGGAGGGGCAGACACTGCACCCGTGTGTGGTGCGGTCCGGGGGACAGACCGTTGACGAGGTGGTGGTGAGCCTTTTCCGGGGTCCGAAGTCCTATACCGGGGAGGATGTGGTGGAGATCAGCTGTCACGGCGGGGTGGTGACCCCGCGGCGGATTGTGGAGCTGCTCGTGCAACGCGGCGTGCGCCTTGCGGGCCCCGGGGAATTCACCCAGCGGGCCTTTTTGAATGGGAAACTGGATTTGACACAGGCCGAGGCCGTGGCCGATCTGATCCATGCCCGCAGCACGCAGGCCGCCGCCCTCGCCCTCGGGCAACTGGAGGGGAGTCTGGGCCGGAGGATTGCCGAGATCCGGGACAGCCTCATGGAGGTGCTGGCACATCTGGAGGCGCACATTGATTTTCCCGACGAGGACATTTCCCCCGAAACCCGCGGGAGCCACGCCGCAAAATGCGCCGGGGCGGGGGAGAAGATGGAGGAACTCCTGAGGACCGCCCGGGAGGGACAGCTCGTGAGACAGGGAGTCCGGACCGTCATCAGCGGACGGCCCAACGTGGGGAAGTCGTCACTTTTTAACGCCCTGCTCGGGCTTGACCGGGCCATTGTCACCGCCCAGGCCGGGACCACGCGGGACACCCTTGAGGAGGTCATCAATCTGGGAGGGGTGCCCCTGGTCCTGACTGATACCGCCGGGTTGCGCCCCACCACCGATGCGGCCGAGGCCGAGGGAGTGCGGCGGAGCCAGAGGGCCCTTGAGCAGGCCGAACTCGTGCTGCATGTCGTCGAGCCCGCATTTGAGCCCGAGCCCGTGGAGGATCCGCGGAGCGTGCTGGTCATCAACAAGGCCGATTTGCTGACCGACGCCGAAAAATCCGGCCTCAGGAACCGGGACAGACAGAGGCCACGGGTGTTGGTTTCCGCGCGGACCGGGGAGGGGTTGGAGGAACTCCGGAAAGTCGTCTGTGAAAGGATCGGGTATGTCGGTCAGGGGGAGGTCCTGATCAACGGTCGGCATGAGGAAGCCCTGCTTCGCGCCCGCCAGAGACTCGCGCAGGTGCAACAGAGCCTGGACGAGCGGGTGACCCCCGAGTTGGTGGCCGTGGATTTGCGGGGGACCCTGGCCGCGCTGGGGGAGGTGGTGGGGCGGACCGCCACGGAGGATTTGCTTGATAAGATATTCTCGACCTTTTGCATTGGGAAGTGATAGGCTTCACGGCTGATGAACCCCGGTCAAAACGAAGTGGTGGGTCGCAATCTGTTGGAACGGCCCATGACATTGGGAGGGATGGCATTTTTTGCAAGTGCGGGACTGTTTCTTTTTTTCTGGTATCAGGCCTGGGACCAGTGGCATGAGCGGCAGCGGGCCATTGAGGAGGAAGGCCGGTACGAGAGCCGTGTGGAGATGCAGGTCATTTCCCGGCAGATCCGGGACCGGCTGCAGGGCGGGTTGGAGCAGACCCTGCGCGGGCTGGAGGTCATGGCGCAGCGGGCCGGGGAGAATCCCCAGTATTTCAGGGAAAAGTTTTCCCATGATGTGGCCGTGGAGATGGGCCGGTATCCCTGGATTGAGGCCGTGGCGTATGTGGAGGAGGGGAGTTCCAAGCCGCGACATGTCGTTCCCGCGGGGGCCCTGGAGAATTGGGAGGTCCAGTCCGCGAGCCGCGAGGCGACCCCAAACACCGGGGAGCTGGGGGCGCCCGACAAAGCCCGTCAGCGGCTTTCGCTTTTGCAGATGACCCAGCCCGGGGTGACCGGGTTTGATGTGTTTCTTCCCGTGGAAAAAGGGGGGAAGACCGTGGGAACCCTTGCGGCCCGGATCCGTTTCAACGGATTTTTCCGGGAGTGGCTGGGCAATCTGATCCGGGACTATGATGTGAAAGTGATGCAAAAGGGGAAGGAATGGTACAGCCAGCCCTGGAAGCTGGAGGGACAGGGGGAGCCCCTGCGCCAGTTTGCCGTGAGCCTGAAGGACCAGATATGGGACATTCAACTGGGCATCCGCAAAATGCCGCAGGCGCCCGAGCCCACGCGGGTGTGGTTTTTGTGGGGGATGCTGGTGATGGGCGTGGGGGGAAGCGTGGTGGTCGGGGTGCTGACCAGCCGGAGCATTCGCGGCGGGATGAAGCGGCGGCGGTGGGAGCGGGAGCAGGAGGTGTTGAAGGAACAGGTCCGGAAGGCCGAGGAGGATCTGACCCGGTTTCTGGATTCGGCGGGATTGATCCTGGTGACCGTTGATGAGGAGGGAATGATCGTCAGCACCAACGCCCCGTTTGAGACGATTTTTGGGAAGGACACGCTGGGCCGGGGTCTGGTCGAGGCCATGCGGATGCCTGCCGGGTCCGCGATCGAGGTGCGGAAGGTGTTGTTGGGGCGGCAGGCGGTTGAGGAGCTGGAGACCCAGTGGGAGAGTGAGGACCGGGAGGTCAAGACCATGTTGTGGAACGTGCATCCCGGATGGCAGGGTCAGCAGTTGCGGTACGTTTTTCTGGGCCGGGACATCACCCAGCGGCGCCGGAATGCCGAGGCGCTCAAACTTTCCGAGGAACGGTACCAGATTCTTTTTGAGAAGATGACCGAGGGGGTGCTGGTGACCGACCATTCCGGGATGATCACCCATTGCAACCGGGCGGCCGAGGAGATGCTGGGATTCCAGAAACGCCAGAATGTGGCCAGCCTGCTTTCGGACGGACGTTTTGCGATCCTTGGGGAGGACGGGGTGCCCTACACCGTACAGACCTTTCCGGCGCTTCGGGCGTTGCAGGACCAGATTTCTCAGGAGCCGGTGATCATCGGGTTCCGGACACAGGCCGGGGAGGTTTCCTGGATCAGCGTCTCGGTGGCCGTGCTGCATGTGGACAACCAGTTTCAGGGATTGGTGATCACCTTCAACGACGTGACGCATCTGAAGGGGACCGAGCGCCAGTTGCAGAGCCAGCGGGAGCTGCTGCGCCAGGTTTTTCACAACACCGAAAGCGCCGTGGCACTGGTCAACCCCGCCGGCCACGTGGCCCTGGCCAATCCGCAGTTTGCGCGGATGTGTGGTTACACCGATCCCGCGCTGCAGCGTCAGCCCGCCTTTGAGGAGGTGGTGGGACGGATCACCGGCCAGGCGGCCAACCCCGAGGATGTGGAACTGCGGATCCGGCAGGCGCAGGAGCGGTTGCAGAACGAGCACTTTGATTTTGCCTTCAACCAGACCATGTGGATCGAGGTGTACACCGCGCGCCTGGCGGGGGGATACCGGTTGTGGAGTTTCCGGGATGTGACCGAGCGGCACACGCTCGAAAGGCAGATGCGGCAGGCGCAGAAGATGGAGAGCGTGGGGACACTGGCCGGGGGACTGGCCCACGATTTCAACAACATCCTGACCGTGCTGCAGGGGTATCTGACACTGGTCATCGAGCAGACCCCCGCCGGGGACAAGAAACTCAATGCGCTGAAGAAGGCCGAGGAGGCGTCCGCCCGGGCATCCGCATTGACACGGAAGCTGTTGACTTTTGCGCGCGGGGGCTTTTACCGGAAATCCCACGTCAGGCTCGATGACATCATTCTGGGCGCGCGGGATCTCCTGGGGGGGTCGATTCCCGGCAACATCGAGTTGCAGATGGACATTGACGGGGCCGGGCACAAGGTTTTTGCCGATCCGCATGCCCTGGAGCAAATTGCGATCAATCTCTGCCTGAATGCCGTGGATGCCATGCCGACGGGGGGGAAGATCATCCTCAAGACCGAGTATCTGGACAGTCTGCCCAAGGCCCTGCTGCACCGTCTGCCCAGCGGGGCGGAGCGGACCGGTGCCTTTCTGAAATGGACCATCAGCGACAATGGCACCGGGATACCGCCGGAAATACTGTCGAAGATATTCGAGCCTTTTTTCACGACCAAACGGAACAAGTCGGGGTCGGGCCTCGGACTGGCGATGGTGTATGGCATTCTGCAATCCCATGGCGGGCTCATCGATGTGCTGAGCCAGACCGGGCGTGGGACCACATTTTACATCTATCTGCCCGTCAAGGTGGAGGAGACCGCCGCCGACCTGTCCTCCCCCGTGTCGCCGTCCGATGACATCAGCTGCCTGGCGGGAAAAACCATTCTGCTTGTTGATGACGAGGTGATGGTGCTGGACATGGTCAAGGACCTGCTTGAGGAGAAGGGCGTCAAGGTCATGGCCGCCCGCAATTCCGAGGAGGCCATGCGTCTTTTTGAGGGGGCGCATGCGGAAATCGATCTTGTGTTGACCGATCTGGTCATGCCGGGGGCGTCGGGAATGGATTTGATCGAGCAGTTGCACCGGGTCAAGCCCGGGATCAAGGTGGTGTTGTCGAGCGGCTACTCCCTGAAGGGTCGGCTCAAACCCAGCCAGCAGCAGCAGGTGACCGCCGTGCTTGTGAAGCCCTACCAGACCCAAAAACTCTTCAAGACCGTCTTGCTGGCCCTGCGGGGGGATGTGGAATTGGAGCGGGCGATGAAAAAGCTTTTTGAGATTTTGCCCGAGGAGGATTTGACCCGGACCGAGATGCCAGGGTGATCAACGCACCACTAAAGGCTTGACAAACGGGGGATGTCGAATTTCAATGATCGGGCAAACTCTGGAGTCGATTGTGAGGGAACGTTTTGATGCACATGCAGGAAGGGGTGACATCCCCGGAGAGAACTTCCGCTCTTCTTTGAGCGCAGGCGGGGTCGGATGGAGCCCCCGGTGGAATTTTGGCTGCTCCCCTTCATTCAGGGAGTTGCCGTTGAATTTTCAAATAAAACCCACAAGGAAAGAAAGCATATGAGTACGAGGCTGTATGTCGGAAACCTGCCCTTTTCAACAATCGAGGGCGATCTGGAGACACTTTTTAATGAAGCCGGTCCGGTGAAGGGGGTTGAAATCGTCATGGACAAATTCACCGGACGGTCGCGTGGGTTTGGGTTTGTGGAAATGGCCGACCAGGGTGGGGCGGACAAGGCGGTCAGTATTTTTCACGGGAAGGATTTTAATGGAAGACCGCTGGTGGTCAACGAGGCCCGACCGCGGGAGGAGCGTCCGCCCCGGAGCGGATACGGGGATGGCGGGGGACGGGGTTTTGACGGGCCGCGACGTCCACGGTCTGGCGGGGGAGGGCAGGGACGGTCCCACGATCGGGGCGGTTTTGGTGGACGGGATGACCGGTCCGGCGGGGACTACTGAATCGGGTTGAAATTTCTGTTGAGTCCGTGAATGCTGGGCCCATATGAATGCCAGCAACTTTGAGCGGCGCGGGTATGTGGCCGTGTTTGAGGAGCCCATGACCCGTCCGATGATCGAGGCTTTTGTCGGACTTTGGTTGGAGACCTTTGCCCGGGTGGAGCAGGCATTGCGGACCAGTGAGACGGCCACGCGCGAGGTGAAGGGGGAGAAGGATGTGGACTGGGAGGACCACATGGCCTTTCGAATCTGCCATGGAGACGATTTTTCATGGGCCTATTTGAGCCCGGGAGGACGGGTGATTGAAACGACCGGGTTTGCAGGCATCGGAGATGAACCCGCCCAGTGTCTGTCCCTTTTGGTGATACTGCCCGGGGTCATGGAAGTGGTGGCAGACACCAATGAGCGGCGACTGGATGAGTTGGAGGCGCAGGGGCTGATTTGAGCCGGAGGGAAACCGGTTCTACTCCATTGGCAAATAGGGGGAAAGGGCGTTGAGAGCCCCTGGGAGCTGGCAAAATGAGCTTGAAAGTGGTGCCATGTCCCGGTTTTGTATCAGTCACCCAAAATAGGAGCCGGAGTGGCGACTCAAAAAATGCGTTCATTGTAACACATTTGTAACAATTCCGCACTTTGTCTGTCACAATGGCCTCCTAGCTTGCGGGGGTATTTTGAGACCAGAAAACGGTTTCCTGATACAAACAAAACCAAAACCTAATCACTGAAAAAGAGGAACAAACAATGAAACATTTCAGCAAGTATCTGCTGGCCTGCGGCGCCGCGATCCTTCTGCCCGGACTGGCCCACGCCCAGTTCCAGAATGAAGCGCTCGTTGAAGCCCTTGTCAAAAAAGGTGTCCTGACCTATCAGGAGGCCGAAGACATCAAGAAAGAAACCTTTGACGAATACAAGAGCACCGGTGGTGGGAAGCTCGACATCAACAAGGGTGTCTCCAAGCTCCGCCTCTACGGGGATTTCCGTGGCCGTTATGAATGGCAGGAAACCACTGCGGCCAACAGCTCGAGCAACACGACTCCCGCCAACAACTGGCGTGCCCGTATCCGCGTCCGCGTGGGTGCCGATTATGACCTCAAGGAAGGGATGAAAGCCGGAGTTCGCATCGCCACTGGCGACCGTGGCGGTACGGATGCCGACCAGCGTTCCACCAACTGGACCCTCGGTAACGGGTTTGGTTCGGCCAACATCTATCTCGACAAGGCCTTTGCCTCGATCGACTTCGTCAAGTACTTCAAGGGTGAAGACCTGTGGCTTGATAAAATTGAATTCGGCGGCGGTATCGTTGACAACCCCCTCGTGAAGTCCAACCTGACCTGGGACAGCGACATCAACCCCAACGGTGCGTATGCCACCTTCAACAAGAAGTGGGAATATGATGGCGCTGAGCTGACCCCCTTCTTCACCTCGGGTCTGTTCCTGCTGCAGGACAACCTGGGCGCGCCCTTTGTGGCTCCCAACGGCGAAAACAACGATGCCTGGTTCACGACCTATCAGCTCGGCCTCAAGACCAAGCTGGATAACAAGGACACCTTCACGATTGCTTTGACCCAGTACTACTGGCTGAATCAATCCCGCAATGGTGACCTGACCAACATCCGCGCCACCGGCATCAACCAGGGCCAGGCCGACACCATTCAGGCCAACGGACGTTTCGTTTCGGGTGGACAGAACACCTTCAACAATACCCGTTCGCTCAACTACCTGACCGGTTATGCCGACTACCGTTTCCACAACCTGCCCTGGGATGACAAACTCCCCCTCACGCTGTGGACGGAACACGTGTACAACTGGGCGGCTGGAAAGGCCAACTACGCCGTTCAGGCGGGTGCCATGTTCGGCGAGCTCAAGAAAAAGGGCGACTACGAAGTGGGTGCCTACTGGAACTTCATCGAGCGCAACTCGGTGTTTGATGCCTTCACGGATTCCGATTTCTCGAACGGATCGGTCAACCGGCAGGGTTATGTGGTCAAGGCTGGTTATGCCTTCACCGACTTCGCCACCCTCAACTTCACCTGGTTTGACGTGACCAACGTCTCGGGTCAGATGGCCACCGGCACGGAAACCGGCCGCGCCCAGCTTGACATCAACGTGAAGTTCTAATTCTTCCCTGGTGGATTGGCGGGGCCCCGGTCAGATATCGGGGCCCCGCGACACCAAAAACCTTATCAGACTCCTTTCTGCAAACTCTCACACACAACGTTTCTAAACAGGAAAATTCTCATGAATAAAACTCTCAAATCCCTCTGTCTGATGGCGGCAGTGATTGTCGGTCTTTCGACCGGCGCCAGCGCCCAGATTTCCCTCTCCTCCGGTCTTTCCGACTACAAGACGCAGTCGGGCATTTCCGGCAAACTCAACTCGATCGGATCCGACACCCTGAACAACCTGATGACCCTTTGGGCCGAAGGCTTCAAGAAGTACTATCCGAACGTGACCGTTGAAATCGAAGGAAAAGGTTCCTCGACGGCCCCCCCGGCCCTGATCAAGGGCACAGCCCAGCTTGGGCCCATGAGCCGCAAGATGAAGAGCGAGGAAATTGACGAATTTGAAAAGGCCTTTGGCTACAAGCCCCGTCTGATCGGTGTGGCCATCGACGGTCTGGCCGTGTACGTCAACAAGGACAACCCCGTCAAGTCCCTGACACTCCAACAGGTTGACTCCATCTTCTCGAGCACCCGCCGCCGCGGTGGCCAGCCCATCACCACCTGGGGTCAGGCCGGTCTCGAAGGGGAATGGTCCAACCGCCCCATCAGCCTCTATGGCCGTAACAGTGCCTCGGGCACCTATGGGTTCTTCAAGGAAGTGGCCCTCAAAAACGGGGATTACTCGAGCTCCGTCAAGGAGCAGCCCGGTTCCGCCTCGGTGGTTCAGGGTGTTGAAAAGGAATTGGGCGGCGTCGGCTACTCCGGCATCGGCTACAAGACCTCGGGAGTCAAGGTCGTTCCCATCGCCGACAAAGGTGAGGCCGTGCCGCTGACACAGGAATCCGTGACCAAATTCAAGTACCCCATCGCCCGGTTCCTGTACGTTTACATCAACGCCCCTCCCTCCGGTGTGGAGCCCCTGACCAAGGAGTTTGTGCGTTTCATGCTCTCCAAGCAGGGCCAGGAGGTTGTTGTCAAGGACGGTTACTTCCCTCTGACAGCGAAGATGGAAAAGCAATTCCTGGAAACCAGCGGCTGCAAATAATTTCAGCCTGATAGTGATCGGTTAGGTTTGGGGCTCTATCAAACTCAAAAATTGGTAGAGCCCCTTTTTTACGCCCCAACCCCCCCTGAGGCGGCCAGAAACGGGCCCGTACGGTCAAAAAAACCGCAGACAGGCCCAATTCTGTCCACATCCAACTTGAAAAATTCCCATGAGCATCGTTGCCGACCAACCCATTGTTAAAAAGATCAAACTCGATCCGGCCGTCACACGGAGGGTCAAAATGATTGACAAGTTTGCGGACTACCTGATCCGGGGAGGAGGATTGCTGGTGATCGTGGTGGTGGCGTTGATTTTTTTCTTTATCACCAAGGAAATTGTTCCACTGTTTTTGCCGGCCAGTTCCAAGTCCCAGTTTGTCAAGGGGGTTCCCGCCCAAACCCCCGCCACAGCCATCCGTGAGACGGGCATTGATGAATTTGAACAGTCCGCCTACTTTCTCAACGCCCAGACCGGTTCGGTTGAGATTTACAGCCTGGCCGACTGGAGCCAGACCGGGACCTTTCCCATCAAGGCGCTGGGGGAGGCAAAAATTGTTTCCAGCTACCGGACCCCCATCGGCGATTACCTTTTCATCGGCACCTCCGATGGCCGGGTATTGATCGAGCAGGTGCAGTTCAACGTCACGTATGATGAGGAATTCAAACGGGTGGTCACAGCCAAACTCAAGGAAATTGCCCTTGTGGCTGTTCCGGAATACAAGGGAGAAATCAGACGGATTTTCGGACGGGTCGACAACAAGGGGCTGGCGTCCTTCGGATTGGTCACCGCGGAGGGCAGGGTCTATGCCGGAAATCTGAACATTGAAAATCTCGAGATCGGCTCTGAAAACATCGAGGCCCAGGCGGCGGCCGGGCAGGAGGAGGAGGGCATTCCGGGAATGGACGAGGGAAAGGCGAAAGTTTTCCCGGTGAGTGCGGAATTTGAAGGGCGGCCCGAACTGGTGGTCAGTGACCGCGAATCCAACCGTTTTTTTGTCATCACCGACGCCGGAGTCCTTTATCAGTGGTATCTGGAGGACAGCACGGAAAAACCCTTTGCCGTCTACCGGGATTTCAACAATCCGGCCAACAAACAGGCGCAGCCCGGGCGCAAACCGGTGGCCATGGAGATGCTCATCGGGGACCTGACACTGCTGATGGGATTTTCGGACGGGACAGTCGAGGGCTGGCTTGGGGCCCGGGAACAAAAAACCGATGTCCTCAAAAAGGTCAAGCCCGTGCACTACTTCAAACGGCTGCGGGGCGGAATCACGCTCATCCAACCCTCGGCCCGGAACAAGACATTCCTGGTCGGAAGCGTGGAGGGGGCCATCAATCTCAACTACAGCACCACCGCCAAAACGTTGCTGGCCTATGAGATTCCAGGTGCGGTCATCGATCTGGCGTACGCCCCCAAACAGACGGGGGTGCTTGCCGTGACCGCCGAGGGGAAGGTGGAGTACCGCACCGTCCACAACCCCCATCCCGAGATCTCCCTTCAGAGTCTTTTCGGAAAGGCCTGGTACGAGGGATACGATGAGCCGGACTACAACTGGCAATCGTCCTCGGGATCGGATGATTTTGAGCCAAAATACAGCCTTGTGCCCCTGACGGTGGGTACCCTCAAGGGGGCCTTCTACGGTCTTCTGTTTGCCATTCCCATTGCGGTGATGGCCGCCCTGTACACCTCCCAGTTCATGCCCTACGAGGTGCGGACCTATGTCAAGCCGGCCATTGAAATCATGGCCGCCCTCCCCAGTGTGGTCATCGGCTTTCTGGCGGGACTGTGGCTCGCACCGGTCCTGGAAGACAAGCTGGTGGGGCTGGCGGCGGTCATCATCAGCCTGCCCGTGGCCATTGTCTTGTCGGCGATCATCTGGAATTATTCCCCGAGGAGGTGGAAGGAAATTGTCCCGACGGGGTATGAGATTTTTCTCCTCCTGCCGCTGGTCATCACGTGCATGCTGGTCTGTTTCTCGCTGGGCCCGGTTTTTGACAGCCTGTTTTTTGGCGGGGACTTCCGCCAGTGGATTTTCACGGTCACGGGCACGCAGTTCGAACAGCGCAATTCGATTGTCATCGGCCTGGCCATGGGTTTTGCGGTCATTCCCATCATCTTTACGATCTCCGAGGATGCGTTTTCAAACGTCCCGAAAAACTTTGTCTCCGCCTCCTACGCACTGGGTGCGAGCAAGTGGCAGACGGCCTGGCGCGTGATCGCCCCCACCGCCAGCCCCGGAGTGTTTTCGGCGATCATGATCGGTTTCGGACGCGCCGTGGGTGAGACGATGATTGTGCTCATGGCCACGGGCAATACGCCCATCATGAGTTTCAACCCCCTCAACGGGATGCGGACCCTTTCGGCCAACATCGCCGTCGAAATCCCCGAGGCCCCCGTCGACGGCACCCATTACCGCATTTTGTTCCTCGCCGCGCTGCTGCTGTTTGTCCTGACCTTTGTGGTCAATACGGTGGCGGAAATCATCCGCCAGCATCTGCGCGAAAAATACAAGGCTGTCTAACCCGACCACGACCATGACCTCCTCACCAAACCAACAGATTCATACCAGCAAAAACCTCTCGGTTCCCCTCGGGACATTTTTCCGACGGGGCGAACAGTGGATATGGCTGACAGGGGCCACACTGGCCCTCTCGCTGGTCCTCATTGCCGGGCTGCTCTTCATCATCGTCCTCAACGGGGTGGGATACTTCTGGCCCGCCACCCTGACGATGGCCGAATACAGGCAGGGAACGGAGGAGACAACCAGGACAAAGATCCTGGGTGTGGTCATGAAACACCACGAACTGCGCGAGGGTTTGCCTGATGGCAAAGGCGTGCGCATTGTCAAGCAGACGCAGTTTAAGATCGGCAACCGGGATTTGTTCGGACAGGATTTTGCCTGGTACCGGGACGAAAATCTCAGCAATTATTCGACACCCGAGGATGCCGTGGCTGTTGAGCGCATGGAAAACGGCAACTTCTATGGGTTTCTGGAATCCGTCAGCGAAGGTGACAAGGTTCTGGCCCGTGGCCCGGACGCCTGGAAGACGATGGAGGAGGCCCTGAAGACGACGACGGCCCTCCGCAAGAAACTGCATCATTTGGAGCGCGAGGATATCGGGGCCGTCAACCGCGAAATCAAGGAGCAGGAACTCGAAATCAAACGCATCAAAAGGCGCATCAAGAATCCCGAGGAGCGGGAGGCGGCCATCGCCCGGGTCAAGGAGGTCATCGCCCGGGAAAACGTGGTCTTTGACGGTTTGAAAAAGAAGGCCGATCAACTCCGCGTCGAGGGTTCCCGTTTCACGGCGGTCTTCAGGACGGCGGGAGGCCAGGAAAAGACACTGGAATTGATCAACATCGTCGATGCGTACCGCCCGAACAAAATGAACCTCCTTGAAAAGGGCCTGTTTTATGTCGGCCACGTTTGGGGGTTTGTCTTTGATGAGCCCCGTGAATCCAACACCGAGGGCGGGGTCTTCCCGGCGATTTTCGGTACCGTGATGATGACCATCATCATGAGTCTGGTGGTCACTCCCTTTGGGGTCCTGGCGGCCTTTTATCTGCGTGAATATGCCAAACAGGGTCCGCTCGTGCGGGCGGTGCGCATCGCCATCAACAACCTGGCGGGTGTGCCCTCCATCGTCTTCGGGGTCTTCGGTCTCGGGTTCTTTGTGTATTTTGTCGGGGGGGGCATCGACAGCCTCTTTTATCCGGAGCTGGCCCCCACCCCCGTCTGGGGTACCGGCGGAATCCTCTGGGCGTCCCTGACTCTCGCCCTGCTGACGGTCCCCGTGGTCATCGTGGCCACGGAGGAATCCATCGCCGCCGTGCCCCGGGGTGTCCGGGAAGGATCGCTGGCGCTGGGAGCCTCCAAATTTCAAACCATCTGCAACGTGGTGCTGCCGGCCTCTGTGCCGGGGATTTTGACGGGGGTCATCCTGGCCATGGCCCGCGGTGCCGGTGAGGTGGCTCCGCTGATGATCACCGGGGTCGTCAAGCTCGCCCCGGAACTTCCCTTTGACGGGCATTTCCCCTTTCTGCATCTGGACCGCAAATTCATGCATCTGGGCTTCCACATCTATGACGTGGGCTTCCAAAGCCCCAACGTCGAGGCGGCGCGTCCGATGGTCTTCACCACGACCCTGCTGCTGATCATCATCGTCGTGGCCCTCAATGTTGCGGCCATCTACCTGCGGGACCGCATCCGGAAACGGTATATCCAGGGAGCTTTCGCCTAAACACAGTCACATGGAGCCTTGGTTTATGGAAACAATCACCGACAATTCAAATCAGGAAATGAGTATGGACGAAAATCAAACTTCCGCCCAGATGAGGACCATTGACGTGGAATTCGCTGAAAACAAGACTCCCTTCAAGGAGAAGATTTCCATTCAAAATCTGAATCTTTACTACAACCAGACCAAACAGGCGCTCTTCGACGTCTCCATGTCGATTCCGGACCGGCAGGTCACCGCCTTCATCGGGCCCTCCGGCTGCGGCAAGAGCACCCTGCTGCGCTGCCTCAACCGGATGAATGACCTCATTGACGGGGTGCGGGTCACCGGGACGGTCCTGATCAACGGACAGGACGTTTTTGACCGCAATATGGATGTCATCGAGCTGCGCAAAAAGGTGGGGATGGTGTTTCAAAAATCCAATCCTTTCTCCAAGTCCATCTACGAAAATATTGCCTACGGCCTGCGGGTGGCCGGCATCAGCGAACGGTCCGTTCTTGACGAGGCCGTTGAGCGCAGTTTGCGCGGGGCCGCCCTGTGGGAGGAGGCCAAGGACCGGCTCAATGACAGCGCGACGGGACTTTCCGGCGGTCAGCAGCAGCGCCTGTGCATTGCGCGGGCGATTGCCGTCGAGCCGGATATCATTCTGATGGACGAGCCCTGTTCGGCCCTTGACCCCATCGCCACCGGCAAGGTTGAGGAGCTGATCATGGAGCTGAAGAAACAGTACACCATCGTGATCGTCACCCACAACATGCAGCAGGCCGCCCGTTGCTCGGACTTTACAGCCTTCTTTTATCTGGGCAAACTCATCGAGGTGGATGTCACCAACAAGATATTCACCAACCCGGCCAAAAAACAGACCGAGGATTACGTCACCGGACGCTTCGGTTGAA
>JANRIZ010000162.1:0-16876 GCA_033764445.1 Verrucomicrobiia bacterium | reverse complement strand
GTCGAACAGATGTATGCCCTGTCCCGGCGGGAACTCCGCACGATCTGGGGCGGCGTCCAGGGGGAACGCTGGTACTACCACATCCGGGGCGAGGTCATCCCTTCGGAAAAATCACAACGCGGCAGCTTCGGCAATTCCCATGTCCTCGACCCGGAACATCGTTCGGTCCGCAAGGCCCTGCCCGTACTCGAACGTCTGCTGATGAAAGCGGCCGCCCGTCTGCGCACCCATGGGTTTCGCTCGGGGCGACTGACCGTTTTTGTCAGGCATCGGTACGAAAGGCAGGCCTATGTATGGCAGGCCGAGGCGCATTTCGCCCCGATCAGCGATACCATCTCAGCCATTCAGGCCCTCAAAAAAATCTGGTCAGGCCGTCCGAACGGATTGGTGCCCTACGCCGTGGGGGTGACATTTACCGATCTCGTCACGGAGGCCAACCATACCCCTTCCCTGTTTGACCGGGATGACAAACGTCTGGCCCTCTCGAGGGCAATGGACAAGGTCAATGGGGCGTTCGGCAAAAACAAGGTGTACATTGGCGGGGCTTCTGATGCCCTTGAAACCACCCCTGTCCGCATCGCCTTCCGGAACATCCCCGACATGGGCGTTGAAAACCTCATGTGATCCCCCGGAACCACGCAGACTTTTCCACTTTTGTTCCGTCTCCGGTTCACTTTTGAACCGGCGGGAACACACCCCTATTTTGCCCGGATTGAATTGGCTTGCCCCCCGCTGCGCGAAGGTTAGTTTCACCTCCGAACGTCCCAAAAACCGTCCGGGCCTGCCACTTTTATGAACACCATCGAACCACCCCCCCTCCCCTCCCAGTCCAAGGTGGGAATCGCCTCCTTTGTCTGCTGCCTCTCCTCCATCGGCTTCTTCATTCTGGGCGTGATTGTCTCCATGATGATGGTGGCCTCCCTCAGATCCAACCCCCAGCCTCCGACGGGTTTTCTGATGACCATGGGCGCGTTCATGACCCTGTCGGTCCTCCTGATGCCTGCGAGTCTGGTTCTGGGGGTGATCTCCCTCTTTTCAAAGGGAAAAAAAAATCTCTTCGGAATCATTGCCGTCTGCCTCAGTGGTTTCATGTGTCTGTTCATGGTCCCGCTTCTGGCGGCCATCGCGGTCCCCAATTTCCTCCGGGCCCGGATCCGCGCCCAGGCCGTCACCCTGGTCAATGACGTGCGCATGATTCAATCCGCCGCGGAACAGTACGGGATTGAAAATGAATTCTCCCGCTCGGACACGGTCTCATTTGACGACCTGGTCCAGGCGGACTACTTCAAAAAGGGCAGCAAAATCCATCAGGGCCAGTCCTCGATGACCTTCCCCCGGGAACTGACCTATGGGGCGGTGTTCACGGAAATACATCCGGGCCGGAAACTCGAGGTTCCGGAGGTCTATCGCAACCTTTTCACACCGACCCTCAATACCCATGATCGTATCTGGGAATAGACACCCACCCCTTTCAGATTTGCCAGCCGGACGGATTCCGGTAGTCTGCGGCCCAATGAAGGAAACAAATCTGACATGGCATTATGCAGGCGGACTGGTCACGGGCGGGATCGTCTTCGGGGTCCTGTGTCTGGCCGGAGCCGCCGCCACGGCCCTCTCGATGCCGGTCACCGCAGGGATTCTCGCCCTTTTTACTCTGCTGGATGCATTGATGATCGCTTTTGTATTCAATTTTTACCGCAATCCGGAACGGACCTGTTCGGAAAACGACCAGGCCCTGGTCGCTCCCGCCGACGGTCAGGTGGTCTCAATCGAGGAACTGGAGGAAATCACTTTCCTGAAAACACGCATGAAGCGGGTGGCCATCTTTCTGAATGTCTTTGACGTGCACGTCAACCGCTCCCCCTGCGCGGGCTTGATCGCCCAAACACAATACAATCCGGGGAAATTCCTCAATGCCATGGACCCGCAATGCTCCGTGCAGAATGAAAACCTCGAGTGGCTCCTCACCGACGGAGAATTCAAGGTGGTTGTCCGCCAGATTGCCGGATTGATCGCCCGACGGATCGTGCCCTGGCGGGAAAAAGGAGCCTCCCTTGTGAGGGGCGAACGGTTTGGCATGATCCGCTTCGGTTCCCGCACGGAGCTGTACGTCCCGTTGGACTGCCGGATTGTCTGCTCGGTCGGCGACCGGGTCCGCGGCGGGGAAACCGTCATCGCCCGTCGTCCGTAAAAATCCAAACAAAACGAGCCCCCCATGACCGAACAACCACCCCCGGGCAACGTCGGAGTCAAAATCTATCTTCTGCCCAACCTGATGACCGCCATGAATCTGCTGTGCGGATTTGCGGCCATCCTCACCATTCTCAAGGCCTCCGTCTTTTTTGAAACACACGGCGAAACAAACGTGGCCCTCTATCATCAGGCCCTGCTCCTGATCATTGGCGCATGTGTTTTCGACATGCTGGACGGACGCGTCGCACGCATGGGCGGGCTGGAAAGTCCCTTTGGCATCCAGTTTGATTCCCTCGCCGACGTCGTCTCCTTCGGGCTGGCCCCGGCCCTGCTGATGGTCAAGTTTGTCCTGGCGGATTTCCATCCCGCCGGGGCAATCATTGCCGGGATTTATCTGACCTGCGGGGCATTGCGTCTGGCACGCTTCAACTGCATTGCCATGCTCGGCGACAAAAATGCGGGCAAGGACTTCATGGGATTCCCCATCCCGGCAGCGGCGGGAGTGACCGCCTCCATCACGCTGCTGCTGCTGTGGCTGGATGAAGGCAACAAGGAGATTGGCCGCTGGAAATATGCGCTCCCCCCCCTGATGCTCTTTCTTTCCTTCATGATGTTCAGCAAATTCAAATACCCGAGCTTCAAGTCCATCGGCTGGAAAACCCATGTTTCCCCCTCCCGCATCCTGCTGATCGTCCTCTTCATCGTCATGGTCGTCATGTATTACCAGTTCATGCTCGCCGTGGTCTTCATCGGCTACCTGCTGTACGGATTTCTGCGTCCCCTCATCTCCGTGCAATGGCGGAGGGAAATCGAGGAGGATGAGGCCGAGGACAGTCCGCCGCATCCGTGATTTTCAGCCCCCCCGGCAGCGGGGACGCCCCCTCATTCCGGGCCGTCAGCTTCTGGATTTCACCCAATCAATGATTTTCCGGTCATCGTCACCGGCGGACCAGACCAGACGCAGGAAATGGGCGGGGTGAATCTTGTGACGGGAGAGAAAATCCCGGTCCCCGCCACAGCCGTACATCATGTCGTGAGGCAATTCCCCGCGCAATTTGCACCGGGCCTTCATGATGATCCGGGGCAGCCAGACGATCCCGTCCACCGCGTCGGTTTTGCCGGGAAAATCCGACATCGAATGGGTTTTGCCTGAAGGCACGCCCTTTTGGACATGTTCAAAATATTCGCGGCGGACGGAGGCAATCAGCAGCACTGTTTCCCAGGGGGGTTCGCCGTAGCTGACCGTATCCTCGGCAAAATCGTACAGTTCCTGGGCCTTGCACCCCATGGCGGAGAGGAACGCGAGCTGTTCCGAATCGAAAAAGGCGGAGGAGTCCCGTTTGCCCTCACGGTAAAGATTGATTGCGTGGTCGAAAATTTTGCGGAAGTCTTGAGGCCAGTTGTAGTCATTCATGGTATCACACGTATCACCGTAAGGCCCAAAATGCCAGTGGAGAATTGGTGGAGTTTTAATTTTGCGGATATCGCCCTGCTGCTGGTGATGGCCGCAGGGGCGTTGCTGGGCTGGCGCAACGGGCTGGCCCGGGAAACCTTCAACCTGCTTGCCTCTCTGGTGGCTGTCATCACCGGAGCCAATCTTTACCTGTGGGCGGGCTGGCTGATCCATACGGTCAGTTCCCTCTCACCCATGACCTCCGGTCTGGTGGCCCTGATCCTTTCGGTGGTGGGCGCAGTCTGGGGGGTCAGACTCGCCCAGGCCCGGCTGGTGGCCTGGATTGTCGGGCAGGTCAGGGATTTTTCCCGACTCCAGCTCTACGGGAGCCTGACCGGGGCGGTGCGCGGACTGGTCCTGGGCTCGTTTTTGATCGTCACCCTCAGTCTGGTCCCCCTGCAAATCTTCCGGGGGTATTTCGGTGAGGGCTCCTTTGTGGGACGACATCTCAACAGCCTGGTGGTGCCGTTGTATGACCGTCTGATCGGGCAACAACTGGAGACGGTCCGTCAACAGGATCACATCCTCCGGGAACAGAAAAAAAGGGAGGAACGTCAGATGGGCCGTGAGACGCTTGAAAAGATGAGTCCAAGGGAACAGGGCAGCAAACGATAATGGTCGGGGAGTCGAAATTTCACACAATCCGGCTAAAAATCTGTTTACATCGGGGCCTATCCCGGTAAATTCAAAGACCACCTTTGCACCGATCCAGGCCGACAGACCTGGACTGGTGGCTCAGTCCGGTGGAAATCACACATTAAAACCCGATCAAAACAGACCTCCGGCCCGACGGAGGGGGTCCAAACACCCAACGAGACATCCAGAACCATCTGAATTGAATGCAGGCCGTTCATCCATAATTCAACGCCTCCGTTTTTTTCTGTACCATGGTGGTTGAAAACCAGATTTTAAGAGCATGAGCCAGAAAGTTCTCATTACAGGATTTACGGGGGTCATTGGCAAAAGAATCGCCTACGAACTCGCCAAAAAGGGGGCGCTGGTGTACGCACCGATCCGGGCCAGGGATGCGGCGGACCTTCAACAGCGCCATCTGGATGTCCTGGAAATTCTCCGGGAGGTTGTCCCCCACTACGACCGGCTGTGCGAGGGGCGGATCATCCCCTTTGCCGGCGATTTGAGACTCGAAAATTTTGGGTTGTCCGAAGCCCAGGTCCATGAACTCGGCCTCGGAGCCGTCAGCGAGGTCTGGCATCTGGCGGCCGCATTGGATTTGACTGAAACCAACAGTGCCGAGGTTTTTGAAACCAACGTGGGCGGGACCCGGTTCCTCTTGGGATTCATGGAGCGGCATGGAATCAGGGACCTGCAATATTTCAGCACATTCGCCGTCCATGGGCACAAACCGGAGGGGGTGGCCATCGAGGAGGTCCTCAAGGAACCCTCCGCCTTCCGGAATTCCTACGAACAATCCAAGTGGGAATCCGAACAGATGGTCTGGGAGGCGCATCAGTCCGGCAAAATCCGTGCGGCCATCTTCCGTCCCAGCATTGTCGTGGGAGATTCGGTGATTGGGCGGTACGAACAGTTTAACGCCTTCAACCACGCCTTTGACGTCGCCAGCCGCCTCCGCAAACGTCTGGCGGAAAAGGACGGCCAGAATCTCGATGAGGGCGGGCTCAAGTATCCGCTCCGCATTCCCGGGGTCGAGGAGGCCACCCTCAATATTGTCCCGCTGGATTATGTGGTCAGCACGGTCATGAAACTGCACGATTCCGGAATGTGGGCGGGCAAGGTTTTCCACATCACCAATCCCGAGCCCCCGCGCCTGAGCCAGATGATGAAGATTTTCCAGCTTTCCGAACCGTGGGAGGGGTTGAAGTGGTGTTCCCAGGTGGGGCCCGACCGGTTTGCCGACGGTTACGAAAAATTCGCCTTCAAGCAGTACGGTTTTCTCATCCCCTATCTCATGGGCGAGGCGAAGTTCGACCAGTCCAATGTCGAATCCATCCTCAATGGCAGCCGTCAACCGGTCTGCAACGAAACGTTCCTCAAGGCCATCGCCCAACGCGCCCTCAAAAACGGCTGGCAGGAGGCCTGAGCCACGGCCCGGGGGTGTTCACTCATCCGCCCCCGATCAGAACGGCAGCTTTTCCAGGGCCTTGGACTTTTTTTCGGCCGCGACAAATCTCAGCAGTTCCTCGGCCCACAACGCATACATCCTGGCGGAAGGATGCAATCCATCCGCACAGATGAGGGTCGGATCCTCCCCGGCGGTGCGCGAAAGGTCCCAGAGGTCCAGATACCCCACACCGGTCTTTCCGGTCTCCACCAGGGCCACATAATTGAATCCGTCGATGTCCCGAGAGAGACGGCCCCGGTCCTTCCCCTTGGCAAAGGGAGTCACACTCCAGTCGGGGATCGAAACGACCAGCACCTTTTCCGGATTGCCCCCCACCAGGGCGAGTGATTTCTCAAGAATTTTTTCCATGCGCGGTCGGTAATCGGTCTCCTCGTCCTCATAACGGAACTGGTCATTGGCACCGATCAACACAACCACCAGATCGAAAGGGCCTGCGGGCTTCCGTTCCTGGAGTGCCTTGAGCAGCTCCTTGGATGTCCATCCGGTTTTGGCAATGATCACCGGCGGCTCAACCTTCACCCCCTGCTCCTGAAGCCGGGCCACCACCTGGGCGGGAAAACTTTCCGCCGCGGACACCCCCTCGCCCACCGTGTAGGAATCGCCCAGAAAAAGCAGACGGAACGGGGGATGCGGAGGTTGCGCCGTCAAGGGGAGCCCGGAGTCGATCAGACACAAAAGAACAATCAGAAAACGCAACGTGCCGGGTCTCATCGAGCGTCCTTGCGGGTGTAACGCGCCACCATGAAGTTGTAGTAGGGCAGCCCGAAATACAGGTACCAGTTGGCCTCCCCGTAGTGTTTCTGCTCACAGGCGGACATCTCCTTGAGGGCGTCATTGAGATAATTCAAACCGTTTTTCTGGCCTTCATCATACTTGGCATAAAACCTTTCCTTGGACTTGTTCATCGCCTCATTGGGATTGGATTTTTCGGCGGTCCACAGCAGTTTGGCATAGGGGCTCAGTCCGGTGGCGGCATCGGCCAGCTCATAAATGCGTCCGGTCTTCAGCTCGGTTTCCCGGAAAACGGCGTAGTTGTTTTCCAGGTGTTTCCGCGCCTGATCGATCTTTTCCTGACAATTTTTGAAACATTCGGTTTTTTCAGGCGAGGCCATGACATCATCCAGATAGTGCGAGGGGAGCGCGGGCATTCCGTTGGGAGAAAAATCAGGCTCCACGGCGGCCTCGCGGGGATCGATCATGCCAAATTCCTCCATGAAGGCGATCATCAGCGGCAATGCCTTGACCGAATCCGCGGCTAGGGTTCCCGAGGCGTCGATCTGCTTGAGCCGGTCCCGGATCTGATGCAGCGCCTGGCTGATACGCTTCATTTCATCCCCCTCGTTTTTGACCACCTCGGGCATGAACTCCGTTCCCTCCTGGCCCTGCAAAGGCGAGACTGACAACGAGACGGCCAAAACAATCCCCACTCCGCCGTTTTTTCCCTTCCTCAAAAGCAGAAACGCAATGACCACCAGCACCACAAAAATGCCGGTCAACAACACATGCGTGAATGAAAACCCCGGAGCGGGTGTCGCGGCGGCGACGGCGGGCGGGGTCGCACCCGGGGCGGAGGCTGCCGGGACTGACATCGCGGCGGGGGTCCCGGTCTTCCCCAGGAAAGACTTCATCGAGACGACGGCGGGCGGAGCAGCCTTCCCCACGGGGGGACCCACCCACACGGCCAGTTGGTACGCCGTCCGGATCGGCCCCTTCACACAAAGGTGGACAGAGCCTCCGGTGCGGAAACGGGCGAGGGCCATACCATCGACGGTTTTGCCCTCCCAGAGGGTTTTTCCACTGCGCTCCTTGCTCGCCGCCAGCTCCAGGGGGATATTGGACTCGGTGGCCAGGACAATCTGCACGGGGCTTTTGACATCGAGATTTTTGATCGTGAAAAAAACTCCCTGTTCCGAGGTCTTCCCCTTGATGACGGTCCATTTTCCCGGCATCCGGGGAGTGGCCACCGGTTCCAGCTCCCAATACGTGGGGGCGGCCAATACGGCTGATGGCAGGGACAGACACAGGACAAGGATGGATACGCGCAGGGTCAGTTTCATGGACGGCCTCCCGGTTGGTGATGTCCGGACCCTAACAAAATGCGGAGGATTTGACAGGGACAATTTGCAGACAATCCGGACTCACGCAAACATGGCATTGATTTTCTGGAGAACTTCCAGCAGACGGTCGATTTCCCCACGGGTGTTGTAAAAGTAGAAACTGGCCCGGGTGGTGGATTCGAGTCCGAGTTTTTTCATCAGCGGCTGCGTGCAGTGGTGTCCGCCCCGCAGCGCAATGCCCCGGGCGTCGGCCAATTGCACAACATCATAGGCATGCGCCTTGCCCAGCTTGAAGGAAATCAGCCCCGCCCGGCCCGTGGCGGGTCCGAGGATGCGGATACCCTTCAATTCCGTGCTCATGCGTTGGTAGGCATAATCGGCCAGTTCCCGGTCATGGGCAAAAATATTTTCCCGTCCGATCCCATCCAGATAATCCATCGCAGCGTGCAGCCCGGCCATGTTCGCAAAGTCCGGCGTCCCGGCCTCGAACCGGTGCGGCGGTTTCTTGAAGGTGCTTTGAAAATAGTCGCAGGTCTCGATCATGTCCCCGCCCCCGTGAAAAGGCCGCATTTTTTCCAGAACCGGGAGCCGTCCGTACAACACACCGGTCCCGGTGGGGGCACAGATTTTGTGCCCGGAAAACACCAGAAAATCACAGTCCATGGAACGGACATCCACGGTCAGATGCCCCGCACTTTGCGCGGCATCCACCAGCGTTGTCACGCCGTGCTTCCGCGCGAGGGCACACATTTGGGCCACGGGATTGACCGTGCCCAGCGTGTTGGAAATGTGGGTGAAGGCGAAAAGTCTGACGCCCTCCCTCAAAAGCGCTTCCAACCGATCCATCTCGAGCTGTCCCTCATCGCCATTGACCGGCAGGTAAACGAGTGAGGCCCCTTTGCGCTGACACAGCATCTGCCAGGGGACAATGTTGCTGTGATGCTCCATCTCGGTGAGCAGGATTTTGTCCCCGGCGCGGATATTGTCCTCACCCCATGTGTAGGCCACCAGATTGATTGATTCCGTGGTGCCGCGGGTGAAAATGATTTCCTCGGAGGAGGCGGCATTGATGAATCGGGCGGTCCGGTCCCGCGCGCCCTCAAAGACATGGGTGGCACGATTCGACAGTGTATGGATGCCGCGATGGACGTTGGCGTTGTCAGTCCGGTAAAAACGGGAGACCGCCTCGATGACCGGGACGGGTTTCTGGCTGCTGGCGCCGTTGTCAAAGTAGATCAGGGGCGAACCGTTGACGGTCTGATCCAGGATCGGAAAATCCGCGCGGATTTTTTCCCAGTCGGTCCGGGAGGTGGGAAGGGATGACATAAGCCGTTGCTCTGTGGCGGTTGATACCCTGGAGCCCCTACAGCAGACCCAGTTGCAGTTTGGCGGCTTCGGTCATCATGCCCTGATTCCAGGTGGGTTCCCAGACCACCTCCACATCCACCTCATCGACTCCGGGCACCGAGGAAACCTTGTCGCGGACATCATTGGCAATGACCGGACCCATCCCGCACCCGGGGGCGGTCAGGGTCATTTTCACCTCGACGCGCCGCTTGCCATCCGGTTTGAGGGTGGCTTCGCAACTGTAAATCAACCCGAGGTCGACCACATTGACGGGAATCTCGGGGTCAAAGCAGGACTTCATCTGTTCCCAGATCAGCTTTTCGTCAAACTCGCCGGAGGCCGAGGTCAGCGGTTTTGCCGCCTCCAACCCCAACGCATCGAGATCCCGCGCATCAATGCGGGCCAGTCGTCCGTTGGCAATGACCGTGTAATTGCCGCCCAGTTTCTGGGTGACCACCACCTCGGTGTCCCGGGTCAAGTCCAGATAGGTTCCGTCCGGAATGGCCACGGCGCGGACATCACGGGTCAGCTTGAGAGTTTCATCAGTTTGTTGCATGGAAGTGATCAGTTAGGTGTGGGCAGGCATGGGCAACGGGGAACGGCCCAATTGATGGAGACAGAAGTTCTGGATCGTCCGGATCATGCTCGCTATGCCCGTCTGTCGATTCATGGAAATCTGCGCATCCAGATTCAGATCATTGAGGATTTCCACCGGTTTCAGGGCCAGGGCCTCCTCCGGGGTCTTGCCCGCAAACAGGGAGGTGATGATGGCCACCAGACCCTTGACGGTGGACGCGTCGCTGTCACCGCGGAACTGCAGACGATTTTTCTCATCGAGGGAAATATCAAGCCAGACCTGCGAGAGACATCCCGGAACCTTGTGGGCCTCATCCTTCAGCGCGTCAGGAATCATCGGCATCTTCTTTCCAAGATCGATCACGTACTCGTAACGCTCCCACGAATCGAGCAACTCAAAGGCTTCCTTGATTTTTTCCAGATCAAGCATGGCTGAACTCCGGCTGGGAAATGCGTGCATGCACCAGTGCATTGACATGGTCCCGGATCGTGTCCGGTTTGATGCGGCTGATGATCTCCGTGGCGAAGGCATGGGTGAGCATGGCCCGGGCCTCCGGGGCGCCGATCCCACGGGCCCGCAGGTAATACAGGGCCTCCTTGTTGATTTCCCCAATGGTCGCCCCATGGGTGCATTTGACATCATCCGCAAAAATCTCCAACTGCGGTTTCGTATCCACCGAGGCGTCCTTGGAGAGAAGCAGGGCCCGGTTGGTCTGTTTGGCATCGGTCTTTTGGGCGTCGGGACGGACAAAAATCTTCCCATTGAATACGCCACGCCCCTTCTCGGTGAGAATCCCGTGATAAAATTCATGGCTGGAACAATGGGGCTTGCGATGATCCACCAATGTATGGTGATCGTGAAGCTGGGTCCCCTTGGAAAGGTAGAGTCCATTGAGCAGACAATCGATCCTCTCGGCATCGAGGCTGAAATGGATGTTGTGGCGGGAGAGCTGTGACCCCAGCGCGATGGAATGCTGACCCAACCAGGCCCCGCGCCCGAGCCGGGCTTCGATCAAGGCGATATGATAGGTCCGGAAATTTTCCAACTGCAACTTGATGTGCTCCACCCGCGCATGCTCAGCCACGGAAATTTCGGTCAGTGCATTGTTGAAGACCGACGCCTCACCCACCCCGGCAAAGGTTTCCATCACACAAATCCGGGAGTTTTCCTCCGCCACAACCAGAACGCGTGGCTGAGTACAGAGCCCGTCCCTCTGGGCGCCGGAGAGGAAGAGCAGATGGATCGGAACCTCACACGTCACCCCTTTGGAGGCATGGACCAGGCACCCATCGGAAAAAAGGGCGTTGTTCAGCGCGGAAAACGGGTTCTCCCCGATGGGCGCATATCGGGTCAGATGTTTTTCCAACAACGCGGCATTGTTCCGAAGGGCACTGGCCAAAGGCTCGACTGTCAGGCCCTTGGGCAAGGAACGCAGAGTCGAAAGTGAGGGGGCAAAAAAGCCGTCCACAAAAACAAGTTCCATCGCGCCGAGGCCGGCCATGCTGCAACCTTCGGGAATTTCGACCTCGGCTCCGGAGGTGGGAAAACGGACGGGCATCTCCGCAAGGGGGGCGACATTTGTATAACGCCACTCCTCGTGTCGGATCGTCGGAAAACCCCTTTGGGCAAAATGCGCCAGCCCCGCGCTGCGGATCTGGCGCAGCCAGCCGGGGGAATGTGATTCGGATTTTTCCAGGGCTTCAGCCGCCGTGATGTAGGCCTCGAGTCCGGAGGTTTTGGGATTTTGGGTTTCGGTGGTCATCCGGTGTGCGGTAAAATTGGATTCAGATGGAAACTTCCGCGCGATCAGGCGCGGCTCAATGACTTGTCCTCCTCGAGAACCCAGTCGTAACCGCGGGACTCCAGCTCAAGGGCAAGCCCCTTGTCGCCGGACTTGATGATGCGTCCGTCGGCCAGGACATGGACAAAATCGGGAATGATGTAATCCAGCAGGCGTTGGTAATGGGTGATGACCAGGGTGGCGTTGTCGGGACGTCTGAGTGTGTTGACCCCCGCCGCGACGACCTTCAGGGCGTCGATGTCCAGACCCGAATCCGTTTCATCCAGAACCGCCATGCGGGGTTCAAGAACCGCCATCTGGAAGATTTCATTGCGCTTTTTTTCGCCGCCGGAAAAACCCTCATTGACCGAACGTTTCAGAAAACTTTCATCCAGCTCCAGCAACTTCGCCTTTTCCTTCGACATTTTGAGGAACTCCACCGCATCCATCTCCGGCAAACCGCGGTGTTTGCGGATTTCGTTGAAGGCGGCGCGCAGAAAATACAGATTGTTCACGCCGGGGATTTCAACCGGATACTGGAACGCCAGAAAAACCCCCTCGCGCGCGCGTTCCTCGGGAGCCAGCTCCAAAAGGTTTTTCCCGTTGAAAAGAACCTCGCCCCCCTCGACCTCATAGGCCGGATGACCTGCGATGACCTGGGAAAGCGTGCTTTTGCCGGAACCATTCGGTCCCATGATCGCGTGCACTTCGCCGTCATTGATGGTGAGATTGATCCCTTTGAGGATTTGTCTGCCATTGATACTGGCCCTGAGGTCTTTGATTTCGAGCATCATAAAATTGTTCCAAATTCAAACATTCCAAAAAAGCAGGGTCAACCCACACTGCCGTCGAGACTGACCCCCAGCAATTTTTGAGCCTCCACCGCAAACTCCATCGGGAGCTGGCGGAAGACTTCCTTGCAGTAGCCATTGACGATCATATTGATCGCGTCCTGTGTGGCCATGCCGCGCTGGTTGAGGTAAAAAATCTGGTCCTCACCGATTTTCGAGGTCGAGGCCTCATGCTCCACCCGGGCGGTGGGGTTGTCCACCTCGATATAGGGGAAGGTGTGCGCCCCGCATTTGTCGCCAATCAGAAGGGAATCGCACTGGCTGAAATTGCGCGCATTCTCGGCGCCTCTGGCCACCTTGACCTGACCCCGGTAACTGTTCTGGCCACGACCGGCACTGATCCCCTTCGAGACAATCGTGCTGCGGGTGTTTTTTCCCAGATGGATCATTTTGGTGCCGGTATCCGCCTGCTGTGCGTTATTGGTCACGGCCACGGAATAAAATTCCCCGACGGAGTTGTCCCCCTGCAAAATGCAGCCGGGATATTTCCAGGTGATGGCCGACCCGGTTTCGACCTGGGTCCAGGAAATCTTGGAGTTCCTCCCCGCACACTTCCCGCGTTTGGTGACAAAATTAAAAATCCCGCCCCGGCCCTCCTTGTCCCCGGGATACCAGTTTTGGACCGTGGAATATTTGATTTCCGCATTGTCCAGCGCAATCAACTCGACAACCGCCGCATGCAGCTGGTTTTCATCCCGCTGGGGGGCGGTGCAACCCTCGAGATAGCTGACGTACGCACCTTCATCCGCAATGACCAGCGTCCGCTCAAATTGCCCCGTCCCGCGGGCGTTGATCCGGAAATAGGTCGAAAGTTCCATCGGGCAACGCACCCCCTTGGGGATGTACACAAAGGATCCATCCGTAAACACGGCGGTGTTCAACGCCGCATAATAGTTGTCCGTATGGGGAACCACGGTTCCCACATACTTGCGGACCAGTTCCGGATGCTCCCGGACCGCCTCGGAAAACGAGCAGAAAATGATGCCGAGCTTGGCGAGCTTGTCCTTGAAGGTGGTCGCCACCGATACACTGTCAAACACCGCATCCACGGCCACCCCGGCCAGCCATTCCTGTTCCTTGAGCGGGATGCCGAGTTTGTTGTAGGTTTTGATCAGCTCAGGATCAACCTCATCCATGCTTTTGGGGGCATTCTTTTTGGCCTTGGGCGAGGAATAATAGATGATCTTTTGAAAGTCCGGCTGTGCGTAATGAACGTTCGCCCATTCAGGCTCTTCCATGGTCAGCCAGTGCCTGTAGGCCTTCAACCGCCATTCCAGGAGAAATTCCGGCTCCCCCTTCTTGGCGGAAATCGTGCGGATCACCCCCTCGTCGAGACCGGCCGGCACCTGGTCGGACTCGATCTCGGTCTCAAAGCCATACTTGTAGTCATCACTGACAAAATCATTGATGGTCTGGTCGCTGTTGCTCATAGGTGGATCGTGTGGACTGGCCATTAAGGGCGGTCCTGCCGAAAAAGACATGTTTTTTTGAACAGGACAATTTAAGTCCTGTTCAAGATAACAAAACATGACTCCGATTGTCAATACCCCTGGGGCCACTTTTTTTATAAAAAACAAAAACAGCCGGAACCGGACCCATCCATCAGGAATCCTTGCCAATCAGACGGCCCAGATGCTGGGCGATTTTCTGGGGACTGATGGGTTTCTGCAGGATGTCGTCAACCCCCAGTTTCCGGAGCCGTTCATCGGTCTGCTTGCTCAGGAATCCGGTCATGACGATGATCTTTCCGTTGAAATTGTCCTTTTTGAGACGCTCGATGAGCTTGTCACCGGCAATCATGGGCATGTTCAAATCCGTGATGATCGCATCAAACTGGTTGCGCATCTGCATCATTTTGATGATCGCCTCGGATCCGTTGCGGGAGGTATCCACCTCGTAACCGAGAATGGTCAGATATTTCTGCAGGGTCTCGCAGATCAGTTCATTGTCCTCGACAATCATGACCTTGGGCTTTTGGACCGTGCCACTGGTGACGTCCAGATGCGAAAGACGGGCCGTGGGCGGCGAGGAGGGAATGACCGGCTTGTCGGTCTCCGCCGGCTCCTCGACCGGGGCCACACCGGTGTTGAGACGGGCGGCGGGCACGTTGATCTTTGGGGAGGGTTTGGAAAACTGGGCGGCCACCGGAGCCTGCCCGGGCGGGGCGGGCGGCGGGGAGGCCTGGCTTTTGACCGGTGACACCGGCACCTTGGGAACCGCCGGGGCGGCGTCGGCCGCAGGAACAGGAATGGCCGGACGCGGCGGGGGGGCGGGCTGTTCCGGCGCCTTCGCCACGGGGGCGACGGCGGGGGAAATCTCGGGGGTGGAATCTGTCTCCGGGATAAACACAAAAAAAGTGCTGCCTTCGCCGGGATTGGTATTCAATTCCACCCAGCCTCCGGCGGCCTTGGCCATGTTCCAAACCGTCGCCAGCCCCAATCCGGCTCCGGGCTCATGGGTCTTGGTGGTGAAAAACGGCAGAAAGAGCATTTCCTGGTTGTGCAGGCTGATGCCCATGCCGTTGTCCGATACCGCCATCACCTGAAAGCTGCGGGGCGAGGAGGCCTCCCCACGGTTCTTTTTGCTGACGGCATACGTTTGGATGGTGATCTGGGGTTTCCAATCGTCGGCAGCCCCGGCTTCGTGCTTTTGTACGATCGTGTCCCGGGCATTGGCGATGAGATTGAACAGTATCTGGGACACATCATTGCGGTTGGCCATCAGCGGACGCAGCCCGGGCTGAAGCTGGGGGGCGACGGCAATCCCGGGGGGCAGGGTGTTTTTGACCATGTCCAGGGATTCATTGACCACGCCATTGAGGGTGATCATGCTCCGCACACTGGAGGATTCACGCCCCAGTGAAAGGGCCCGGCGGGAAAGCTCCCGGGCATGCAGCAGCTGTTGTTCGGCCTGGCGCAGCTTCTCAATGAGCGGACTTCCCGCCAGTTCCTTCTCCATCGAGGAAAGGGCGTTGAATGCAGGCGCCAGCAGGGTGTCAAATTCCAGGGCAAAAGATCCGGTCAGCTTCCCGGCCACACTCATTTTGCGCGTGAGGATCAGCTCCTCCTCGCTTTTCCGACGTTCGGTGATGTCACGGATGGTCACCACGTAATTGCTGCGGGTCGATCCCTTCTCGGCCAGGGGCACCACATTCATCTCGGCCATGAACTTTTCCTCCCCCTTGCGGTATAGGGTCAGTTCGGCGGACAGGGGATAGGATTTGACAAAGGCTTCGCGGATTTTGGCCAGAAGGGAGGGCTCGGTCTGCGGCCCATGCATCAGACCGATGGCCCGGTTGAGCAGCTCGGCGGAGGTATACCCGCTGATGCGCGAAAAGGCGTCATTGGAATACACGATGCGCGGTCCGGCCTCATCGAGCACATTGGCATCGGTCACCGCAATGGCCTCCTGCGAATTGGCCACCACGGAATTGAGCAGCCGCAATTTGCGCTCGGTCTCCTTGCGCTCGGTGATGTTGCGGGAATTGATGACAAACCCCCTCACCTGCGGCAGCTCGCACAGATTCCGCCCCACCCCGTCCAGATACAGATACGTGCCGTCGGCCTTGCGAAACCGGTACTCGATCTGGAATTTGACGCCGTGCTGGGCGGTGTACTGGCCCAGGGTCTCCTCAAACTTCTCAAGGTCACTGGGATGGACAAACTCGGAAATGGAATGCCCAAGAATTTCCTGCTGGTGGTAGTCAAAGAGCCGGTAAAAGGTGGGGCTGATGTACCGGATGCGTCCGTCCGGCTCCAGGACGGTGATGATGTCGGTGGCGTACTCGATCAGGGCCCGGAATCCCTGCTCGTTGGCCTTGAGCACATCCTCGCTCTGACGTTTTTCGGTCAGATCCATCACCATTCCCATCATTCCCCTCACCTGCCCGTAATCGGTCAGGATCGGCTCAATCCGAAAATAGACCCATGTGAACTTTCTGCTCCGGACCCGCAGCCGCGTCTCATGGGCGATTTTCTGCCCCTGCAGGGCGATCCGCAACAGCTCCTGGGACTGATGGTCCTCGGGCTCAAAAATGGACATCCACCCAAGCCCATTGCTCTCCTCCAGACTCAACCCTGTCATCTTGTACCAGATCGAATTTCCAAACAGAAAATGTCCCCCTTCATTCGTCTCAAAAATGGCCACCGGAATATGCTGATTGGTGGGCGTAAACTGGGTGGACGGCGGCGGCTGTGGCACCGGACTGGGACCAGCAACGGGGATTTGCGGAGCGGGTTGGCCTGACATAAATATTCAATCTCCTCGATCAAAATTCAGCTTGAATCTTCGCAGTTTGATGGTTTTTCACCGATTTATTGAGTCCATTTATAAAAAAAACATTTACTTTTTAAACCACCCATAAGGATATTTTCAATGCCAAAATGAGGATTTGAAATCATGTTAATCCCGCTCCTAGGTAAAATCAAGTCTAACATTTTTTATCTTTTAGGTTGATTATGGTTTTTTTTAAAATATGGCAACTATTTTTTTGCGGTTGGACCAATTGCTTTCACCCT
>JANRIZ010000153.1:0-13230 GCA_033764445.1 Verrucomicrobiia bacterium | reverse complement strand
AGATTAAAATTTATATTTGTCAGAGAACGCGAACGCCGGATGGATTCAAACTCAGGTTGGTAGTCTTTGACCAATTCGCCGACAAGGTCATTAAGCTGTGGGGGCAGAGGATCACCCCGTTTGGGCCAATTCATAAAGTTGGTATGGGATTGATAGCCGAGATGGGGAAGGCTTTCGTATTTGGGCGGCAGTGCTCCCATTTTCTTATTAAAATCTCTGTAGATGAGGACCCTGTTTTCGGCGTCGGGGACAGGGGGGTAATATTTGGCGAAGTCTTCAGGTGTGAGCGGATATCCGGCAGCCCTGATTTTGGCGTACTCCAGATCAATCTGATGTCGAATGTAGAAACGGAAACCGATCACTCCAACTGTGGCGAGGACGATGAAGCCGAAGACGCCCCAGACCAACCATGGCCAGAAGCGTTTGAGAAATCCCGGCGCGGGTTCGGGGGAGTCGGAGGGATCGGGAGATTTCATGGGAGTTGTCACTAACCAGTAACCAGTGACCAATTATTTCATCTTCGCCTTATCAAAAAGGGATTGTCGGTTGGCTTCGGCAGGCAGGGGAGGGGCCGGTCGGGTGGTCGGTTCTTCCGGGGGCAACGGTGGGGGAATCGGATTTCCCCCGGGAGGGTTCGGCGCTTTTTGCGGGAGCCGGGGTCGGGGCATTTTGCGGAAGAAGGCGTAAACCTCGGCGCGGTGAAGTCCCAGGCGGGTGACGAGGACTTCGAGCAGGAACACGATCAGCAGGGCGGTGAGGACAAAAGGACGCAGGTCACGCAGCCCGGAGCGGCGCGGGGCCTGCCAGATTTTGGAAAGATCGGTTCGTTCCCCCCCGCCGGTCAGTCGCGCCAGGGCCTTGAGTTCGGCGATCCGTTCCCGGTCAAAATTCCATTCCTCGTTGCGTCCGCCAAAGACCGGTCCGAACGGCAGCGTGTAGGGCCCCGTCTGCACCGCCCCGCGGTAGATTTTGCCCGGATCGAGTTCGACCGCGCACAGGAACCGTCCGGGTTCCATCCGTTGCCAGGCCGGTTCGAGAATCGGGCCCTCGCCGCCGACAGCCAGGGCGATGTGCGGGGCGTTGAGGGCCAGGCGTTCCTCCCAGGAATGGTCGTAGAGCAATTCGATCTGGAGGCGCGTACCCTCGTGGCGGGTGCGGAGCGAAAGACCCGGGGGCAGGGGATTGCCCATCAGCCAGCGGGCGAGCGTCTGGGCAAAGTCCCCGTATTCGGGCCAGGCCCGGATCCGGGCGGAGAAATCCCCGCCCAGGGGGAAGGACACCGCCGCGCTGCGGCCCGCGCCCCGCTGCCAGAAGGCCACCAGGGGGGCGTTGTATTCATCTTCCGTGAAGGCCGCCGAGGCCGCCTCGGCCTTGAGATAGCTGAGGTTGTATCCGTCGACCCCCTCGGGCCATTTCAACGGACGCGCCGCCAGCTGCATCCATGCCGCCGTGGGTTTGAGACGGACCGCCTCCTCGATGAAGGTCGAACGGGCCACCGCCACGGTCTCCTGTGCAAAAACCCCCGGCAACTCGGCGGGATTGTTGTTGAAAAAAATGCGGCCATTGCCACGCGCCGCCACGTCCTTGAGAAAGGCCGCATCGGGGTCGGTCTCACTCCCCAGACCGATGACACTGACGGTCACCCCGTCGGCGGTCATTTTGGAGAGGAGATTTTTGTAGTCGCCCGGCTCCTCCGCATCCGCCGCGTCGGCGAAAAGAATCAGGTGGCGCTGACCCATTTTGGCTTTTTTGAGTTCCTCGTAACCCGCCTTCAGACCCGTGTACACAAAAATGCCGCCGCCCATGCTCACGATGCGGCGAACCGCGTCATTGATCTGGTGGCGATTGGGGCCGATCTGGGAGAGATTGACAAACGGGTGTGGAGAACTATCCACCGCAATGACCGCCACCGCGTCCTGGTCCCCGAGCAATTCCACCGCGCGGGCCGAGCCCTCATTGGCCAGGTCCATCTTGGTGCGTCCGCCTGTGACCCCCGCCGCCATGCTGCCGGAGCGGTCGAGGACAATGGCCATGGCCACCGCCAGTTTGCGGTGTTCCTGCCGCAGCTCCATGGAAACAGGCAGCAACTCATCGACCGGGGACTGGAAGTAGCCGCCCGAGCCGAAGCTGAATTTTCCGCCCGCCATGAGCAGACCCCCGCCCTGGGCCTTCACGTAGAAAGGAATGGCCCGCAGGAAATCCGGAGGCAGTTTGTAGGCGGGCACATTGTTGAGGATCACCGCCTTGGCCCCCGTCAGCTGGCCGAGATTGAGGGTTGCCGGGTCGGCGACCACCTCCAGTTGGAACCCCTGGTTTTGGAGGACGGGCACCAGCGGATCGTTGAGGTAACCGGTGATCAGCAGCAGACGGGGCCCGCCGGCGACCTCGATCCAGTTTTCCGAAAAATTGTTCTGGGGTCTCTGGTCCTTTTCCGGGGCGATGCGGGCGGTGTAACGGTGCGAGCCCGTCTGGCTCAACCGGTCCGTGAAACGCAGGACCGACCTCCCGTTTGAAAGCGTGGCCTGGGACCGGGTCAGCAGCCGGCCCCCGCGCCAGAGTTCCACCGGGAAGGAGGCGTCGGGCGTGCCCGAGATTTCGAGTTCGATCAGGAACGGTTCCGACTGCTGGACCCGGGTGGGGAGACTGATTTTTTCGATCTGGTAATCGTTCTGCACGTCCCCCGAGGAGAGCCGGTAGTCCAGGCCGATCTGTTCCTCCAGCAGGCGGGATTCCAGACCGGTGAGCGGTTCCGTGCTGTAGCCATCCGTGAGCAGCAGCATCCGGGTGGCCCGGTGGGGGTCGATGCGGGAGAGGGCGAATTGCAGGGCCGAGGCCGTGCGGGTGAATTGCGGGGGCGTGTCAAAAAGATTCGCATCGATCTGGCCGCGGATTCCCGGGACATCGGCATAGTCCACAAAAAACACACGGTCATCCGTCCCCTTCGACCGTTCAAGGATTTTTTCCCATTCCGTCAGCCGCGGCTGCAGGGCGCTGGCCGCCGAGGCCGAGCGGTCCACCAGCACCCACAGGTCCAGACCCGAGCCGAAGAGCCGGGCCTTCGGCTGGCACAGACACAGCACCAGCAGCAGCAGACACAGGGCCCGCAGCGGGTGCAGCAGCCGCAGCCAGGGCCAGCGCCAGGCCATGAAGGCCAGCAGCGGCAGCAACACGAGATATTCGGGGGAGGCCAGAATCATGCCCGCCTCCGTTCAATCCACGCCCAGCTGCCGAGCATCAGCGTCCCCAGCAGTGCCAGCCACAGCGGGGTCAGAAAATCCTCCCGGCTGTTTCTGGTTTCCAAGGCCGGAATTTTACCCCTCACCGTATCCATCGGACCGTTCCTGCGGAAATCCGCCTCCGGCACATCCGCAAAATGCGCCGCGGCGGTCAGGCGGTTGGTTCCGCCCTGGGCGACCGAGTAAAAGACCGGCTGGGAGGGGGCGCGGGTGGGAAGAACCACCGAAAGGGGCAGGTTGGTGGTGCCCGGAATCGGGAGCGGATGAATGTCGAGCGTTTCGACCGGCGGGGCGGGGTGGCCCGAGGAGACGATCCGGGCCGGGCCGCCTTCCGCGGCAAAGGCCAGAGGCGTGAGCTGGGAAAGCTCCGTATTGGCGCTTTCAACCCCCACCTTTTCGAGGCGGATCATTTCGGCAAACCGGTTGAGCAGGAGGATGAAAGAAGCCAGACGCGGGGCATTGGAGTGGGTCAGCGGAAAATTGATGAGGAGCTTTTTGTGGCCCGTCTGCTCCTCGCGCAGAAAAATCATCGGACGATCCCCCTGCCAGAGGAGGACCGAATCGGCGGCATTCCGGGCGAGGGAGACCTCCGGTCCGCGGGCGAGCAGGCTGCGCCAGTTCAGGTCCCGCATCAGCGGCAGGTTCTCGGCCAGCAGCGTCCCCTTGTAATGCGGGGACTCCTGCCCCGCCACCTTCAGGAATACGATCGCGTGGCCGGGGGGCAGACGTGTGCCGCCCGACGGGTCCCAGGAGAGGAGCGCCATGTCGGCCTCCGCCAGCGAAACCGGGCGGTTTTCCGGAAGGGCGCGGAGAAACTTTTCAAAAAAGGGCTGGAGATCCGGGTCTGCCGCGGTGGCAACCCGCAGTGGCTTGAGCCGGGGCCGGACCAGCGGCAGCCGGTCGTCGAGGGTGAAGCCGTCGGGGCCCAGCACCAGGGTCGCCTGCTCGTTACCCTCCGGCCAGGGACCGCTCAGGCTGAGCACCTGTCCGGGTTTGAGGGAGAGGGTTTTGACCGGCGACTTCGTTCCCCCCGCCTCGATCCACCACGGGCGCGTGGCCGCGGTGTCGGAGTGGTTTTTGATCAGGGCATGCCAGGTCAGACCGCCGGGCTCGCGGGAGAAACGCATCCCGGCAAAACCCACGTTGTCGCGGGCGTCACCCGCGGAGAAGACCTCCGTCCCCGGGGTCATGACACGGGGACGGTCCGTGACAAAGATCAGAATCCCGTTTTTCCGCAGCAGACTCCGGCCCGTGCGCAGGACCGTTTCCGGGTCATGACCCGGTGAGCGGGCCTCAAAGGAGTGGAGCGCCTCCAGGGCCGACTCCAGACGGGGGCCGTTGTAGAGGACGGGCCGGTCCGGATGACTGTCGAGGAGCGTCCACTCCGTCCGGGCCGCCGTTTGGCTGAGGGACCGGAGCCGGGCCGAGAGGGCGGGGAGGGTTGCTGCGCGGGAGGCCTGCATGGAGAAGGAACTGTCCAGGACCACGACCACCGACTGACTGGAGGAGGGGGAGAGCCAGCGGGGCTGGAGCAGAATCCAGGTGATCAGCAGCACGGCCAGAATCTGGAGCCACAACGGCAGCGAATTGCGGAGCCGCTCGATTTTCCGGCCCTGGGCCGAACGGGGGGCGATGTTGTCGAGCAGGAAGAGGGTGCTGATCCGTTCCAGACGCGACTGACGCTGGAAAAAATGGATCAGCAGGAGCGCGGGCAAACCCAGCAGCGCCCAGAATCCGGCGGGATTGCCGAAGATCAGGTCCACAGTTCAAACGCCCCCGAGGTGACCCCCTCCGCCAGCAGGGCCTCCTCCATCGCAGGTTCCGCCGCCAGACGCGCCATCCGGGCCCCGAACCGGCGGCATTCACTTTTCCAGAGTTCAAAATGCCGCCGGTACACCCGCTGGTATTGGTCCAGGAGTGTGGCGTCCACGCGCTGGATGCGGGTGACCTCCGATTCGCAGTCCTGGAACTGCAGGTTTCCCTCCCAGCCCGGTTTTTCCTCCTCCGCCCCATAGGGGGCCAGGACACAGACCCGGCCCCGGGACTGCGTCAGCCCCGGGAGGATGGCCGCCGGGCTGATCGGGAAGAGCAGGTCGGAGATGAGCAGGCGCAGGGAATGGCCCCGGACAAGCGCGTGCAGATTGGCCAGGGACTGTGCCGAGGGGGAGGGACCCGATTTGAGGAAGGAGCCGTTGAGGACCGCCTCCAGAGCCACCCTTTCGATCCGGTCCCCGGCCACGAGGATGACATGGACGGCCGCCTTGGCCTGGAGCGCCCCCTCAAAACAGAGGAAAAAAAGCTCCATCATCCGCCGGGATTTTTGGGGGGTCAGGAACATCGAGTGGGAGGCATCGAGAATGATGTCGGCACGGGGGGAGGTTTCCTCGCGGTAGAGCTTCATCGTGTGGTGCCCGGTGCGGGCGTAGGCCTGCCAGTTGATGTGGCGGGGGTCATCGCCCGGGTAGTAGGGCCGGTGGTCGAGGAAGTCGATGGAGCTGCCCGAGTTCATCCCCTGCCACTGACCCGAGAGACCGCGCCAGGATTGGGACCGGAAAGGCAGTCGGAAAACCGCCGAAAGGGCCTGCATCCGTCTGCGGATTTCCAGAATGGCATCACGGGGGAGCATGGCGGAGGATCAATTTTATTTCAGGCCGGGGGGAAGAGGTGGGGGGGTGGGAGCGGGCGGTTCGGGCAGGGGCCCTTTTTCGAGCTGGCGGATGAGGGCCAGCACCGGGAGCATCCGGATGAACAGGACGGTCAGGATCAGAAACAACACCCCGCACTGGACCAGGGTCCAGCCCAGAGCCTCGTCTTCATCGAAGGTGTTGGAGGCGGAAAAAATCAGACAGGTCAGGGGGAAAAACGAGAACAGTTCCTTGAAGGATCCGCTGAGGATTCCATCGGCGATCCCCACCACAGCCGTCAGTGAGGCCACCCCCACCTGGATGGAGATGTAAAAGGGCAGCGTCCGCTTCCACCGGGGCACGAACAGTTTGATGACCGCCAGGGGAAAAAGCAGGGTTCCCGCCAGACTGAGGATGGCCAGCCAGTGGGTCATTTTGATGCCGTAGTTGAGGGAAATGAAACAGAGAATCAGGGAACAGCAGGCAACCGTGTACAGCACGCCCGACACCCAGCCCGGATAGAGGAAGAGCCCTGCCAGACGTCCGGGCCAGCCCCATCTGGCGAAGGGTGTGTACACCGTGTGCATCAGGCGCGTCTCCTCGTTGAGGGCATCCAGACAGGAGAGGACCAGGATCATGAGGGCGAGGACGAACGCCGTTTCGGGGCTTCCCTTTGCCCAGAGGGTGACCAGGACCGGCACAAACAGACCCAGGCAGGAGAGCCGTTTGAGAGTCGAATAATTTTCCGCCAGCGGGGCGATTTTTGAGGCGCCCGCCGCCAGAAATCCGCTGATGAGCAGGGGCAGCGCCAGGTAGAGGGGCAGGAGTGTGACCCACAGCGATCCCCCCACGGAGGTCCCCGAGCGGCTGCCGGTCAGCGAGTAGAGAATTGCCGGGATGATGCCCCCCGCGCCGAAGATCAGGAGGATCACCAGCACCGGCAGGAGGAAGCGGAGGTTGAAGGCCGACAGACAGACCGCCGCCGCAATCAGCACCGAGGAGGCCAGGTACATGTTGGCCAGAACCAGAAGGTCGTCGAGGACATTGACCCCGCCCAGGAAATACCGCAGGACCACGTAGGGCAGAATCGCGCACAGGAACAGAAACCCCTGGGCCATGTACGCCGCCCATTTGCCCCACACAATGCGCCAGGCGCTCAGATGGGTCAGGAAAATCGGTTCCAAGGTGTTGGCCCGGATTTCCGAGGAGACCGCCCCCAGGGCCGAGAGCGGGATGATGCACAGAAACACAAGCCCCTCCATGAAGTAGAAGAACCCGTCCGAGTCCCGGCCCCCGGAACGTCCGTCGATCATGGCCATGAGACTGATCAGGACAAAAATCACCAGCAGGACCTGTGAGATGATGAAAAAACTCAGGAAGGCGCGGGTCCGCAAATTGTGGCGGAGTTCCTTGACCAACAGCGGACTGAGGGCGTCGTCGGTGAAAAGGCGGGCGAAGGGAAGGGTCATTGGATTTTCCTCAGGATATCGATGAAGGCGTCCTCCAGACGGCGTTCCTGCCGGTGAAAATCCAGGACCGGCACCCCGTCGAGGATCATTTTTTTGAGGACCCGTGCCAGTGCCTCCGGATTGTTTTCGTCAAAACCCAGACGGGCGCCGTTTTTGAGGGTGTCCACGACCGACACCCCCGGGTTCATCCCGGCCCATTGGATGAGAATCTCGGGCGAACCCGACACCAGGACCTCCACGACCAGCGTCTGTCGGTCCGTCCTCAGGTCCTCGGCCGTCCCGTGGTGGATGATCTGTCCCTTGTCGATGAAGAGCAGGGAGTGGCACATTTCGCCCAGCTCCGAGAGGATGTGGGAACTGATGAAGATTGTTTTGCCCGAGGCCGCCAGAAGATTGATCAGCCGCTTGAACTCCATGCGGGCCTTTGGGTCCAGCCCGGCCGCGGGCTCGTCCATGATCAGAATCTCCGGATCATGCAGGAGCGTGCGGCCCAGGCACAGACGCTGGCCCATGCCCTTGGACAGTTTGTTGGTGAACCGTTCCGCCAGCGGGGTCAGGTCCGTGAAATCCATGACCTCCCGGATGCGGGCGGTCCTGTCGGACCCCTTGTAGCCGTAGGCGCGGGCATAGAAGTCGAGGTATTCCCAGACCGTGACATTGTCGTAGGTGCCGAAGGAGTCGGGCATCCACCCCACGCGGCGGCGGACCTCCCCCGGGTGGTTGAGTGTGTCAAAGCCCGCCATGGAGATGTGGCCGGAGTCCTGCATTTCGAGGGTGACCATCATGCGCATGGTTGTTGTTTTCCCCGCCCCATTGGCACCGATGAACCCCACCACCGAACCCCGGGGCACGGCAAAGGAGATGTCATTGACCGCGCGGACCGCGTCAAACGTCCGCCGCAGATTGCGGACCTCGATGATGGGGGAGGGGGTGCTCATCATGGTGACCTGGAAGGCTCGTGAATGGTTTCGCGGGCCGGTGAAGGTTTGGGTGAGGGCAGACGGCGGATGACCCGGCGGGTGGAATTGGACGGGAAAGAATTGGTGAGTGCCGGCGGAGCGGGGAGGGCGGGCAGGGGGGAATTGCTCAGGAATGCGGAAGGCAGCGCGTTTGTCGGTGAGGCCCTCAGGGGCTCGATGACAAAGTTGGTGAGCATCCCGCCGGTGGCATTGGTGGTGAGATTGATTTTGACCGTCACCGGGGAAAGCCCCTTGGAAATCAGGAATGTGTTGGTGCCTTCCAGATACCGTTGAAGGGAGGAATCCGGGGGCGGTTGATAAACCGGGAGGTCCGAGCGGAGGGAGGAATTTGTGACCGGGGGCGGGGGGGTGGGAGCCAGTCCGGGCATGGGCTGAACAAGAAGAGTGAAATCTTTTTCCCAGCGGATGGAAGGGAGGGTGGCCGTGGTGAAGGCCGCGGCATCCGCCGGTTGGGCCACAAACCCGGGTTGGAACGCCGCCTGTTCCGCGAGCGTGGAGTTGCGCGGGCCCAAATGGGTGCGGAGGAGACTGGTGAGCGTGGATTGTTTTTGATCCGGAGGAATCTTTTTGAGGGTCACCGTGCCGCCCGTCGGCACATTCTGGGCCTCCCAAGTCTGCCCGACTCCATCGGTGAAGACAACCCATGCCAGGGGGGTGGGAATCGTGGAGGTGATTCTGGGCGCCTCGCGGCCCTCCTCAAATGCCGTGCGATTGACCAGTTCCAGACGGAAGCGGGTCGGTTGGAAGAGCGACAGGTACTGGTTGTTGACCGATCGGCTGGCGAACCAGGACCCACTGTAGAGATTGTGGCGAATCTCATAGGTTTCCCGGGACGGACGGCCTGAGGCATTCTGGGGCAGCGGCGCCATGAAGACACTTTCGCGGAACGGGATGTCGCGGTCCCAGAGAAGACCCGTGACCGAGGATTGTTCCTGACTGAGGAACATTTTGTTGAGGTCCGGGTCCAGAATCGCCACCACCGAACGGCGGCCCTCCCCTCCCATGCCGTCCTTGAAAAAGATCACCACCACCAGCAGCACGCTGGTGATCAGGGAGATGAGGGGGGTGGTCCAAAAAAGCCGGGAGCGGTGGTGGCTGCCCGCGAAGATGAAAAGATTGATCGGACCGATGATGATGGCAAAAACGAGCATGAAGGCCATGATCAGGTAGCCGATGACCTCGATGGAGGGGATTTTCATCAGCAGCGGCCATACGCCCCGGTACCCCGTGGCGAGCGTGTTGCTGGCCAGGCCATGGGTCCGGTTCTCAAACTCCACCGGGGAGGAGCCATCCCACGGGTGGACCAGCACCCGGCCCGCGCCCATTTTCTGGACCATCCGGAATTTCGGCAGTCCGTTGGAAACCCCCCATTGGGAGCGGCGCAGACCCGTGAAAAATTTGTCGTTGAAGGATTCCGGGGAGGCGGCATAGAGCCTGAGTTCCCCCCCCTGCAGGATCCACTCCAGAACCGCCTGACGTTGCGGCTCGGGGGTTCCGGTCCATTCGGCCTCCGAGAGCATCATCATATCGACACCCATCAGCGAGCGCCAGTCCCGGGGGAGAAATTCGGGGGTGATCTTGGAGCCCTGCAGGTAGTGCGGACCCTTGGCCAGGTCGGCATCAATCTGGGCCCAGCTTTTCAACGCCAGTTCCGCACCCATGAGCGTGTAGGCCGAGGGCTGTTTTCCCCCGGGAGAGCCACGGTCATGCATGTGGGTGAAATTGCCGCCGGACTTGATCCCGTAACCCGACAGCGAGATCATCAGATTGCCGCCCGAGTGGACAATGTTTTCGCGGGCCAGGATCGGGGCATGGATTTCGAAGGTTTTTTCCGAGTGGCCTCCGACGGTCAGGGATTCCGTGGAGGAGATGCTGTCGGAGCCGAAATGATGGGACGTGTAGAGCGTCGACAGATTCCAGGTGCGGGCCGTCCCGGTGTTGTTGCCGATGGTCACGCGCAGGGGCAGGGTTCCCACACGGGGGGAGGTGTCGTAGGAGGAGACGATTTTGACATCGATCCCCGCGCCCGGCTGCACCCCCGAGAAGCCCAGCTGCAACTCCGCCCGCAGCGGGCAAAATGCGGCGAGCACCCCGAGGAGGAGCAGGGGAACTGAAACAGGACGCCTCATGGGAGCTTGGCTTCCTGGAGCGTTTTGGGAACCGAAAGGGACTGGGCCGGGATTTCCTCCAGAAGGTCCGAGACCATCGACGCCGTGGTGCGTCCGTCCAGCCGGGCCGTGTAGTCGAGGATGATGCGGTGTTCGAGCACCGGCAGGGCCACGGCGCGGACGTCCTCAAAACTCGCGTTGGAGCGGCCCTCGAAAAGGGCGCGGGATTTGGCCGCCGCCGCCAGGGCCAGGGCGGCGCGGGGACTCGCGCCGAATTTGACACCCGTGGCCGCCTTGGAGAGCCCCGGGTGGGAGGCCTCGACCAGGCGGGCGATGTAGTGGGCCACCACCTCCGGCAGGAAAATCCGGCGGGCCAGGGCGAGGAAGGAGGCCAGCGCTTCGCGGGAACAGACGCGGTCAATCACCGGGTCCACACCGATTTCGCGGGAGGAGATGATCTGTTGGAGGGTGCGTGCATCGTTTTTATGGACCGAGAGCTTGAAGAGAAAACGGTCCAGCTGGGCTTCCGGCAGCGGATAGGTCCCTTCCAGCTCGATCGGGTTCTGGGTGGCCACCACAAAAAACGGCTGGGGCAGGCGGTGCCCTTCGCCCATGACCGTGACGTTGCCCTCCTGCATGGCCTCGAGCAGGGCGGACTGGGTTTTGGGCGAGGCCCGGTTGATTTCGTCGGCCAGCACCAGATTGGCAAAGAGCGGACCCGGTTGAAAAACAAACTGCCGCTGCCCCGGGGAAAGTTCCTGGAGGATCGGATTGCCCGTGATGTCCCCCGGCAGGAGGTCGGGGGTGAACTGGACCCGTTTGAAGTCCAGCTCCAGGGCCCGGGACAGACCCTTGGCCAGCTGGGTTTTGCCCAGACCCGGAAGACCCTCGAGGAGGATGTGGCCGCGGGAGACCAGACCGATGATGACCATGCTCACCAGGTGATCCTGGCCGAAGAGCACCGTATTGAGCGTATCCCGCAGTTTTTTGAGGGAGGCCGAGGCTTGGGCGATTTCGTTTTCGGGGGGGAGAGGATTCATGGGGGGAGGGTGATGTTGAATGTCTAATTTCTAATGACGAATGACAAATGTTTCATGATGCGGGTTATTGGAAAAATTTCTGGAGTGTTTCACGTTCCGCCGGGGTGGTTTCGTCGCGCCAGACCGCCTCGCCGCCCGCGCCGGTTCCGGAGATCAGCCCCGCCTCCGCCGGGCCCTTGAATTTGGAGGGATCGATCTTGTGTTCCCCCTGGCTGACCCCCATCGTATCGCCCAGAGTCGCACGGGAGAGGTCCTCATTCTCAAGTTTTTCAGTCCTGGTGGTGCCCAGCTGGGTCTGATTTTCATCAAAAAACAGGGGGGCGTCGCCGCGTCCGCGGGTGATTCCACCGTTGCCGGGTTTCTGGCAGAGGGCCATCCCGCCCGCGTCCATTTTGAGATTCAAACCGCATTTTGCATCCTTGCCGAGGATGCCCTTGCAGGCGCCCCCGCTTTTTTGGAAGGCCTTGGAGAGTTTTTCCATCTGTTCCCTTGAAAGCTGGCTGAGCTTTGAGGGGTCCATGTTTTTGAGCTGGCTGAGTGTTTCCCTGTTGAGCGGGAGACGGCCCGACTCCAGCCCCTTGAGCGCCTTTTGCATGTCCTCGGAGAGAGCCTGGAGCGACTGCGGAGAGGCCGGCTGGGGCAGATTCTGCAGGTTGTCAAAGGCCTTCTCCATTTGGGCGAGGTTTTGATCCATGGACTGGACGGATTCAAACAGACGCTGGCGGAGGGAGTCCCCCGCCTCCATGCTGGAGTGTTTGAACCAGTCCTCGGGTTTTTGATTTTTGAGCTGGTCGAGCTGTTCCTGGAATTCCCCGAGTGCTTCCGGCTCGATGACGTCCTGTTCCTTGAGGGAGTCGAGCCAGGATTCCGCCAGGGTGACGGAGGTGGGCATTTCCTTGGGGCCGCCCATCCAGCCCGGGGAACGTCCCGTGGGGAGCTGGAGCCCGAGGGTCAGGATGCAGATTGAAAGAAGCAGCGGCACACAGAGGGTTTTGAGATTCCAGGAAAATCCGTCCCGGACGGGGGCGGGCAGAGGGCGGGGCCAGGGGATCATGCCCAGGGCGGCGGCGGTCAGTGCATTATGCAGATGATTGCATTCATCCAGCCGCGCCAGGGCCTGGGGTTCCGTGAGGAAGAATTTTCTGCCGCGTCCATAGGAAAAGATGGCCAGCAGGAGAAGACCGAGATAAAAGACATCCCCGATCGGGGCGATATCCCCGCCCCACCGGCGGCAGAGCAGGGTCCAGACGGCGATGAAAGTGCACCAGAAGGGGAGCAGGGTCAGAAAGGGAAAAAGGAGGCAGGCGAGATTGAATTTCAGACGGAGGCGCAAGCCCCTGTGACGCCAGAATTTTTGATCATCCACCATACAATCGCCGGTGAGGGAAGAGCCCCTTCCACCGATTAGACACTTCTAGGGATAAAAAGTTTCGTTGTAAATGGGGGAATGGGGGATGTTTAATTTTTAATGTCTAATGTCTAATGTCTAATGAGGAATCGCATGACTGGCGTTCAGGAGCCTGGGTTTTTGGGCTCAATAGATTGCAACGCCCTGACAGGGCTTTGACCTTGTGATTCCATTTCCTGGGGCGTAACCCCAAACTTCACATGCGGCGACACGTTGGGCCTTTTTTCAGGGCTGTATTTTTATTTGCATTGCCCCAATGTCTGGTTGCTAAGGTCTTTCGACCGTGAAAACGATGTCGGTGCCGGGGGAGTACATGCTGCCGCCGGAGGGTTTTTTGATGGTCCCCTTGTTGTCGGTTTCATCCT
>JANRIZ010000140.1:0-29896 GCA_033764445.1 Verrucomicrobiia bacterium | reverse complement strand
CGGGTGGCGGCATCGGGGCTCATGACGGCGGCCACGCGGTAGATGTGTTCGGTCATGGCCGTGCGGCACTCGGCTTTCAGGCGTGCGTTTTCGTCAAGAGCAGATTGCAGCGCGGGGGTCATCCCCCGGGAATTTTCCAGCAGCAATTTGAGCCGGGCATTGGAGGTTTCGACACGGGAGCAATATTCCATGCAGCGGGGTTCGTACTCACGGTGGAGGGCTTGGACTTTTTCGAGTTCCGCCGGGGGCAGCGAAAATTCGCGGCGAAGCCAATCCACCGCCTTGACAGAGTCGTCGATCGCCAGGGAGCGGCCATGCATTTTGCTGAAGTAGACGTATCCAAGACCAAAGGCCAACAGACAGGTCAGTGCGGCGGCAAGAAGGAACAGAAGTGGTTTTTTCATTCATTCCCCTGATGGCGGGCCGCTGGATCGATGAACTGAGCGTAGGATTGGGCCATGCGGTGGGGATCCGGACGGTGGGAGGCGGAGGAGCCCAGATAGGCGAGGCCCAGACCGGTGATGGCCACCAGAAACAGGGAAAGGGCCGTGTGCCATTTTTTTTCCAGGGCAAAATCCAGAAGGCGATCCAACCAATCAATGCCCAAACTCTCGGGGGCCTCCACGGAAATCCGATTCCAGACATCGGCTTGGAAACGGGATGGGATTTCCGGTTCGACGGACCAGTTTTTGAGCAGTGAATCGAGGGGGTCGGGGGGATTCATACAGGTGATACCCCGATCCTGGCAAAATCCCCCGTGAAAAAGGAGACATTTTTCAGTGTCAAAAAAGCGCAACAGAGAGACTTCCCCGCAGATTTCGCAGAGAAGCGCAGTTTTTTTACCGCGGATAAAACGGATATCACGGATGCTTTTTAAACACCCGAAAACAATTTTCCGCTCGCCCAACGCTCAACGCTCAACCGGCAACCAAAATCAGGCGTAAGCCTGGTACTGGGGCTTGTAGGCAAAGGCGCGGACGTGGGCGGCGATGTCAGCCGGACGGGGGACCCGGGCGAGATTTTTATCAAACACCAGCTCCGCCACGCGGATGGCAACATGGATGGAGGCCTCGTAAATGTCGCTTTGGTGCGGGTAAATGAGCCCCGTGGCCAGAAGATCGGGACCGACCTGTTCGGCCACCGCCTGCGCGGCGCGGATGAACATTTCCTGGGTGACCCGTGTGGACTGGGTGGCCAGCACCGCCAGACCCATGGCCGGAAAGATGTACACGTTGTTGCCCTGGCCCGGGACAAAGGTGCGTCCGGCAAAATGGACCGGGTCGAACGGACTGCCGCTGGCGAAGATGGCGTTGCCATTGGACCAGCGATAGGCCTCCTCGGCCGTGCATTCGGAGCGGGAGGTGGGATTTGAATAGGGGAAGATGATCGGGCGTTTGTTGACCCGGCTCATGGCCTCGATGACCGCCTGGTTGAAAAGCTTGGGGACCGTACTGACCCCGATGATTCCCGTGGGCCTGATTTTTTCGATCGCCTCGACAAAGGAGGCGACGGCGGGGTGATCGTGGGAGAAGGGTTTCTGGAAACCGGTCAGATCCGTGCGGTCCTTGGTGATCAGACCCTTCACATCATAGAGCCAGTTGCGTTGACGACCTTCTTCGAGGGTCAGCCCCTCCAGTGCCATGGCCTCACTGATCAGTTCCGCGATGCCCGTGGCGGCGGCCCCGCCCCCGAGGAAGAGGAAGCGCTGGTCCTTGAGTTTTTCGCCGCTGATGCGGATCGCCCCGTAGATGCCGGCCAGGGCCACGGCAGCCGTGCCCTGGATGTCGTCATTGTAGGTGCAGATTTTGTCCTTGTACCGGTCGAGGATCGGATAGGCGTTGAAATTGGCAAAGTCCTCCCATTGCAGACAGCAGAGCGGATAGAGTTCCTGGACCGCCGAGACAAATTCCTCGATGAAGGCGTCGTATTCGGGTCCGCGCACGCGGTGTTGGCGCAGCCCCAGATAGAGCGGGTCCTCGAGCAGGGATTCGTTGTTGGTTCCCACGTCGATTTGAACGGGAAGGGTCAGTTGCGGAGCCACCCCCGCGCAGGCCGTGTAGAGGGCCAGTTTTCCCACCGGAATGCCCATGCCACAGGCGCCGAGATCACCCAGGCCGAGGATGCGTTCCCCATCGGTCGCCACGATGAAACGGACATCCGTCGCAGGCCAGTTTTTGAGGAGCTCCCTGACCCGGCCCTTGGCCGTGATCGGCAGGTACAGGCCGCGGGTGCCGCGGAAAAAGTGATCGAACTTCTGGCAGGCCTCGCCGACGGTCGGCGTGTACACCAGCGGCATAAAATGGGCCGGCTCCGACATCAGCACCGCATAGTAGAGAGTCTGGTTGCGGGTCTGAAGGTCCGAGAGCAGGAGATATTTTTGCAGGTCATTGGTCAGCACCGAAAGCTGCTCGCGGATGCGGGCGATCTGGACCTCGAGTGTGTCCACCGCATCGGGAAGCAGCCCTTCAAGGCCGAGAGCCTTTCTTTCCGCCAGGGTGAAGGCCGAGCCTTTGTTGTAACGGGAGTCCTTGATGAGTTCAAAACCACGGGGGAGGGAGGGGTTGGTCATGGAGACTATGTTCCGTGAACCGAGGGCGGAGGCAAGGGTAAAAAACGGGTCCGGTTGCAGGGGCTGATGCCGCCCTTTCCAAAGCCATCCCTGCAAGAAAGGCGACGATGGGGGTTTGTGTCAGTTCCTCCGTGGTCTCACTGCCCGTCAAAGAGAGGATCCCCACCCGCGGTCCAAAATCTGGGATGGACGGATGACATTGAAAACCTCCTCATTTTGCAGGAACAAGATTCAGGAGGTCCTATTTTGAGGTTTTCAGCCGGATGACATTCCATGAAAGCGGATTCAGAAGGGCTGAAAGACGCCCTGTTTCCAAACGGGCCTCCGTGCGCGAGACCGGAATGACCTGTGCGGGGTTTTCCGGTCCGTTGATGGCCTTTGTGTCGGAGTGACTCAGGGAGAGCCATTCAATGACTGAATCGGCCTCCAGTGAGCGCAGGTCTCCGGTCAACTGCAGGGACTGGTCGACACTGCGATTGACCGCGAAAATGACCAGTTCGTTTTTGTCGGGATGATGAATGGCCGATGCGGTCAGATAGGGCGATCCCTGCCGGTGGCGTGTGTCAAAAAGGGGTGAACGTATGACGGGACGGAGGGACACACCTCGTCCAAATCTGGAGCCGTGCAGGAAGGGGTAAAAGATGGTCTGGCGCCAGGCCGGTCCGCCCGGCCGGGTCATGATCGGAGCGATGACGTTGACGAGTTGGGCCAGACACGCAATTTTCACACGGTCGGCATTGTTGAGCAGGGTGATCAGCATCGACCCCACCAGAAGGGCATCGGCCATGTTGTAGTGGTCTTCGAGCAGGGGGGGAGCCTCGTCCCATTTTGCCTGTGTGAGGGAGGATTTTTCGCCGCGCAACCATTTCAAGGATTCCTGGTCATGGTACCAGGCATTCCATTCGTCAAATGAGAGCATGATTTTTTTCCGGCTTTTTTGTTTGGCCGCCGCCGCATCACAAAGTGAGACGGTTTCCCTGATGAAATCATCCATTTCATCGGACAGGGGAAGGTAATGGGTCAGATCATCCATCACGTTTCCGTTGTACATGTGAAGCGAGATGAAATCCACATGTTCCAAAGTATGGTGGAGGACCTCCAGTTCCCAGGTTCCGAATGTGTTCATGGCGTGACCCGATGAACCACTGGCCACGAGACTCACAGAAGGGTCGACCCACTTGAGGATTTTGGCAGTCTCGCAGGCAATCCGTCCGTATTCGGAGGCTGTTTTATGGCCGATCTGCCAGGGACCGTCCATTTCATTGCCCAGACACCAGTATTTGATCCGGTGCGCCTCCGAAAAACCGTGGGTACGCCGCAGATCGCTCCAACGGGTTCCCCCCGGATGATTGCAATATTCGATCAGGTCACGCGCCTCCGAAGGTCCGCGTGTTCCGAGGTTCAGGGCCATCATGGGTTCGATCCCCGCCTTGCGAACCCATGTCATGAATTCATTGAGGCCGAATTGGTTTGATTCGGTGGACATCCAGGCGAGGTCCAGACGGCGGGGACGCCCTCCCTGGGGTCCGATGCTATCCTCCCAGTTGAAGCCCGAGACAAAGTTGCCACCGGGATACCGGACGATGCTGACATTGAGTTCGCGGATCAGGTCCAGTACGTCACCTCGAAAACCATCGGAGTCCGCCGAAGGGTGGCCGGGCTCAAAAACACCCGTATAGACGGCGCGTCCCAGATGCTCGATGAAGGAGCCGAAAATTTTGGAGTCAACAGGACCGAGGACAAAGTCGCGATCCACGATCAGGGTGGCTTGGAGGGGGGTGGAATTCATGAAAAAAAAGCTGTGTTGTTGATGAGGATTAAAGTTCATGGGGACGGGAAAGGCAATGACCTATCCTTTTTAACATTTGACTTATCTGACTGTATGGCCTGAAATTCCAGGCCATGGCGATGCCTGAAGTTTCCGTGACATGGGTCGGGACCCATGTTCATCACGATCCGGATTTCAGGATCGACCGTCCCTCCGGATCCGGCGATTTTCTTTTCCTGTGTTTTGTCACCCCCGTGCATCTGCGGGACTCGCACGGGATGGAACCCCGTCCTCCCGGGGCTTGCATTATCTATCCCCCCGGGGAACCCCAGTGGTACAGCGGGGTGACCGCTTCCTTCCAACATCACTGGGCCCATTTTCATGGACGCGGCCTGCCGTCATTTTTCCGGCGGGTGGGTCTTCCATTGAACCGTGTTTTTTATCCCGGCAATCCGGGATTGATCGCCGGGGAATTGGGACGTCTGAGGGTGGAACTGGCGGAACGCAGAAGGGGATCGGGAGAGATCGTTTGGCACTGGTTTTTGGGATTGTGCTGGTTGGTCAGCCGCAGTTTGCACGAGGGTGCGGAAAACAAACGGTGCCATCAGGTCTGCGACCGTTTGCACCTGTTGCGCCGCCAGGTGCATGATCATCTTCAGGAGGGCTGGCCCCTGGCCCGGATGGCAAGGGCGGTGCATCTGAGCCCCTCTCGTTTTTCGGTGGTCTACCGACAGACCTTTGGGATCAGTCCCGGGGAGGACTTGCTGGTGACGCGTCTGGAACGCGCCGGCTGGCTCCTGACCAATACGGCTCTCTCCATCACTGAGGTGGCCATCCAGACAGGCTTTGAAAGCCTGCCCTATTTCAGCCGTCAGTTCAAACGGCGCATGGGTGTTTCCCCCCGTGGGTATTACCAGGAAAAAGTGAGGAAACGGGTTTGAGCACCCGCGGCCCATGATGCGGATTTCTGCAAAAAATGGTTTGCGAACCAGACCCGCTTATGAGCCGTTGGAGGACACATGTTTTTTGTCCCGGAGACTGACCAGTTCCGGAAAAGGACAGTTCTGGCAGTCGGACCGGTCGGCGAGGCAGAAATCCTGGTAAATCTGGATCAGACCCTGGTGACGCCGGGCGGTGGCGCAGTCGCGGGGACTGAGTTGGAGCCGTTCCACAGCCAGACGACTGATCCGGTTGTCCTGAAGTGAGGGGTACGAGGCATAAACCTCCTCCGACTCGTGGCGGCGGACCGGGTCTGTCGCCCAGGCATGGGCCAGTGGGAGCAGGAGGTTGACGGTCATTTCCCTCCATCGACTGGAGCCCAGCAGTGCGGTCGGGCGACGCAGGGTGGTCCCCGCCAGTGAACAGTGGGACTGCCAGTGGAGATCCTCCAAAAGAGGAGGGGAGAAGTGACGCCATTGACTGGGCTTGATGGTTTCGAGTTTTTTTTGAAGCCCCCGGACGTGTCCCACCAGATGCGCCGCCGCCGCCAGGCGTCGGTGGGGGTGGTTGAGGGGACGCAGCCCCGCCACAGACCATTGTGCGGAGGGGATGGGGGCCGGGTCACCGGCGGAGCGCATTTTCCACCAGTGTTTCCAGAGCGGTTCGCAAACCGGATGCACCGCATGGGAGTTGAGAAAACCCGCCATCCCAAACAGCAGGGCCATCCGGGGTTCGATTCCCTCCAGTGCCAGCAAGGAACGGATGGGCGCCTTTCCGGCGAGTTGCCGGAAAACCGTTTTGTTTTCACGGTACCCCAGACATTCACAGAGCCCCTCCCAGAGCGCCTGCAAGCGGCCCGCTCTTCTGGAGATCCCCGCCCAGCGGCGGGATTTTTGGCGGAACCGTTCAAGGCCCGCCGCATCCAGCACGCGCAAAACATCCTCACGATCCGCTTTCTGGAAATGTTCCGCGCAACGTCCCACGTCGATGAGGGGCAGGGCTTCCTCACCGAGGTCGGCGAGCTGATCGAGCCATTCCTCAAAATCGCCGGGAATAAACCGGTCCATCACCAATGTGGGAATGTGGCGGTTGAGACGATCACGCGTGAAGCGGAGCGGACCCGGCTCATGCAGGACCACGTGCAAAATGACCTTTTCGTAGGCACGGTCCTCATGATGACCGTGCCGGTACCAGTCCTCGGGAACCATGTGGATTTCCACATCGCCCGAGACAATGCGTCCGTGCATCCTCAAAACCGCATGGAAAAAATCCGGACCCGGGCCGTGGTTCCATTCCCCTGGTTGAATGATTTTCACCGGACCGCCGTCCAACGTGTGAAACGGCCCCTGCAAACGCCGGTGAAACCAGGCGCTCTGCAGGAGCCGTTCCGGAACGGACTGGGACGCGGGAAGGGCCCCGGTTTCGTGGCGCCCCGCCCGGTCCAAAAGACCCTCCCGTATTTTGTCGTATCCCTCAATGACCATAATTCACGCTCGCCATTGAAGACGGACCGGCTTAGGAAACGGTTACATGAATTTTATGGAAAAAATTTTCCGCACGGTTCTTTGCGCCATCCTGCTTGTGGGAGGTGTGGGCGCCCAGAACTACGACAACCGGACCGACCCCGGCGTGCTGGCCGTGCAACGGGCGCTGCCCTCGGTGGTCAGCATCAACACCGAAAGCACGGTCGAAGTGGTCCGTGATCCACGGCATGCCCAGATTCTGAAGGAATTTGAGGGGACCTTTCCCAAATTGCCCGGCATGTTTGAGCAACGAAAGGTGGGGGGGTTTGGCACCGGAGTGATCATTGACAAGTCCGGTTACATCGTCACCAATCTGCACAATGTGCGCCAGCTCAAGAACACCAGGATCGAAGTCATCCTCGCCAATGGCGAAAAATATGCGGCGCAATTTGTGGTGGGGGATGAAAGGAACGATCTGGCCCTGCTCAAGATCGAACCCAAAAACCCGTTGCCGGTCATTGAACTTTCCGGGGAGGAGCTGTTACTGGCCCAGCCCGTGCTTGCGTTGGGAAACCCCTTCGGACTCGAGAACACGGTCACCCGCGGCATTCTCAGCTCCAAAAACCGCAATGTGAATTCCAACGGGCGGATTTATGATGAGCTGTTGCAGACGGATGCCGCGATCAATCCCGGCAACAGCGGAGGGGCTTTGATTGATCTCAATGGGAAGCTCATCGGCATCAATGTCCTGGTGCTGCAAAAGAGTCAGGGCATCGGGTTTGCCATCCCCATTCTCAAGGTGCTGGATGTGCTTTCCATCTTCCTGAGCCTGGAACAGCAGAAGGGGTTGAGTTTCGGTGCCCGGTTCATTGACCGGAACGGACGGGTGACGGTCCAACAGGTGCTTCCCCAGACACTGGCGGCGGAAAAGCTGCAACCGGGCGATGTCATTGTCCTGGCCGACGGACGGAAATTTGATTCCATGACCGAGCTTCAGACGTACCTGATCCAAACCAAAAAGGAAGGGGACACCGTGACGCTGGAATATCAGCGGGGGGCATCACCCATGAGCACGGCCCTGACCGTGGGCCGCCTCAAATTGCCGCCCGGACTCGAGCAGGCCCAGAAAAAACTCGGCTTGAGTCTCTTGGAACCCACGTCCCTGCAGGCGGATTCACTGGGTTATTCAAACGTCAGGGGATTGCTGGTGACCGAGGTGGAAAACGGCAGCCAGGCCCAGCGTGCGGGTTTGCTCAAGGGGATGCTGATCTCCAGCGTGAGGGGGAAACCCGTCCAAAATGACACCTCCCTTTCGGCGGCACTGACCCCGCTCAAATCCGGGGAGACGGTCACTTTGGGCGTGATCATTTCCCAGCGGATCCGCAACACCAACCAGTTTGTCCAATACACCGGCACCGTGAACCTCCCGGTGCGGTGAGGCTCACGACAGAGTGAACAGGATCCACCGCGGATGAATGGCCGCAAAAAAGCGCACAACACACAGGGCGGAGCCTCCGGGTCATATTGATGATTCTTTTTTTTGGGTGCATCGGGTTTGTGAGCGGGTGCAAAAAAAAAGGGTGGGGCAGCCCTGAAAACATCCCCCGCGTTTTTCTCCAGTGGTCAGGGACTGCAATTGGTGATATAAAAACACCCCACCATGGAACCCAAAGGCCGCGCTGTCATCGGAATGAGCGGGGGAGTCGACTCCTCCGTGGCGGCGTATTTCCTCAAGCAGGCCGGGTACGAGGTGGTGGGCATCACGATGAAAGTCTGGCAGAAGTGCATGAGCCACGCGGAGGAAAAGTGTTGCGGACCCCAGGCGGTGGCCGATGCGCGGAATGTCTGCCACGCGTTGGGCCTTCCCCACTATGTGATAGACGAGGCCGGGGATTTTGAAAAAATTGTCATCGATTATTTTACCAGCGAATATCAGAAGGGCCGCACGCCCAATCCCTGTGTGATGTGCAATGAACACATGAAGTTCGGTTCCCTCCAGCGGAAGGCCCTGAACATCGGGGCCGGGTTTGTCGCCACGGGGCATTATGCGATCATTGAGGAGCGGGACGGACGCATGATTCTGCGCAAGGGGGCCGACGAACGGAAGGACCAGTCCTATTTCCTTTTTTCCCTCGGGCAGGAGCAGCTGCGCCGGTCGCTGATGCCGCTCGGGGACAAGACCAAGCCGGAAATCCGTGCCATCGCCCGGGAACTGGGTCTGAAGGTCTACGACAAGGAGGACAGTTTTGAGATCTGTTTTGTTCCCGGCAACGATTACGCGGCATTTCTGGAAAAAAGACTCGGGACCGATCAGTTCCACAAGGGGGGCATCTATGATTTGAAGGGGAATTTCCTCGGGGACCACGAGGGAATCGAACGGTTCACCATCGGCCAGCGCAAAGGCCTGGGGGGCGGCAGTGTGGAGCCGCGTTATGTCGTGGACATCGATCCGGCCACCAGCCGGGTGATCGTCGGGGGTGCGGAGGACCTGCTGACACGGGAGTTCCATGTCAACAACACCCACTGGATTTCCATTGAGACCCTGACCGGCCCCCAGGAGGTCACCGCCAAAATCCGTTATGCCCACAAGGGGACCGCCGCCACCCTCCGTCCGGGTTCAAGTCCCCACGAGGCGGTCGTGACCCTGCACGAACCCCAACGCGCGGTCACCCCCGGTCAGGCCTGCGTGTTTTACCAGGGGGATGTGGTGGTCGGTGGCGGCTGGATCATGCGGGATGGGCGGTATGGCCCGAACGAATCATGATTTTTCCTGTCCCCTTCCGTAATGTTGGGGGGCTGCTTCTTCAAACTTTCGCGACTCGGAAGGAGGCGGCCAACAGGGATTCCAAACGGTGCATGGCCGTGATCAATTCGCCCCGGAGTTGGCTGCCTGCGGGGTCTGTTTCCGGATCGTTATTCTGCACCAGAGCCGCGGCAAATCGTGTTGCCAGCGGACGCCGGTCATTGGTGGAACCGGCGGCGGGGAGAAGGCTCCTGACCCTTTCTGTCAACTCCTTCGCTTGGGCAATGATTTTCTGGGCGTCCGATTCGGTGGTGCGTCCAGCCTCCAAATCCCGCAACTGCTGACATTCAAAAATCCGGCATCGGGAGGGGCGGTCCGCGTAAATGGTGCAGGCACAGTTCCGGTGGGCGGGGCAGGGCTGGTCAAAAAAAGTTTTTCCGCGTTTGGATTTGAGGCGGATTCCCCGGGCCTTCAATTCCCGCGGGGAGTCATCCGGTTGCAGTGTGACGGATTGGAAGAGCACCCCATTGCAGCACATTCCGCAGGCGGTGCAGAGACGGCTGGCGCTCTCGACGTGGGATGTGTTCATGCCCTCAAATCCCGGCACATGGTCCGGAGGTCCGGAGCCAGCAGGATCCCCGAGACCACGCAGATGAGATGGCCGCCGGCCTCACGGACCCGGTTTTTGTTTTCCAATGTGATCCCCCCGATGCAGACAAATGGCACCGTGATCCGTCCCTCCCGGGAGGCCTGGCTGACCCGGGCGACGAGTTCCAGGCCCACCGCCCGGTAGTCGGGTTTGGTCCGGGTGGGAAACACCGGACCGACACCGATGTAATCGGGCTTTTCATCCATGGCCGCCAGGGCCTGTTCCATTGAATGTGTGGATTTGCCGACAATTTTTCCAGGCCCGATGATCTTGCGGACCTCTTCCACCGACAGATCATCCTGTCCCACATGGCACCCTTGTGCGCCGACCTCGCGGGCTATTTCCGGAAAGTCATTGATGATCAGAGGCACCCCGGCCGCCACACACTGTGGCAGGACCGCCTGTGCCATGGCCGCAATTTGCGCCGGGGGGAGGCCCTTGGCACGGATCTGAAGGAGGTCCACCCCGCCCGCGATCATTTCCGCGGCGCAAAATGCCGGGGAATGCGTGCCCAGATAGGCGGAGTCAATGATGCCGTACAGGCTGGGGGAGTCGGGGAGAGGCATAAACCACGAAGATGACGAAGGGGGTTAGGGAACGAATCGTTTGATTCCATTTTTGAGTTTAACCACGTTAAAATTCATCAGAAGTCCGATCTTCGATTTTGTGAGTTTCATGTAGGGGAGGAGTTGGGCCTGATGCACCGGGTTTGATTCATCAACACTCTTCAATCCAATGACACATGCTTGTATTGGACAGGCACCTCCTTTTGTCGTTCAAAAAAGATGCCTTGGGTTGACAGTTCGCAGGACAGGCATTGTTCATAGGCCGATTCCAAAAGTCCCGGTCCGAGGTTTTTATGGACCTCCAGTGCGCAGCCAATGACCTGATTGGAAAGTGTGTCGAATTCGATCACCCATTTCCCCTTCGTGATCCCCGTGTCCTTCGTGGTTTATTTTTTGCCCCGCCTGATTGGGACGGATTTGAGGCGTCCGATTTTGGGAAGGGGTCCGACGATCGGGCGGGCGTAGTCGAAAAAGGCCTGGGTCACGTCATTTCCCGCCTTGTTGATGAATTCCGCGGGGACGTGGCGGGTTTCCTTGGAAACCTGGCGCAGTTCGACCCGCTCATAGGTCACCCTGTAGGTTTTGCCCGGTTTGCGGCGGATGGCCACGGACCCATCATGAAATTTTTTCACCGCAAACTGCACCGCCCGTCTGCCGACCTCCCGGGCCTCCCGGGCGTCGACCGCCGACAGGACGCCGGGAAAGGAACGTTGCAGGTAGCCGAAAGTGTCGGCCCGCACCCGGGTGATCTTGGTGCGGGACTTGATCTCCTGACCCAGAAGGTCGCCGAGGGCCCCCGTCCCGCTGAGCTGGACATTGCCGTGGCTGTCGACTTCCTTGGAGAATTTGGCGGCGATGGCCGTGCCGTTTTCGTCGGCGATGCCCTCCGAGACCGCGATCACACAGCGTCCCAGCCGCGCGTACACCCGTTCCACATCCGCCACAAAACGGTCCGTCGAAAAGGGACGTTCGGGAAGGTAGATCAGATGCGGTCCGTCATCCGGGAAGGACCGTGCCAGCGCGGCGGCGGCGGTCAGGAACCCGGCATGGCGGCCCATGATGACATTGATCTTGACCCCCGGCAGGGCCCGGCTGTCCTGATTGTCGCCCATGCTTGCGCAGGCGACGAACTTGGCCGCGCTGCCAAACCCCGGTGTGTGGTCGTTTTCGAGCAGATCGTTGTCGATGGTTTTGGGGATGTGGAAGCAGCGCATTTCATAACCCACCTTCTTGGCGGTTTCATTGATGATGTGGGTGGACTCCGCCGAGTCGTTGCCGCCGATGTAGAAATAGTAGCGGATGTTGTTTTTGCGGAGGATTTCAAAAACCGTCACACACTCCTCGGGGGTGGGCTTTTTGCGGGCCGACCCCAGGGCGCTGGCCGGGGTCAGTGCCACGGCCTCGAGGGTGGCGCGGCTTTCCCGGCGCAGGTCCACAAAATCCTCGTTGAGGATGCCTTTCATTCCATGGAGCGTGCCGTAGATTCCCTGGATCTGGGGGTGACGCCGGGCTTCGAGGATGGCGCCGACGAGGCTTTGGTTGATGACGACCGTCGGGCCGCCACTCTGGCCGATGAGCATGTTTCCTTTGAGACTCATAAGGGGATCCGTGGGGTATGTGATTTTGGATGTCAGCCGCCGGTTTCGGTGCTGGATGGGAGGCAGCAGTCTGCCATTGCCCCGCGGAGAGGGGCAATCCCAAAATCGTGAGTCGTGAGATTAGGCTTGTTCTTGACCCGCGTTATGACGCAGCATCGGCCCATGACTTTTCTGGCCAATGCCGATTCGGAGGCGATGCTGTCGCTGACCCTGCTCATCAGTGCGATTGTGGGGGTGGCCCTGCTTTTTCACCGGCTCAAACAATCGATGATCATCGCGTATCTGCTGGCCGGCATCCTGGTGGGACAGAGCGGACTGGGCTGGGTGCGGAGTTCGTCCGTGATCACGAGCATGGCCGAGATCGGGGTCATTGTCCTGATGTTCACCCTGGGCATTGAGTTTTCCGTCAGCCAGCTCAAACGCCTGCGGCGGGCCGCCTTTGTCGGGGGCGGTTTTTATGTGGCCGTCCTCGTGGCCATGACCGTCGGCGTGTGCCGGGGCCTCGGGGTCCCCGTCGCGTATGGGATATTTTTTGGCGTGGTCATTGCCGTCAGCAGCACGGCCATTGCCATCAAACTCCTTGAGGAGGGCGGCCAGCTGAATACCGCCCAGTCCCAACTGACCATTGGCATCTCCATTTTTCAGGATCTCCTGGTGGTGCCTTTCATGATCGTTTTCCCCGTGTTCATGGTCGGGGCGGGGGAATCCACCGTCCTGACCCTCTGGGGTGCCTTTCTGAAGGCCTTTCTCTTTCTGGGCTGCGCGTGGCTGGCGGCACGGTATGTGATTCCGATCGTCCTGGAATACGTCGTGCAGACGCGCAGCCGCGAACTGTTCACGATCATGGTCATCGGACTGTGTCTGGGCATCGCCATGGCCGCCTACGCCCTTGGCCTTTCCCTGGCTCTGGGCGCCTTTGTGGCCGGGCTGGTGGTCAGTGAAACGATGTACAGCCACAAAATCCTGTCGGACGTGCTGCCCTTCAAGGACTTTTTCCTGAGCATCTTTTTTGTTTCCATCGGGATGCTGCTGGATGTGTCCTTCCTGAAGGACCACCTTTTCTGGATCATCCTCCTGTCGCTGCTGATTGTCCCGGTGAAGTTTGTGGTGGGCAACCTTGCGGGAATGCTCGGCGGGTACCAGGCCCGTCCGACCGTCATTTCGGCTTTGAGCCTGGCCACGGTCGGGGAATTTTCCTTCGTCCTGCTGCAGTGGGGGAGGAGCACGCCGTCGATCGGACTTTCGGACCATTCATTCCAGATGTTCATCGCCGTGACCATATTCAGCATGGGCATCGTGCCGCTGCTTTTCAACCGGGTCCAACCCCTGGCCCAGTGGATTTCAGGACTGGGAGTGGTCCGCCGTCTCAACCTCAAACCCCAATCCTTCAGCGCGGGCCTCAAGGAACTTCAGAACCATGTCGTGGTCTGCGGGGCGGGTCCGGTCGGCGCCCGGATCATTGATCACCTGACCGATACCCGGCGACCGCTGGCCGTCGTGGAGATGAATCCCGACACCGTCAAAAAACTCCGGGCGGAGGGTGTTTTTGCGTTGTATGCCGATGCCGCCCATCCCGAAACGCACCATCTGGTGCACACCTCCAAGGCCCGGGCCCTGGTCATCACCATTCCGGATTTTTCGGTCGCTGCTTCCGCCGTGACCGTCGCCCGGAAGATCAATCCGCAGATTTTCATCATGGCCCGTGCCAAGTTTTCCACCCATGCCGAGGAGCTGAAAAAGATGGGGGTGGATGTGGTCATTCACGACGAAAAGGAAGTGTCCCTGGAGATGATGCGGCAGATCCTGGTCTTTCAGGGGGATGACCCGCTGGATGCGCTGGCGGATATCAAGCAGATGCGTCTGGCCAATTCGTGACGGAACCGGAAGACGGATGATTCTCCGCTGGCAGCCGGTCGAAATCCCTGGTAAACTCCGATGATTCCATGCATCCGACCGATCCACTCCGCAAGATGATCCGGAACTATGGCCGTCTGCTGGTGGCCTATTCCGGAGGGGTGGACAGCGCCTTTCTCCTGAAGGTCGCCGTGGAGGAACTGGGCCGGGATGCCATGGGAGTCATTGCCGACAGTCCCAGTTATCCCCGGCGCGAGTTTGAATCCGCCATGGCATTGGCCGAGGGCATGGGGGCCCGCATCCACATCCTTCGGACCGCCGAAATGGACAATCCGGAGTATGCCCGGAACCCCGTCAACCGCTGTTATTTTTGCAAACACGAGCTTTTCTCCCGGATGGGGCAATTTGCGGCGGAACAGGACTGGCCGCATCTGGCCTACGGGGAGATTGCCGAGGACGCCGCCGATTTCCGTCCCGGTGCACAGGCCGCCCGGGAATTCCAGGTGCATGCACCTCTGCGGGAGGCGGGACTGACCAAGGCGGATATCCGCAGATTCTCGGCGGAACTGGGCCTGCCCACGGCGGACAAACCCGCCATGGCCTGCCTCTCCTCGCGCATCCCATACGGTCAGCCTGTGAGGGAGGACAGTCTGCGGATGATTGAGACGGCCGAGAATTTCATCCGGGACCAGGGCTTTTACGATGTCCGGGTCCGTCACCACCTCCACGGGAGTGAAACGGTGGCGCGTGTGGAGGTGGGGATTGCCGAGGTGCCGAGACTCCAGGAGCCCGGCATGGACCGGCGCGTCAGGCAGACCCTGCATACCATTGGTTATGACCGGGTGGAAATCGATCCGCTCGGCTACCGCCGCGGGTCGCTCAATCCGGCGGGGTGAAAACCCTGACTGATCCGCATTTTGCAAATCCCATGGCCATGGCAGGACAATCGGCAAGGCCGCTTGTCATGATCCGGGGAAGTCGTTATGAAGGGGGGGTGACACCAGACCATATCAAGCGGGCCATGCTGGGCGTATCGGCCCTGGGTTTTTTCCTCTATCTTTTCGCCCTCCGCGACTATCTGCCCGGGACGGCCATCCATATTGACAAAAAATGGGAAGCCTATGGCATGCTCTCCGCGGTGCAGATCTTCTGGGTGGGATTTCTGGACTGGAAACGGCTTGTGATCTGGATCGGATTTTGCACCGTGTACTTTTACCGGCGTCCGTTCCGCCAATGGATCGCCCCGGAGACCGATCCCGCGGCCCTGGCCGGGGTGGCCCTGGGAATGCTTCTGTATATTGTGGGACTGACCGGCGAACTGGTGAAGCTGGGGATGGTGTCCCTGTTTGTCACGGCCTACAGCCTTGCCTGGTTTTTGATCGGGCGGTCCTATGCGCGGACCTTTTTCATCCCGTTCCTGTTTTTTTTCCTGTGTTTCAACAATCTGTGGATGGAGTGGATCGGACTGTCCACCACCCTCAAGGAATGGGCGCTGGCCGTCGCCGGAACGATGGTCGCTCTCCTGGACAGCCGGGTGCAGGTGCGGAGCCTGTCCATTACCATCGAGGGATTCACGCGTCCGGCCGTCTCCATGATGTCCGTCTGGCAGGGGCAGGGGAGCACCAGCTGGATCCCGCTGTTGATTTCGCCATTTCTGGCCACGGGATTCCTTTTCTGGAGACGCGTCCGTTTCACGTGGCTGATGGTGTACATTGCCCTCGTGCCCGTGACCGGGTTTGTCACCCAGATCATCCGCATCCTGATGGTGATGATCGGGGCGATCCTTTTTGGGGAGGGATTTGTGAATCTGTTCAATCCCCTGCTGGTGCCCATCGGTTTTGGAATCAGTTTTGTTCTGGAATGCCTCATCCTCTTTTTTTTCTGGAAAATCTGGACGCAGGCCGGACGTCCGACGGACTGACCGGCGGCGCTTTTAAAACTCGCCGCCGGGGGCGGAGTGTGGTGCAGTGGTTTTGTGAAAGCTGCGAAGGAACAATTCAAGGAACTGGGTTTTGCCAAGGTTGACCTCAGCCGTCAGAGACGGCAGGGGTTTCCCGAGGTGATTTTCGGGGAGGGCAAGACCCCGGCCCAGATTCTCCGCATCGCCCGGGAAATCGACAGGAGAAGCGGGCGCGTGCTGGTGACACGGACCACCGCCGCCGTGGCCCGGCAGTTGCGCCGGGAAATTCCCCGGACGCGGTGGCATGAGGCGGCGCGGTGCATCACCGTGGAACGGACCCCCGCCGTGGCCGGAGTCGGAAAAATCGCCGTGGTGTGTGCCGGGACCAGTGACCTCCCCGTGGCCGAGGAGGCCGCCGTCACCGCCCGGGTGATGGGCAATGAGGTGGAAAGTGTGTATGACGTGGGCGTGGCCGGACTGCACCGGCTGATGGCCCGGATGGAGGTGATCCGTTCCTGCCGTGTGATCATTGTTGTGGCCGGCATGGAGGGGGCCTTGCCCAGTGTGGTGGGCGGGCTTGTGGACAAACCCCTGATTGCCGTGCCCACCAGTGTCGGTTACGGGGCCAATTTCAAAGGTCTTTCGGCGCTTCTGACCATGATCAATTCCTGTGCCAGCGGAGTGACCGTGGTCAATATCGACAACGGGTTTGGCGCGGCCTATGCCGCCAGTCAGATTAACCATTTGACTTGAGTGCTTGGCAAACGGCAGGATACCCGTTCATGTTATGAAGAAGATACTTTATCTGGATTGCTTCAGTGGGATCAGCGGCGACATGATGATGGGGGCGCTGGCGGATCTGGGCGTGAAACCCTCCACCTTCGAGTGGGAGTTGACCAAGCTTGAGCTTGGCGATTTTCACATGCACTTTGACCGGAAATTCAAGGGAGCCATCGAAGGAGTGCAGTTTTCCTGCCATGAAGGCCGGGTCCACCGCCACGAACCCGATGGGCCGACGTGTGACCATGGGCACCACCATGACCACCATCATGACCACGGCCACGGTCACCATCAGGGGCACGGGCATTCCCATGCCCAACCCGGGGGGAGCCATTCTCACGAATGCGGCCATGATCATGGACCGGAGACAGAACACACCCATGGGGAATCACGGACCCATCTGCAGATACGGGCCCTGATTGAGAAGTCCGCCCTGACGCCCTTTGTGAAGCAGCACGCGCTGGGCATTTTTCAGAGAATCGCCGTGGCCGAGGGAAAAATCCACGGGATGGCCCCGGAAAAAGTGCATTTTCACGAGGTCGGGGCCCTGGACTCCATCCTCGACATTGTCGGTGTGTGTGTGGGATTGGAGGCCCTGGGAGTCGAGGAAGTACACGCCTCCCGTCTGCAGGAGGGGACGGGGTTTTTGGATTGTGCGCACGGACGATTCCCCATTCCCTCCACGGCGACCCTGGAGATTCTCAAGGGCATTCCGCTCTCCCAGTGTGAGGAGCCGCATGAATTGATCACCCCCACCGGGGCCGCCCTCCTGGCGGAATTTGCCCAAAGTTTTGCCCCCATGCGGAACCTCCGAACCGAACGCGTCGGATACGGATTGGGCCAGCGCACCCTGGCCTCCCGGCCCAATGTGCTCCGGGCCGTACTCGCACAGGCGGAGTCGCCTGCCGGGTCCGAACGGGATACCGTCACACTGATTGAAACCAATATCGACGATCTTTCCCCCGAGGTCCTGGGACACGTGATGGAGCAGGCCCTCCTCCGGGGTGCGTTGGATTGCTGGTTTGTCCCCATCCAGATGAAAAAGAACCGCCCCGGCGTGCTGGTGAGTCTGCTTGTGGAGCCTGCGAGGACGGAGGACATGGCCCGGTGGCTGATGCGGGAAACCTCCACGTTCGGGGTGCGCACAACCCCGTGGGAACGGCACAAATTGCAGCGCGAGATCGTCCGTGTCAAAACCCCCTGGGGTGAGGTCGAGGCCAAGGTGGGCCGCCAGGGTGGGGAGCGGATTTGTTTCAGCCCGGAATTTGAATCGTGCAAACGGGTGGCCATCACCCATCAGGTGCCCCTGAAGTCTGTCTACGAGGCCGTGCTCAAAAGCCAGGAGGGGCAGTGATCCGTCCATGAATGACACCCTGCCGACACCTCCGGTCATTTCCGTGATCATTGCCGCCTTCGACGAGGAGGAGTTCATCTGCCAGACCATTGAATCCGTGCAGAAATCCGCCGAGCGACTGCGCCGCGAGCGGAACGTCAGCATTGAAATCATCGTTGTGGACAACCACAGCAAGGACCGCACCAATGAAATGGCCACCGCCTGCGGGGCCCGGGTGGTGTACGAGCCGGAAAACAACATTGCCAAGGCCCGGAACATCGGGGCGCTGCTGGCGCAGGGGGATTTTCTGGCCTTTGTCGACGGACGCATGATTGTCAGCGAGGATCTTTTTGTGGGAATCGACCAGAATCTGCTCGACCCCGGCGTCGTCGGGGGCGGAACCCGCGAGGAAATGCTCATCCCCTCCTCCCGGGAGCAGATTTATGTCTGGGGCAAAAAACTCATCCGTTTTGTCTGTGGGGGTTTTTCCGGGATTTTCCACTGTCGCCGGAAGGATTTTGTGGAGCTTCGCGGGTTTGACGAGAATCTTCATCTGGGGGAGAAACTGGAGTTTCACCGCCGCCTGCGCCGGTTTGGCGCGCAGCGCAACCAGACGATCCGCAACTCCCCGACCGGATCGGTGATGGTTCTGAGCCGGAAACTGCGCACCCATGGCCTGATCCCCGTCGCCAAAACCACCTCGCGCCTGATCTTCAACCCGGACAAAAAATTGCGCGACCGGAAAACCGCCTGGAACGCCTGGTACGAAAAAAAGAAGTAGTCGCGGGTGTTGGTGCCGGGGCATTCCCGGGGGGGAATCAGTGTTTGTGTTCCCAGCGGCGCAGGGATTCCTCGTGCCGGTGACGGGTTTTGAAGACCCTGGAAAACACGCCGTACCGGGGGCTGAAGAGATAGGCCGCCAGAAAAACCGCGCCCAGGACAAGCACAATGGAGGGACCCGACGGCAGGTCCATCCAATAGGAGACGTACAGACCGATCACCGACCCCGTCGCCCCCAGCACGCCGCCCCCCCACAACATGCCATCGTAGGAGTCGCACACCACGTAGATCGTGGCAGAGGGAAGGATCAGGAGGGCCAGGGAGAGAACCACGCCGACGGCCTGAAGGGAGGCGATCATGGCGAGGACCATGATGCCCAGAAGCATGTAATTGAGCAGACTGACCCTGACTCCCAGTGACCGGGCCACATTCGGTTCAAATATCGCCAGAAGCAGGGGCCGGTGGTTGGCGATGAGGAGTGTGATCCCAAGGAAGGAGGTCAGATAACTGATCCACAGGTCCGAGTCGGAAACGCCCAGAATGTTGCCAAAGAGGAAATGGCCCAGGTCCACGCGTGACCTGGAATATTTGAGCAGGATGATGCCCAGGGCAAAGGAGATCACGTAGAGGATGCTGATGGCGGTTTCGTCCTTCAGCCGCGAACTTCTGGCGACAACCATCCCCCCCAGGGCCACAAAAACGGCGGCGACCAGACCCCCGAAAAACAGACCCAGCGGTGCCAGGCCGAAAAAAATCGCTCCCACGGCCAGTCCGGGCAGCAGCGAATGGGACAGGGCATCCGTCAGCAGGGCCAGACGTCTGAGGACAATGTAGCCGCTGATGAATCCGTTGGTGAACCCGATCAGGACACTGGCCAGCAGGGCCCGTTGCATGAATTCAAACTGGAGCGGTTCAATGAGCCAGGTCATCGTCGGTGCCCTCCGGAGGGTGGTGCGGGGGATGACCGGAGAAAATCCGGGTCCCGTAGGTTTTGTCGATGGATGCGGGTGTGAAGACCCCGGCCAGGGGGCCGTAGGCGACCAGTTCGCCGTTGATCAGGATCACCTCGTCAAACAGGTCCGGCACCGTGTGCAGATCGTGATGGGAGCAGATGACCAGTTTTCCCGCATCCGCCAGCGCCCGGATGCTTCGGCGCAGATCCGCCTGGGCCACCTTGTCCAGCCCGGTGAAGGGTTCGTCGAGCAGGTAGATGTGGGCATTTTGCGCCCAGGCACGGGCCAGGAAGGCCCGCTGCTGCTGCCCTCCCGAGAGCGCATTGATCTGGCGTTCCGCCAGCTCGGTGAGCTGGAGCGCCTCCAGAGCCTCGTCAACAGCCCGGGCATCCGCTTCGGAATATCTTTTGAAGGCGCCAAGGGCCGGGTAGCGTCCGAGCTCGACCAGCCCACGGACCGTGATGGGAAAATCCCAATCCACCGCACTGCGCTGGGGCAGGTAGGCCGTGCCATGGTCATGGCAGGCGGATTCGTGACCGACAAGGCGGATCGAACCCGTTTCCAGTGGGACCAGCCCGGCCACGGCTTTCAGGAGCGTGGATTTTCCGGCGCCGTTGGGACCGATCAGTCCCACGCGGTGTCCGCATCGCAGGGTCATATCCACATGGTGCACCGCCGGGATACGGTCATACGAAACGGTCAGGTCGCGGATTTGAAGCTGGTGTTCGGACATGGGGGGATGTCGGGTTATCGGGAGACCCGAGGGGATGCGGAGGCCGCCGGACGTGTCAATTTCCAGACCGGGATTCCCAACAGAAGAAAACCGACGATTGTCAGGGTCAGGAGAAGGAGTGGATGGCCGCGCATGGGATGATTCCGGGTTTCGGATCCCTGTACCCTAGGAGTGGGTTTTGATTAATGCAAGTATATTGTGTTTGCATGTTTTGCTGGGGGGCCGTGCAAAAATGTCCGGGTCCGCGAAGTTTTCCCTTGATGGCGGGAGAGAGGACCGAGTTTAATGTCACTTTCCGATCCACCGGACCGTCCATGACAGAAAAACCGATCACTGATATCTGGGAACAACGCTGGCATCCCCTGCGTGAGGAGTGGGTGCTTTTCACCTCGCATCGCGGCAGGCGTCCGTGGATCGGCGACACCCACCGGTTCCAGGGGGGGGACATCCCCTGTTACGACCCCACCTGTGCCCTGTGCCCCGGCAACAAACGGATCAAGGGCGAAAACCCCGCGTACACCGGGGCCTATGTCTTTGAGAACGACCTGCCCTGCTTTTCCGAAAACTCCCCCGACGTCCCCGGCGGCGATCCCCTGTACCGGACCCGGCGCGCCACCGGAACCGCGGAGGTCGTGTGTTATCATCCGGACCACTCCAAGACGTTTGCGGACCTGACCCTCGATCAGTCCCATGCCGTCGTCGATCTGTGGGCCGAACGCACACTGACCCTCGGGTCCCGCCCGGATGTGGACCATGTGCTGATCTTTGAAAACAAGGGGTCCCTTGTCGGCACATCCAATCCGCATCCGCACTGCCAGATCTACGCCGGGAACATGGTGTATGGAATCACCGCCCGCGAGGTGGAAAGTGCGCGCCACCACTTCCAAAGGACCGGCCGTCACCTTGGTCAGGACATTTTGCACCGGGAAATGGAGGGTCCGCGGGTCATTGCCCAGAACGCCTCCTTCCTCGTCTGCGTGCCGTGGTTCGCCCGCTACGCCTATGAGATCTTCATCCTGCCCAAACGGTCCTGCGCGAGTCTCACCGAGCTCACCGATGCCGAGCGGCGCGATCTGGGGGAGATGATGCGCGAGGTGGCCATCCGCTACGACAACCTCTGGCGCATGCCCATGCCCTACGTGATGGTCATCCGTCAGGCCCCCACCGACGGGGCCGACTACGGTTTTTTCCCGTTTCATCTCGAATATCATCCCCCCCTGCGGCTCCCCGACACGATGAAGTATCTGGCCGGGCCGGAAGTGGGCGGGGGATCGATGACCAACGAATCCAACCCCGATGAAAAGGCCGCCGAGTTGAAGGCCCTTTCCAACATCCTTTACCGGAGCCCGAAATGAACCTGCGCGAACTTGAGGAAATCCGTTCCTGTCTGTGTGCCCTCCAGAACCACATCCGCGACGAGGTCCTCAAGGCCCGGAGCCAGAACGAACATATGGACATGGCCGCGGTGGTCGCCGAAACCGCCGCCGACACGATCTACCAGATTGACAAGATCAGCGAGGAGGCGATTTTTGAGTGGTTCGAACGGCACTGGCCCGAGTCGATGCCCGTGGAAATTGTCATGGAGGGCGTCGAGGAGGACAAACCGGTGACCTTCCCCTATGGGACCGCGGTCGAGGGGACACTTTGGAAATGCCTGATCGACCCCATCGATGGCACCCGCAACATCATGTACGACAAACGCGCCGCCTGGATTCTCGCCGGTGTGGCCCCCCAGCGCGGACGCGAGACAAACATTGCCGACATCGTCGTCTCGGCCATGACCGAGCTGCCTCCGAGCAAACAGACCTTTTCGGACCAGTTGAGCGCGGTCATCGGCCAGGGTCAGTCCGGCATCCGTTTCCAACGCATCAATCTTGTCGAAAAAACCTCCCGCACCATGAAGGTCCGCCCCTCCCAGGCGACGGATTTCAAACATGGGTTCGCCTCGATGGCCCGGTTTTTTCCGGAGGGCAAGGAACTGACCGCCCGCGTGGAGGAAAAACTGTGGGAGGAACTCTACGGACTGGGCAAAACCAGTTCGCCGCTGGTTTTCGACGACCAGTACATCAGCACCGGCGGCCAGATTTACGAGATCCTCAGCGGTCACGACCGCATGCTCGCGGATCTCCGCCCGATCGTCTTCCGCAAATTGGGCCTGGAATCGTCGTTGGTCTGCCATCCCTACGACATCTGCACCTGGCTGATCCTGCAGGAGGCGGGGGGAATCATCGAACAACCCGACGGCTCCCCGCTCTCGGCCCCCATGGACACGACCTCACCGGTCAGTTGGATCGGTTTTGCCAATTCCACTCTCGCCGAGGCGGTCCGCCCGGTCCTGCGGCGCCTGATGCAGGAGCATCTGGATCATGTCCCGGAAGCCCCACAGGATGCCCCGGAAGGGGTCAGTGACGGATCCAATATCGCCCTGTAACCACACTTTTTTCCCTAACCACACGAGGAAACACCGCTATGAGCACCCCTGGAAAATTCACTGGCAGCGCCCCCGGACGGATTGATTTTCTGGGCGGGGTGGCCGACTACAGCGGTTCCCTGGTTCTGGAGATGCCCGTCAGCGCGGTGACCCGCGTGGTGGTCACCGCCCGGACGACCCCCGAGTTTTCGTTTCAGAGTCCCGAGGAGGGGGACGTGATCCTGCCGGGCGAGGCTTTGCTCAAATTGCTCCGGGGCCGGGCCGCTCCCGAGGCGATCCGCCAATGGCTGGCGGAGGTGGAGGCACCGCACTGGACCCATTACATGGTCGGCTGCATGGCCGTTCTCAACCAGGCGAGGGGATGGACACCCCGGACCGGACTGGATTTCCAGGTCACCTCGGGGGTGCCCCAGTCGATGGGGGTCAGTTCCAGTGCCGCGCTAGAAGTTGCCACGTTGCGTGCCCTGGCCTCCCTGGCCCGGCTGACTTTCAAAGGGACGGAACTGGCCCGGCTGGGGCAGCTGGCCGAGAACCGGATCGTCGGGGCCCCGTGCGGCCTGATGGATCAGCTTTCAAGCGCCTACGGAAAACCGGGCATGCTGCTGCCCATCGTGTGCCGACCCGATCAGCTCCTGCCGCTTGTCCGTCTGCCCCGCGGGGTCGCGGTGGTCGGATGGCCCAGCGGGGTCAAACACGCCGTCAGCGCCTCCCCCTATGCCACGGCCCGGTGTGCGGCCTTCATGGGCAAAAAGGTCATTGAATCAACTTTCGGCCTGAAGGCCGCGCACCTCTCCGAATTCCGTCCCTCCTGGTTTGCGCAAAATGCGGAAACGATTCTCTCCGAGGCGATGCAAGGACGGGACTTCATGCTGCAATATGGCGCGACGGCCGATGCCCTGACCCAGGTCCATCCGGAAAAGTCCTATCCCGTGCGGGCCGCCACCCGGTTTCCGATCCAGGAAAACTACCGGGCCGGGCTGGCGGTCAAACTCCTTTCCAATCTCCGTCCCTCCCACCGTACGGCCCTGCTGGAACATCTCGGGGAGCTGATGCTGCAGTCGCATGCCGGTTATTCCGCCATGGGTCTGGGTTGTCCGGAGACCGATGAAATGGTTGCCGCCGCGATGAGGGAGGGGGCCGCCAAGGGCATTTACGGGGCGCGGGTCAGTGGCGGGGGCAGCGGGGGAACGGTGGTGGTGCTGCTGGAGGAAAAGGCACTTCCCCTCCTTCTGAAACTTTCGCGAAAAATCTGCTTTCACGACGCCGGACCGCTGCCACTGATCCGGTAGAAAGTTTGTATGGACTGATCTGACGGTGGGAGAACAGGGGAAAAGTGTCTTGAAACGATGTGATGCGTGACAAATGTTTCGCATCTGTCACGCATTCGTCACAATCATGGTGTTGTATTAATAATCCCATGAAATCCAACCGACGCGATTTTTTGACCATGGCCGGGCTGGGCACGCTCGGAGTGGCCACACTGACCTCCTGCAGCAAAGTCAACACCAAGGGGGACCTTCGCCCGGTGGGACGCGGACGGATTCCCAAAAAGATCATCATGCTCATTGCCGACGGGATGAGCCTGGGGACACTGACCTGTGCCGACTACTATTCACGGCTCAAACGGGGCAAGCCCCTTTTCTGGCGGCGGATGCTGGAGGATCCGGATGTCACGTGCAGCCTCATGAACATGCGGTCGCTCAATTCGATTGTCACGGATTCCGCCGCCGCATCCTCCTCCTGGGGCAGCGGCAGCCGCGTCAACAACGGGACACTCAACACGTTGCCCGACGGGACGGAGCTGATTCCGCTCCTGCCGGTTCTCAAGGACGCCGGATGGCGTGTGGGCATCGCCACGACCACCACCGCCTCGCATGCCACCCCGGCCGGTTTTCTCGTTGCCGAGGGCGGGCGCGGCAACCAGACGCGGATCGCCGAAAAATATGTGTATGCCCTGCCCAACGTTTTTCTCGGGGGCGGTGGGGACTATTTCTGGCAGGTGGAGGCGGAGTTTTCCGCGGCCGGCTACGAATGGGTCCGCAATTTGCAGGAACTCGAGCAGGCCCCGCAGACCGAGCTGCTCGGGGGCATCTTTTACCCCGGGCATCTGCCCTACATCATTGACCGGACCGACAACAGCATTCCCACCCTTGCCCAAATGACCACCGCCGCCCTGCGACAGCTTTCGCAGTCGGACCGCTTTTTTCTCCAGGTCGAGGGTGGGCGTGTGGACCATGCCGCCCATGCCTCGGATGCGGCGACCATCGTCAACGAGATGCTCGACTTTGATGCGGCTGTCGAAACCGCCTTTGAGTACCAGCAACGGCATCCGGAGACCCTCCTGATTGTCACCACCGACCACGGAAACTCGAACATGGGGGTCACGGGCATGGGTCTGGGCTACATGGAGTCCAGCCAGGCCTTTGAGAAGCTGCTCGCCTTCAAAGCCTCCCACGCCCGCATTCTCACCGAGATCGGGGCCCAGCCCCTCGAGGCGGACAATCCGATGAAGGGCTTTTATTTCAAGTCCAAACCCACGGCCCAGAACCTCATACAGGTCGCCCAAAAATACACGGGACTGACCATTGACAAAAACGCCGCGGCGGAGTTCATCGAATCCCTTGTCGGCAAATTCGGGGCGGGGGGGGTCAATCCCCAGCTTTCCTCGCCGCTGAATCTCCTGGGCCAGATTTTTGCGCCGTTTACCGGCATCGGCTGGACGGGCAACACGCACACCAGCGATTTTGTGATTCTCAACGCGTACGGACCCGGGCAGGAACGGTTCGGGGGCTTCCTTCAGAATACCGATCTTTTCCCCGTCTTCATGGATTTTGCGAAGCTCAACTTCAAAAACCCCTCCAAACCCCTGGCTGACCCACTGACCAGTGTGTAGCGGATTCCCCCGCCGCTATTCCCGGGATTTGAAATACTGCCCGATCCCGCGGGCGACCGCGTCGGCGTATTCACGGAAAATACTCGGGCGGGGGCGGCCCTCCACCTCGCGCATCCCTTCGTAGTCGCCCATCTGAATGCGGTCATAGGCGGCCTGGCTGTTCATGACATACGGCTCCAGAAAAACCGTCGGGGCGAGGTAGAGCCGGTTGGCCAGCAGATTGCGGGCCCAGACATAGGCATTGTCATTGACACGGAGGGCGTTGCTCCCGAGGTAGAGGTAGGGGGGCAGACCCGTTTCCCGGGCCATGACCCTCGCCACGGCATCGGTCAGGCCCAGTTCCTCGGGGTAGCTCCCGTCCAGGAGCTTGAGGAGCATTTCAAAGCGGACGTCATCATAGGCCAGCTCCCCGGAGGAATAACAGCCGTTGATGAGGGCATGGAAATGGTTGAGCCGGGTCAGCTCGGGTTTGTCGGGGTTGCCCCAGCCCTCCGCGTTAAAATGCAGGCAGACGACCAGGTCCGGTTTGAGGACCGTATTCACCCGTTCCGCCCGGGCGCGGATTTCGGCATTGCGGTAGAAAAAGAGTTCGCTGTTCCATTTGATGGAGGCCATTTTGGTCGGGTCGGTGGAACCCGCGTAGTCAATCTTGTGGCGTTTGATGCCCCGGCTGTTGAATTCCTCCCGGACAACATCCTCCAGGTCCGACGGGCGTTTTGAGGTGACCGGCTGGGTGGTGGCCCGGACCCAGAGCACCTCCGCACCCAGAGCCTGCAGATTTTTTTCCAGATGACGTCCGACCGTCAGGACCATGTCCCCCTCTGTGACCGGCTTGTCCCCGCCGATTTTGAACCAGCGTTCCTCCATCTGGGCCCATTCACCGCCCAGATGTCCCGGGTCCAGGGCGATTCGCACCCCTTTGAGGGGACGGTCCGCGGGGTCGTTTTTGAAATCCGAAGCCCGGCGCCAGTAGCGGGGGACGGGTTTTTCCGAGGAGTCGGACGCGGCAAACCTCAAACGGTACACCTCGGAAGGCTGGTCCCGCCGGGTCCGGATGATGGCGGCCTCATCCGTGAGCGTGATCCATTTTTTCCAGGCACCCCGGGGGGCGTACACCTTTTCGAGACGCCGGGAGAATGTTTCGCGGGTGATCGTTTCCTGATAGACGTTGAGGAGCTGCCAGTCGGGTTCCGGCGCAAGCGGGCTGAGGGGCCGCCCCTGGGCAATCAGCGAGGGGGCGGCGGCGGTCCAGGCCAGGCCGGTGAGCCAAATCAGGAGACGGGGGATGTTCATGGGTGAGACGATACATCAGCCGCAATTTTGAATCGTTGCAATCTTCAACTTGCAACCCGGGATTCTTTGCGTTTGCATCCATGGCCGTATGACCGCCCCCCTCCCGACCCCCGCCTCCCTCGGTTACCGCATGCCCGCCGAGTGGGAACCCCATGCCGCCACGTGGCTGACCTGGCCCCGGGCCGACGGGATCAGTTTTCCGGACAAGTTCGAGAATGTGCCCGCCTACTGGGTGAAAATGTGCGAGCATCTCAGTCCGCATGAGGAGGTCCACATCAACACCTTTGACGACGTCCATGAGGAGGCGGTCATCGGCAAACTGCTGGATGCCAGACTGGGCCTTCAGGAAAGCAACGGCAAAGTCCGGGGCGGCACCCCCCGCATTTTCCTGCATCGTTTTCCCGCCTACGAACCCTGGTGCCGTGACCATGGGCCGATATTTGTGACCAATCCGAAGTCCGCCCAGCCGCTGGCGGTAGTGGATTGGGGTTACAATGCCTGGGGCGGCAAATATCCGCCCTACGACCTGGACGACGCCGTCCCCCAGCACGTGGCCCGGCTGCTGGAGGTTCCCTGTTACGAAAACAAAATGGTCCTCGAAGGCGGGTCCATCGAGGTCAATGGCTGCGGAACGCTCCTGACGACCACCTCGTGTCTGCTGAATCAAAACCGCAACCCGCATCTGACCCAGGCGCAAATTGAGCAAAACATGAAGGACTTTCTGGGGGTCGGCAATGTCCTGTGGATCGGGGAGGGCATTGAGGGGGATGATACCGATGGACACGTGGATGACATCACACGGTTTGTCGCCCCGGACACCCTGGTGACCGTGCTCGAAAACGATCCGGAAGATTCCAATTTCCGGCCGCTGATGGAGAACTACGAGAAACTGCTCACCTGCAGGGATCAGGATGGGAAACCCTTCCGCGTGGTCACCCTGTCCATGCCCGAGCCGGTTTATTACGACGGTCAGCGTCTGCCCGCCAGCTACGCGAATTTCTACATCGCCAACGAGGTGGTCCTGGTCCCCACCTACAACTGTGAAAATGACGGTGAGGCCCTGCTGACCCTGCGCGAACTTTTCCCCACCCGCAAGGTCATCGGCATCGACTGCAACGATCTGATCTGGGGTCTGGGCGCCTTCCACTGCGTGACCCAGCAGCAACCCAGGGTGTAAACCACGCAGTTCACAAACTCCGGCATTTGTCGCGGGCAGGGAACACGGAGCAAATGTCCCAGTTGTCTCTCATGGGGAGCGCACGCGCCCCCGCGTGCACCAGGAGGCGCCCCCGCCTCCGTTCAACACAGAATGCAAAGAACCTGGTCCCGAAAGCTTTCGGGACCAGGTTCTTTGCATTCCTATTGCCATAAGTTCTCTCACCCCGTCAGTTGCTTTTGAATCCAAACAGGATCACGCCTACAGTCGAGAATGCGGTAAACAACTGCCATTTCGTTCTCCAAATTGCAGTAAACAGCGAATGGAAATTTTCTCACAACTAATCGATGATAATCATGCCGGATAGAATGGACACCAGCATATAAAACCAACGAATCAATTTCACCAAATATGCTGTCCATAAAATAAGCACCAAGCCCAAGAGCCTGATGATCATAAAAAATTCGAGCTTTTGCTATATCTTCAATCGCTGGATCAAGGATGCGAATCTTCAATCGAAACGAGCCCTGAGAGATTTTTTTGCATCTTCCCACGCAACAGAACTGATGGTGCCTGCACGATAATCCGCCTCTGTTTTCTTCAATTCAGCCCCATGCCAATCAGGACTCTCAATGGCAGTTTCGTCGGCAGATAAATCAGACCAAAGTGTCTCGATTATCTTGAGTTTCTCAAGATTGGACAATTGCCTGAGTTCAGTGATACTCACGCCATAAAATTACAGGCTTTTAGGGGATGGGCAAGTTTTCTTTGACCGATCACGCAGACCCCAAGCAAGCCGAAATTCTTGAGCAAATGTTTCATAGTCGCGTTACATGATTGCCCAACGCCCCAAGCTCAACGGTCATTGCGTTGGAAGCGTCTTCCGAGCGTTGCGGCTCGCGAGAAAAAGGAACGCTGGAACGCTAAAGACCATGCTGCCAAGGAGTGACATGATGATGAAGGCGAGCCAGCCCGGTGAGCGAAAACCCAAGCGGTGGATGAGCCATGCGAAAAGGAACATGAGCAAAAATGCCTCAGTGATGAAAACCAGTGCCACTGGATTGCCAAGTGCGGCATGAAGGGCCGCCGGAGCGATCAGCGAATAGTAGAGAAAGAATCCGTTCGGAACAATGAGTCCGAATATGGCGAGAATGAGCAGGAGCTTCTCCTGTGTTCTGGTAAAAGGCTTCATCGATTACAGGAGGCGCGTAGCAGCGCCCAACGGTTCAAGGTCAAGGTTTTTGTGAGGGTTAGAGAGCCCGGCTTGAGTGAAGCAGGCCGGGCTCAACACTCAAACCAACAGACTACTGCCGATGAATATAAAAAAAGCCATTCCCATGCAATCCTGAAAACCTTTGCCGATGATCTCAATCTGCTGTCCTTCGTCATGAGATTCCGTCTCCGCATGGGGAGCGCGTGCGCCCCCGCATGCCCTTTGGGGCGCCCACGCCCCGAAGAAAACGTCTCTCTCCTGCAAGGGTTAACCGTCAATTAA
>JANRIZ010000134.1:0-4700 GCA_033764445.1 Verrucomicrobiia bacterium | reverse complement strand
GCCGGGAACCGGCAACCGAGAACCGTCCCTCCCAACTCTCAACGTCATCACAGCCTTACAGCTTCGGAATCGTGATCCCGGTCTGACCCTGGTACTTGCCCTTGCGGTCCCTGTAGGAGGTTTCGCAAACCTCGTCGCCTTCAAGAAAGAGAACCTGGGCCAGCCCCTCATGGGCATAAATGCGTGCCGGGAGTGGGGTGGTGTTGGAGATTTCCAATGTGACGTGGCCCTCCCACTCGGGTTCAAACGGGGTGACATTGACGATGATGCCGCAGCGTGCGTAGGTGGATTTGCCCACGCACAGGGTCAGGATCGACCGCGGAATGCGGAAGTATTCCACACTCCGGGCCAGGGCAAAGGAGTTGGGCGGGACGATGCAGCAATCCGTTTTGATATCGACAAAGGATTTCGGGTCAAAGTTTTTGGGGTCCACCACGGTGTTGAAGACATTGGTGAACACCTTGAATTCGTCCGAGACCCGCAGGTCGTAACCGTAGCTGGAAACGCCGTAGCTGATGCCCTGGCGGACCTGGCCATCGGCGAAGGGTTCGATCATGCCCTGGCGGGCCATGCGGGTGATCCATTTGTCTGATTTGAGGCTCATATGGGCTCGACATAAAGGCATTGGGAGGGATTTGAAAACGAAAAAAGACTTTCCCGACGGACCGGCAGGCCCTAGGGTCAAACTTTCATTGACAGGGCACCCGCCGGCGATGGGTGCCACTTAAACCATACCGCCACCATCCAACCCCCCTCCCGCATTCCCCCGGAACCATCCACACCGGCGGCGGGACACACAGGAGCCGCATGGCCAAGGTCATCCTCGAAAACATCTACAAAATCTACAAGGGCGAGAAGGGCAAGGAAGTGCTCGCCGTGGACAATTTCAACCTCGAAATCGGGGACCAGGAGTTTGTCGTCTTTGTCGGACCCTCCGGCTGTGGCAAGTCCACGACCCTGCGCATGATCGCCGGGCTGGAGGAGGTCTCCAGAGGCCGCATCATCATTGATGAAAAGGTGGTCAATACGGTCCCGCCCAAGGACCGCGACATTGCGATGGTGTTCCAAAACTATGCGCTGTATCCGCACATGACCGTCCACAAGAACATGGCCTTCGGTCTGGAACTGCGGAAATTCCCGAAGGACGAGATCAACAAACGTGTCGCCGAGGCGGCCTCGATCCTCAAGCTCACCGATGACGAGTTGCAGCGCAAACCCAAGGCCCTTTCGGGCGGCCAGCGTCAGCGTGTGGCCCTGGGCCGGGCGATTGTGCGCAAACCGAAGGTGTTCCTTTTTGACGAACCGCTCTCGAACCTGGATGCCAAGATGCGCGTGGAAATGCGCACGGAAATTTCCAAGCTCCATACGCGGCTGACCTCGACAATGATCTACGTGACCCATGACCAGGTCGAGGCCATGACCATGGCCAACCGCATCGTGGTCATGAGCCGGAGCAAAATCCAGCAGGTGGCCGATCCCATGACCATCTACAACCAGCCCGCCAACAAGTTTGTCGCGGAGTTTATCGGCAGTCCTCCGATGAATTTCATCCAGGGCACGCTCATGCAGAAATCCGGTGCCCTGTGGTTCCAGGAGGAGACCCCCGGGATGACCCAGCTCAAGGTCGAGGAAGCCCATGCCAAAAAACTCGCAGCCCATGTGGGCAACCCCGTCATTTTCGGAATCCGTCCCGAGGACATCGAGGACAAACTGTACACCTCCGAGGCGCCGGCGGAACGGTGCAGCAGCGCGATTGTCGAGGTGATCGAGCCGATGGGAGCCGAGACGTTTGTGTACCTTTCGAGCGGGAAACATTCGATCATCGCCCGTTGCAAGGCCCATGTGAAACACGATCTCAACCACAAGATCGACCTCGTGTTCAACACGAAGAAGGCCCATTACTTTGACGCCACCACCGAGGATTGCATCGTCTGAGGGAAGGCTTTTGGGAATGACTCATGTCTAATGTCTAATGCCTAATGACTGGTGACTGGTGACTGGTGACTGGTGACAGGTGACATATCCTCTGCACGTCCGTCGCGCTGGGGAAATTTAGCCGCAAAAAGGCACAAAACACACAAAATGGGGAGTTTGAACCGAGGACACGGGTTCAAAGCCTTTCGGGCAGGGAGGCCAGAAACTCCGGTCCGGCTCCTTTGATGATGGATTCTGTTTTGGTGATTTTCCCCGCTCGGAGATAAGGGGCGGCCACCATCCCATAGATGAGGCTTGCCAAAAAGAGCAGCAGCCCCGCCAATACGGGCCAAAATGTGGAAAATGCCGCCGCCAGAAAAAACAGGAGGACGGAACCGGCAAACATCCCCCAGGCGGTCAGAATCACCTGGAATCGTTTGTTTTTATGGACCGGACAGACGGCGATCTGGTAGGCGGCCTTTTTCTGGGTGAGCAGGACGCCGATGATCAGAAAAAGCAGCCCGGCCAGCAGCAGGAAGTACACCCATGGGGGAGAGTAGTAGAGTCTGAGTTTGATGTCGGTTTGTGCAACCGGCGCATTACATTTGACACAGCGTCCGGGAAAACAGGCGTCCGGCGAGGCGATGATCAGATTTCCGCGCCGACCCAGTCCGGCCATGCCTGACGAGGGAGACACGCCTTCCTTGATTTTTTGGAAAAAAACCGGTTTGCAGGCGGCGCAGACATGGAGGCCATTGAAGACGATCATGTCTTCGGTCTGAAAAAACCGGCTGCACTGGGAACAGACCTTGGTCTCGCCTGTTGTCTGAACCGAGGACTGATATTCCTGATACGGTTTCCAATCGGTCATCCCGGCGTTCCACACCAGGGTACTGTTGGAAAGGGTTCCATCCTTGATCAGGGTCTGGAGCTGACCCTCGGTGACAGGGCCTGTCTGTTGCTGATTGTGAATGTAGTACCAGTCCATACGGACCAGACAGTGGAAGAAAACACACCTCGTGGCGAGGCATTATTGAATGGGGGCAAAAAAGGGGGACTTCCCCGCAGATGTCGCAGAGAACCGCAGATTTTTTAACCGCGGATAACACGGATAACACGGATATTTTTTAGGGTCCGACAACGCCAGAGTGCCGGTGTTTTAGCCGCAACGCGGCGCCATATAACAGCCCTGGGCAACGCCCTGGGTTTGGGTCCCATTGCATCAAGCCCTGTAGGGGCGACATACCCGCATTGAGGATCGAACCCAACGCCCAACCATCCTACCGGATGGACCAGACCCAGTCGCCGTTGGGGGCGAAGGGGTCGTCGGGTTTGGCGGAGCGTGTGCCGCCGTCATCGGCCATGTTGTAGCCGAGGGAATAGAGGAGGTAGGAATCCTTGGATAGCCACTTGTAGCGAAGCGGTTTCCCGTCCACGGGGTCGAGGGGAAGGGACTCGATGAATTGGGGGACTAGGGCAGCCAGGGAATTGGGATAGGTTTTGTATTGGAGTCGATACCGTTCCAACGCGCAGGCCAGTTCGGCGGACCGGACATAGGTTTGGGTTCGAAGGGCAAGGATTGCGGCGCGGGCATAATTGGGTGCGCCAATCAATAAGATATCACCCGCTAAAAAAATGCGTTTTGGGGAATGCAGTTCCTTATCGAGGACTTTGAGATTGGAAAAAAGTTCCGGACGATCGGCTCCGGAATAGATCACAGGAGGGTGGGTGAGGGAAATGTTTTTGGCGGCGGATTGCAAATGCCAGCCACGGGGAATCAATTCATAAACAGTTTTTTGGAGCAGATGTTCGGCTGTTTCGATAGTGTTCTCCAGGACTCCTTTCAGGCCGGGGCTATTGCCGGAGTGCGGGGGGCTAATAAATGGAAACTTCTCTTTAAAATAGGTTTCGTCAAAATGCTCGACGATTTTGACGGTATAGAAGGTTTCCATCTTGAAGGATCGGGTGACATCCCGGTCCAGATGAATTTTGGACAGACGGTTTTGAAGAGTGAGGAGTTGCTGGGAAGAAAGCTTTTCATCCGTTATGGCCTCCCAGACTGTGGAAAGATTCAGTGAGATGATGCCCACCCGGATCATGCAGGCAACCAGAGTGGGTTCGTTTTTAAGAGTGTCAGCCAGATCAAAGGATTTCATCACCAGATCGAATCCTTCCTTGTTCCGATTAAGTGAAAACAGGGCCAGGGCGCGGATATTGAGATTTTGACAGGCGACACGAAGGTTTAAAAATGATGGGATCTGCATGTTCAAAAATGGACCGTGATGATTTTCCAAATACCCCGTGTGACATTGTGTTTTTTTGAGGTCCCGGAGAAGGGTGTTAACGGCTTGATCGGTGGGGGCCATGCCTGCCAGAACGCGTTCCCCCGTGGTTTTCAGGGAGGCGATGGCCGGGGAGTTTGTGGCGTAAGAATCCGAAATGGGTGTTAAATCGGCGCGTTGTCCCAATTCGATTTTAGGCCACAGGGGATGACCGTTGGAACCCCAGTCAAAAGGATTTTTAAACTGACGAGGGTCTGCCATTTGAGACAAACGTTGACTGCTCGAAAAATATTTTTCAAACGACTCCGTCTTTGCGAAGTTTTCCTCGTCGGGGATGGGCGGCAGGTAATAGTCCCGGATGTCGAGGTTGATACCCCCGGCGCGGAGCCGGTCTTTGGCTGCTTCCCACGCGCGGTGCCCGCGCCAGTTTTCAATCCCGTGCCACAGCGCGAAGGCGATCAGAAGTGCCAGCAGTAGAAGTGCCGCCCGGACTCCCCAATATTT
>JANRIZ010000101.1:0-11164 GCA_033764445.1 Verrucomicrobiia bacterium | reverse complement strand
CCTGTACCAAGAGTGTGGGCACTGCTCAGTGCTTCCGCCCGCTGATGCACGGCGGACCAGTCCACTGGTATCGTCGAAAGTAGCCCCGCGTTGAGATCAATTTGCAGGTCGTTGAGCATTTGCTGCCCTTCGGTTTGCGGGAATCCCTTGCCCCGGTCATGGCGGTGCAGCCTGATCTGCAGGCGCACTGACTGCCGGAACTCCAGCAGCAGCAGACTCGACACCCCCAAGGCACCGCTCAACCCAGCCATGAACTGATCAGCCCGGGCGGAGTTGACTTGGGCCCGATACAAGGCGCAGAGGAAAGACGTGTCGGGAAAACAACTCATCCCTCCTCCCCCTCGAGTTCATCCGCACGCATCGCCGCCACCTCCGCCTCGGTAAAAACTCGATCCCCCCAAATCGCCCGTCGGCGCGCGGCAAAGTCAGGCTTCACAGGCGACACTGAGGCGTCTGAACGCCATGCGCGCAGCACGCCAATCGGCCGCCCTCTCTTTTCGATGAGTATGTCCTCTCCCTCCAAAAGCCACGCTTCAAGCATGGAAAAGGAGTTCCGCAAATCCCGAACAGTGACTGTCTTCATAATGTGGACAAATTATGTCCACATGTACAATCTCGTCAAGCTGTTTCTCACAGCCCCCAGTCAAGCCATCGGTGTCCAAATCATTTTGAATTTTCCATGAATAAAGGGGGCGTGGTTGAGGCAGGAAGACTTGCAGTGAGCCGGTGAGTGAGGGGGTTGAAAACGGAGTGAGGACATGCTTTCTCCGGGGTGAACCCCCGCTTTGCTTCCCCTGTCATTGGCTCCACATCCCTGTCTTGAGCTGGCGTACCATGGACAGGGCGGGCATGGGCCGGGGGGACCGGCCACGGGCATGCATTCCGCGAAACTCCCGCGGGGAACATTCGTAGACCTGTCTGAAGGCCTTTGAAAAATGAAACTGGTTTTCAAAACCCGTCCGCAGGGCAATCTGCTTGACGGGCTCACCGGTGGTCGTCAGCAGCGTCGCCCCATGGTCCAGACGCAGAAGCCGGATGGCCGTCAGGGGCGCCACCCCGTAGGTTTTCATGAACTGCCGGTAGAGCTGCGAGGGCGACAACCCCGCCGCGGCCGCCAGCTGCTGCATGGTCGGCAGGTGCAAATTGCCCCGCGCCCACATGTCGCGTGCCTTGTGCAGGGCCCGGACCACCGGGGCCGGAATGTTTTGGTCCAACCCCTCATGACGCGTGGAAAACAGGCCGCTTTTGTACAGAGCCATCATCTGCGTGATCGCCGCATCCGCCGCCCGCTCCCACCCGGGGGGATGATCGGCCATCAGCCAGAGCAGATGTCGGAAGAGGGGACGGACCACATCCCCCTCCGGCAGCGCATACACCTGCACGGGGGCTTCAAAATCGGTCTGCCGACTTCTGGGGACCCGGAAGCAGACAAAGGCGTGGCGGCTCTGTTTACGGGGGTCCCAGACAAACATCTCATCGGACCGGGGCGGCATGAAAAAAAATGACCCCGGGGGCGCGGCATATTCCCGTCCGTTGCAGGTCCACTGGACGTGCCCCTCGACAATCCAGACAAATTCATAATCCGAGTACCGGAGCGGACCCAGGACAGAGCCTGGCGGATAAATGGCCATGCCGCCTCCAAAGACCTCCAAGGGCGCACGGGATAAAATTTTTCGTGTCATGCAATTTTTTGATATGTTTTTGGCAAATATTGCCATTTTTTCAACTCAAATAAAATGTATGATGCACGACATAGACAAATAAACCCATCCCCCATCCCCCCTATGGAAACCGCCACACCCAAATATCAGAAAAGCGCCAAAATCAACTGGTACCGCACCAAGGTTGACAAAAAGGTCATGAGCGATCTCATGCGGCAGGATAACTGGCACGGCTTCCTGCAGGTGGGTTTGCAACTGGGGGCCTTCCTCACCACCGGCCTCCTGGCCTACGCGGCTTATTTGAATATCAGTCTCGCCAACTGGTACTGGTCTGTCCCCCTCCTCCTGGCGGCCCTATTTGTTCACGGCACCCAGGGACCCTTCATGGGGCTGATTGCCGTCCACGAACTCTGTCACAAGACCCCCTTCAAATCCAAGTTCTGGAACGAATTTTTTCTGAAGGTCTATTCCTTCATCAGTTGGAGCGATCCGATATGGTTCCGTCCCAGCCACGTCAAACACCATCAGGTGACGGTCCATTCGGATTACGATGGTGAGGTGGTTCTGCCCCAGGGTCTTGATTTCAAACAATGGAAATTCTGGCTGGGAATGCTGGCATGGAATCCGGAGGGCATTTATTACATGATCAAAGGGACCCTCCGCAGGGCCCGCGGAATCGTCGATGGGGAATGGAACAACTACGTCCTGCCGGAAAATGACCAGGCGCTGCGCCGTCAATACCGGAACTGGGCCCGGTTCCAACTCATCGGCCATGCGGTTCTCGCAGCCATTTTCATCGCCACCGGCAACTGGTTCCTGATTGTCGTCTTCACTTTCGGCACCACCTACTGCAGCTGGCTGGGATTCCTCTGTGGATTGCCCCAGCACTATGGCATGGTCCCCAACGCCCCCGATTTCAGGCTTTGCTGCCGCACCTTCACCTGCGGCCCCCTCCCGGCCTTCCTCTACTGGAACATGCAGTACCATGTGGAGCACCACATGTACCCGGGCGTTCCCTTTTACAACCTGCCCAAATTGCGGAAGGTGCTCGAACATGATCTGCCCCCCGCCCCGCACGGGCTCTGGGCCACCTGGAAGGAAATACTCGAAATCCACCGGAAAACAAAGGCGGACCCCAGCTACCAATTCGTCCCGAAACTCCCCTCCAACGACGGGGAACAGGTCGAGGACGCCATCCTTCAGGAGGAGGCGGCGGCCCTGGCACGGTGATTTTCCGGTTCCTGTTGCGGCACCCCTCAAAAGGAGCTTTGCACGGTCACCATGCGTCCATAGGCTCCCCCGGCACTCATGAGGGCCTCATGGCTGCCCTCCTCCACAATGCGTCCCTTTTCAAGCACCACGATCCGGTGGGCATGTCGCACGGTCGAAAGACGGTGGGCAATCACAAAGGTGGTCCGTCCTTTCATCAGCCGCTGCAGGGCCTCCTGGATCAGTGATTCGGTGACGGTATCCACACTGGCAGTGGCCTCGTCCAGAATCAGGATCGGCGGATCCTTGAGCAGGGCCCGGGCGATGGACAGACGCTGCTTTTCACCGACGGAAAGTTTCACGCCCCGCTCCCCCACCCGTGTCCCAAATCCGTCGGGCAGGCTTTCAATGAACTCCAGCACGGATGCATCCCCGGCGGCCTGTCGAATCGCCTCTCCATCGGCCTTGAGATTCCCATAGGCGATATTTTCAAGGATGGTCCCGTTGAAAAGAAAGGGTTCCTGTGAGACAATCCCGATCTGTGAACGGAGCGCACTCAGGGCATAATCCCGGACGTCAACGCCGTCGAGCAGCACCCGGCCTCCGGTCACGTCATGAAACCGGGGAATCAGATTGATCAGTGTGGACTTTCCCGCCCCGGTGGGTCCGACCAATGCCAGGGTCTGGCCGGACTCCACCCGGAGATTGATCCCCTCCAGTATCCGACGTTCGGACCGGTAGGAAAAGGACACCTCCTCAAAAACCACCTCCCCCCGGGCCCTGCGGGATTCCGTCCCGGACCCGGTTCCAAAATGGGTCCGCGCACCGGGACGGTCCACAATGGTGGGCACCTCATCGAGAATCTCAAAGACCCGCGCCCCGCTGGCCCGCGCGCTCTGCAGCATCTGGTTGAGGGAATGGATGCGGCTGATGGGCTCGTAGAAGAGATTCAGAAAAAGCAGGAACTTGACGAGTTCCCCCACCTGCATCTGCCCCTGCATCACCATCCAACCTCCGGCCCCGAGGGTGATGACAATTCCGGCGGCACTCAGAAAGCTCGCACAGGGGCTGTAAAAGGCCCAGGTTTTCATGAGTCTGAGCACGGATTGAAAATACTCCCGGAGTCGTTCGCCAAAACGCCTGATCTCGTAGTCCTCCCGGCCAAAACTCTTGATCTGGCGGATGCCCTGGATGTTGTCATGCAGGAGGGACACCAGTCCGTCCCGCGTCCGCGCATTCTCCCGGTAAAGGGCATGGGCCCGGAGGGTGTACCAGGTCACCAGTGCCGCCAAAAAGGGCATGGGAATCATGGCCACCAGCGCCAGTCGCCAGTCGGTCAGGAACAGCATCACCCCGATCCCCGCAATTTGAAGAATGGCTACCAGGCCCTGCTCGGTGCCATCGACGAGCAGTCTTTCCACATTGACGACATCCTCCTGCATCCGCGTCATGATTTCCCCGGTGCTGCGTTCATCAAAATACCGGGCTGAAAACTTCTGCAACTGCGTGTACAGGTCCCGCCGCAGATCCGCCGCGATGGACTGTTCCAAAACATTGTTGAAAATGATCCTCAGTCCGTTGAGCAGGTCCCGCAACAAAAAGGCCCCCACACCCACCAGCAGCGCGGGCATCAGCAATTCATGACGCCCCTGCAGGATCACCCGGTCTATGATCACCTGGGCCACATTCGGATACACAAACAGCATGGCCGTGGTCAGCAGGGCACAGGCCAGGGTCGCACCGGCCAGCAGTTTGTGGTGCCGGGCATAGGAGGCGATGCGAAAGAGGACGGATTTCTGCATAAATGACAATCTTCTACACGGACCCGCCGCCAGTCACACGCAAAAATGGGGCAGGGGTGGTCCCCGTTTCCCCTATCGGGAGCCCCCGGGGAAAACCGCCAGAGTCCGGGCCACGGCCCGCACACGGGGGATTTCATGGGTGCGGAGAAGGTCGGTTTTCCCGAGCAGGGCCAGCACGGCCATGAAGGGCTCGGCACAACGGACCTCCTCGCCGAAATATTCGAAGGCATGCGGCAGGGCGTGGCAGGTGGGCCAGCCCAGGGTCCGGAGACGGAAGGTGTTCAGAAAAACCTCCATCTGGTGCGCGACCCGGCGGGAGCTGTCCTGCAGATTGCGGTAATAAAAGCCCAGTCCCGGATCAATGAAAATTTTCCGCACGCCGCATTTTGCGGCCAGATCGATGCGGCGGGCAAAATAGTCGTGCATGTCACCGACAATATCGGCGGCAAAACGAAAGTCCCCCACGTCCCGGACATGCGAGCCCTGGACGTAACACAGGATCACTCCCGCCTCATGCTCGGCCACCCGTCGGAAATGTTCCTCCAAATGTTCATTTCCCGTGAGGTTGAGCACCACGGCCCCGGCTTTCAGACACGCCTCGGTGACGGAGGGCAGATAGGTCTCCACGGAGACCTTCACTCCCTCCCCGGAAAGGGCCCTGATGACGGGCAGCAATTTTCCATTCTGCTCCTGGCCCTCCACACGGGCGGCCTTTTCCAATGTGGACTCGGCCCCGAGATCCACCAGGTCCGCCCCCTGTGCCCCCAGAACCAGGCCCCGGGCAATGGCCGATTCGACATCCAGACACACGCTTTCGCGATACCAGGAATCCGCTGAAAGATTGACCACGCCCATCAGGTGCGTCCGCGTCGCAAAATCAAAATGGGTGCCCCCCAGGCTGAAAGTTTCCACCCGGGCCTTCAGGCAATCCTCATGCCGGTCATGAAGTTGCCGGAGAAATTCAAGGTCGAGCATGGTTTCCCGCACAGTAAGGCCCGGACTCGAACCCGTCAATCCACCGTTGGGAGGAGCTGATACACCCGCTGCGCCTGCCGGTAATGCAATTGCAGATGAAGGGCAAACATGCCGTGCCACTGATGCGCGTCAAACGCACCAAAGAGCGGATGGGGTGATCGCCGCGTCCCTCGCAGCGGCCCCAGGCCAGCAACCAGGGCAACATGGTCCTCGACAGACTGATCAAACCGGGTCACCTGCTCGGGGCCCGGACAGAGCGAGGGCATCACGTCGCGCTTCGGATCCCGCACGCCGGGTGTGACCGGTTCCCGACCTGCCACAAGCTGTGCAACGATGGAGGTCATGACCCCGTTGACGATGACGTTGTGCTCCAGAATCATGTAGTACGACCACTCGCGCATATCCTCATCGACGCCCCGCATCGGCGGCACCCGCACCGGACGGGATCCGGACCCGTTCTCAAACTTTTCGGAAAGCCGCCGGTAGGCCTCCCGCATCTCCCCGATCTGCCGGTTGACCTGTTGGCGCGTGGTCAGTCTCAATTTGGTGCGGACAATCTGCCTGATGATCGGATTCATTGAAACGCAATCTGGTCCACCCTCCGCATTTTGTCCAGCGGCACCTCCGTTTCCCCCCACCCGGACATATCCGGCTCAGGGGACAGGGCGGGCGGAGACAAATTTCTCGACGTATTTTCCAATCAGGTCGGCTTCAAGATTGATGCGGTCGCCTGGTTTCCGGTCGCGAAGATTGGTCACCTCCCGGGTGTGTGGAATGATCCAAACCCGGCAGATGTTTCCCTCAACGCCGGCCACGGTCAGGCTGATTCCATCCATGGCAATCGACCCTTTGACGATCAGATAGCGGGCCACGGCAGGCGGGCACTCCACCTCCAGCACAAAATCGCCCCCCGACCTCTCCCATCGGCGGAGGATTCCGGTGCCATCAATGTGGCCGCTCACAAAATGCCCCCCCAGTCGGGCATCCGCACGAAGCGCCCGTTCCAGATTCACCCGGTCCCCAGGCTTCAAATCCTCAAAATTCGTCAGCCGCAATGTTTCCTCCAGGACATGAAAGGTCATCGCTCCCCCGGCAAGGGCGGATACAGTCAGGCACGCCCCGTTGACGGCAATACTGTCCCCGTCGGACAATCCCTCTGGCACACGTCCGGCGCGGACGACAAAATCCGCGGCGCCCGGTCTCCTGACAAGGCCCTCGACAACTCCCGTTTCCTCGACAAGTCCGGTAAACATTCTGGTGGGCGGTGATTCGGTCCGCGGGACGGGTCAACCCCAGCGCTGTTTCATGGCGCGGCTGTCGAGCAGGACCGTGTACGAATATTTGAAGTCCGGCAGTTTTTCCCGGGGAATCTTTTTGCCGATGAGCATTTCAATGGCCCCGACATAGGGCATGTCGTCGACCGTGAACAGGGTCAGGGCATCCCCGACGGCCAGCGCCCGTCCCGTGCGCCCGATCCGGTGGACGTAGTCCTCGGGATTTTCGGGGACATCAAAGTTGATCACGTGGCTGACCCCCTCAATGTCCAGTCCCCGGGCGGCGATGTCCGTGGCCACCAGCACTTCGTAGGTGCCTTCCTTGAAACCGGTGATGGCCTCGATGCGCTCGCGCTGGGAGCGGTCCGAATGCAACACGGTCACCGTATGCTGCGCCTCGGCCAGTCCCGCGGCAATGCGGTCGGCCCCCATTTTGGTGCGGGTGAAAATGATCACACTCTTGTACTGTATCTTTTCCAGGATGGCCTTGAGCAGCTCGTTTTTCTGGTCGCGGGCGACCGGATACAGATATTGGGCGACGGTGGAGGCGGTGGAACTGGGCGGGGTCACCGAAATACGCTGGGGATCCTTGAGCGCAAAACCCGCGAGACTGTCAATGGCCGGCGGGATGGTCGCCGAAAACAACAGGGTCTGACGGCTGCGCGGACACTCCCCAATGATCCGTTTGACGTCGGGAATAAAACCCATGTCCAGCATCCGGTCCGCTTCGTCAATGACCAGATGGGTCACGGACGAAAGATCGATTTCTCCCTGACTGATGAAATCCAGAAGGCGTCCGGGGGTGGCGACGATGATATCCGCGTCAGCCGCAAGGTCCTCCCTCTGTTTCCCATAACCGACCCCCCCATAAATGACCGCATGTTTGAGGGGTGTGTATTTACCGTATTCGATGAAGGCTTCACCGACCTGGATGGCCAGCTCACGTGTGGGAGACAAAACCAAAACCCGGGTCTTATGCTGGTGCTCCCCGAGCATGGTCAGTATGGGCAATGCAAAGGCAGCGGTTTTTCCGGTCCCGGTCTGGGCGCAACCAATCATGTCTTTTCCTGAGACGATGACCGGGATGGATTGTTCCTGGATCGGTGTCGGATTCTCGTATCCGGAGGCCTGCACGGCCTGAACAACATTGGGGGCAAGGCCCAGCTTTGCAAATGCATGTTCGGGATTGAATTCCGGAGCGGGCTCCACCGGGGCGGCGGATTTGGCAGGCCCCTCATAAGCCTCCTCGCGGGGCGGCCTCTCCGGGGAACGGGACGGACGGTATTCGCCGCCGCCGGATTCCCGGCGCGGTCCTCGTCCACCCTCACGCCGGGCTCCTCCACGGGAGCGGTCGTTGCGACCCCCACGGGAGGGACCGGAGGAACCTTCCCCCTCAAACCTTTCGTGACGCCGGGGGTCGTGGTCGGACTGACGGCGCGGACGCGAATCGTTGGACCGGCGTCCGGAAGGTTTTTCACCGGAGTGCCGGGATTCACCTTTGGGATGCCTTTTTTCGGAGGCAGGGGATGACTTGTGGGTGGGGGTTTTGCCGGATTCGGATTTGATGCCGAAAATTTTGCCGATCAGTTTGCGGATCATGTTCTTACAGACGGGATGTATTTTGTGGTTACACGTGTAGGGGCACCGACCTTCGGCGCCGCTTCCTCTTTGATTCGGGACGTGAGGCCACGTCCCCTACAGCTATGGACAACTATCTGTCCCCCTTTTGCCCTTAATCAGGGGAACAGTCAACTGGTTTGCCAAGGACCCGTTTCAGGACTATTTTGGCTGACGATGGCCAAGCCTCCCAAAAACCGTCCTCAGCCCGGATCCGCCCCGCAGGAGGAATTGGCCACACACGACCTCCCCCCGATCGAAAAACTCATCCCCGGGGAACAGATTGAAAAACTTTCGGCACTGCAACTGACAGACCTCATCTCGGGCAAAATGGCCACACAAGGTTCCGTGCCGCAGGACATGCGCCTGCTGCGCTCCCGCATTGAGGAGATGGAGGAGGTCCAGGACCAGGCCCGCACGGCCCTGGAAAAACTCTCGGAGGCCGTCGACAAACTCCGCGCGCCCGCCCTGCGCATCGCCACGTTCCTGGAACGGATCGCCCGGGACCGCGCCCTGGTTTGCTCGGGGGGGCAGGATTATGTCTGCTCCATCGATCCGACCCTCTCGGACAAACCGCTCGAATCCGGGGTGCGGGTTCTTCTCAATGAGGCCTATGCCCTGGTCGATTCCCTGGGTTTCAGCGATCAGGGCCCGATTGTCCGCATCACCGAGGTTCTCTCCAACGGACGGCTTCGGGTCGGGCAGGAGGTCGGCAACACGGAAAGTGTGGTCATGCGCTCGACTCTCCTGGCCAAGGAGAAACTCAAGTCCGGCCTGGATGTCCGCCTCGACCCTCTGGGCCGTGTCGCCGTCGAGGTCATCGGAATGGCCCGGCGTCTGGACAGGTCCTCAGCCCGTGTCGAGGCGGTCCCGTGGGAAAAGGTCGGCGGACAGGAGGAGGCGGTCCAATCCATCCGCGACACGATCGAACTTCCCTTCCTCCACCCGGAACTGTTTGAAAAATTCAAACACCCGCTGCCGAAGGGCTTTTTGCTGTACGGTCCGCCCGGCTGCGGCAAGACGCTCCTGGCCAAGGCCACAGCCCACAATTTGCGCCGGAAACTCGCCCAACTCACGGGGGAGGACCGCCCGGAATATTTCCTGAGTGTCAAGGGACCCGAAATCCTGAACATGTGGCTGGGGGAATCCGAACGGCAGGTCCGCGATCTCTTCAGCCAGTGCCGCGAAAAGGCGGAGGAAGGTCATCTGGCCTTCCTCTTCATCGACGAGGCGGAATCGGTTCTGGGGACGCGCTCGGGCGGACGCGCGGGGTCCAACATCCTCTCCACCCTTGTCCCCATGTTCTGCGCGGAAATGGACGGATTGGAGTCACTGCGCAACGTGGTGGTCATCATCGCCAGCAACCGCGCGGATCTGATCGATCCGGCCATCCTCCGCCCGGGCCGCATCGACCGCAAAATCCGGGTCCGTCGTCCGGACCTCGCTGCAGCCCGCGAGATTTACCGGATCTATCTGACCGAGGACCTGCCGCTGGCGGAATCCCGCGACGCGCTGGTCGAGGCGGTCGTCCAGGCGCATTATGCACGGACGGATGAAAACCGGTTTCTGGAAATCACCTTCCGCAGCGGCCGCCACGATTTTCTCCATCGGGGCGACCTGGCCAGCGGTGCGATCATCTCGGCGGTGGTCGAACGGGCCAAGGAGCTGGCGATCAAAAGGTCGATTGCCGAAAAAACAACCTCTCCACTGACACGGGCGGATTTGCATGTGGCCCTGGAACGTGAATACCGGGAAAATGAACTCTTCCCGCCTTCGGACATCACAGAGGACTGGCTCAAGCTCACCGATTTTGACCCCGGCAATGTCGTCCGTCTCTCCCCCTTCCGCGAATTGAAATTCAAAGAGGACAAACCCCCGGGGTCGATCTGATCCTCCGGCGGGGACCGGCCGTGGGCTGCTGTGATAATTGACTCGCCACACGGTCACCCGACTTTTAGTGTCGGGACATTCAAAAATCCGTTTCCCCAGAATCTGATCCTGTCCCCATAACACCGTCCAGACAATGCCCCTGTATTATCTCGATTCCACCCAGAACACCTGCGAACTGCGGGAGGAGGACATTCTCCCGGCCATCGAGTCGGGCCTGTTGCGGGACGATACCTTCGTCTGGCGCGAGGGCATGGCCGACTGGGTCCCCTTTGAAAATCTCAAGCCGGAGTTCATGCCGGATGTTTCCCCTCCCGAAGACCCCGCCGCCGGGGAGGACATCGGCTTTCATACGGGCAGCCCGGTCTGGGAAATTCTCAACCGCGAAATCTTTCTGGTCAAAAAGGCCCTGGACGCGTCGGCCGACAGCGCAAACTTCGACATTTTTGAACCGGAAATGGGAGCCCTGATCCTCGAATGCCGAGAGGTCGCCCATCAGAAACGCCGGTCATTCCTCTCGGAAAACTCCTCCTTTGACATCGCCCTCCACCTCCCCCACGGCGGCATCCAGGTCTGCCGCATCGCGGGGGAATCCTCCCGTTTTTTCGGACGCACCAAATCCCGCATCCGTATCTTCAACGAACGGAATCTCGAAATCGCCTCGGTGGTGCCGGGCCATGGAAAACCGGACCTGGTCTCGCTCTTTGCCACCGATGATCAACGACGCCTGGTTTCGGTC